>CAZVJA010000049.1:0-28812 GCA_964626885.1 uncultured Planctomycetaceae bacterium | reverse complement strand
AAGGCTACCAAGTGACCACGATGGAAGAAGCCGCCCGGTTGGGGGACATCTTCGTGACCGCTACCGGCTGCTGCGACGTCATCCGCAGCGAGCATCTGGATGCGATGAAGCATGAGGTGATCGTCTGCAACATCGGGCACTTCGACGCCGAAATCGAAGTGGCGTACTTGAAGAACCGGAAAGACATCAAGAAGGTGAACATCAAGCCGCAGGTCGATAAGTTCGTCTACCCTGACGGGAAGGCAATCATCGTGCTGGCGGAAGGTCGGCTGGTGAACCTCGGCTGCGCGACGGGGCACCCCTCGTTCGTGATGTCAAACAGCTTCACCAACCAGGTGCTCGGGCAGATCGCTCTCTGGACCGAGACCGATAAATACTCTGTCGGCGTGCACATGCTGCCGAAGAAACTTGACGAAGAAGTCGCGCGGCTGCATCTGGCCAAGCTCGGTGTGAAGCTGACCAAGCTGACGCCAAAGCAAGCCGAGTACATCAACGTCCCGGTCGAAGGCCCCTTTAAACCGGAGTATTACCGGTACTAGGCCGAGTCGGAGCATCTTGAAACGGGAGCGGGCGGCGCGAACGTCCCATGAGCGCTACTGCGGCTTGGTTTCCGCGCCCGCGTCGTTCGATCCAGATGGCTTGGCGGCGGGTTTTGTGCTGGCGGCGCGGACGTACTCGGAAGCAGTGAGCAGTCCGTCGTTATTCTGGTCGAGTTTCCGGAACTCTTCCTGTTGTCCCGTTTCGCCGGCCGGCGCGAACTCCTGCAGTGTTAGTTGTGCGTCGCCATCGGCGTCCCTGTCGAGAAACCATTCAGGCAAACCCTGTGGCAACCGGGAGGGGGAAACGGCAAACCGGCGGTTTCGTCTGGCTGCCGCCGGATCGTCCCCTGTTGGTGACTGACCATTCGGCGTGGCAGGCATATCGCTCTGCGAGCCCGCGTTCCCGCCGACGGGAGCCGTCGCGGTATTCATGGCATCATCAACAATCAACCGGGTTCGCCGTCCGCGCCCGTAATCCGCGACATGGCGGGTCAATTCATCAAGCTCCACGATTCCATCTCCGTTCAGGTCGGCTGCGCGGGGATCTCCGTGCATGGCGGCCCATTCGGCAGGTTCCAGCCGCCCGTTTCGATCGCGGTCAAAGAGTGCCAGCAACCGTTCAGCGTATCTGGTGACTTTGCCGAGAGTGACGAGAGGGGAGTTGAGCGCTTCTGACCGAGGCATTGCCGTGGGGAGACCGCTCGTTGGAATCGGTGCAGCGGCTGTTGCCGCCATCAATTCGGCCGGCGGAGATGGGGATTCAACTGGTGTGGAGAGAGACCGGATCGCCGACTGCGGCTTCTCGGCAACTACGGGTGATCGCTTCTCACCAGATCGCCGGTACTTCTTCACAGGTCGTGCCAGGTCAGATTCTTGGGTCTCCCCATCGTCCGTTGGAATAGTAAATGGCACCAACCCCCCCGCGACCGCCAGCAGCAGGATCAGCCTTGCAGTGCGTGACTTCAAGAATCTCACGGAAGCGCCACCCATATTTCACTTACGCGATACAAACCCGATCCCGACTCGAGAGTCTTCTTCGGTGGATTGAAAATGGCTGACACCGTTACCAGCCTCCCGCATCGCCCTTTCTCCTCAATCGATAAAGCCTGATGACTGACAAACCGTTATGACCCCGCCTCGGAATCCCTCTGCCGATTATATTCGGGGGAGTGACCTGCCGCTGAAACAACTGGGGAAACGCCCCTACCCAGAAAATTGCTAAAATTCCCAATTATCCCAGTCTCACATTGCTCCACAATTCCAATTCGGGATGTTTTAACATAAGTGTTTTGTTAGATTAATGTTACGATGGTTTCGCCCTTCCCAGAACGGCAAGTCCGAACCCCTTATAATTTCACGATTTATCACCAATTCGCCGGTTTCTACCACCTACCGAAGGGGGTCAGGGGGGTACCTTGACGCTAATCAACGGTATGTATAAACTCCGACATATATGTTAGCGACTTCCCACCATTGAGCCAGCCGGCCCCAGACCAAAACCACGGCCTACCGCCTGCTCACGATGAAACCTGCCGAAAAGCCCTGCCTCAAAAGACGCGTTGCCGGAACTTTGTTCCTCAACCCTACCTGAAAAAAACTGGCGATCGAATCGAACGGGTTACGCATACCACGGTGTCAGAGCCCCCCCCGATTTTACCTCCCTCGATTCGACGCCCAATTTAGACATACGTGATTTATGGCTTCCCTCCCCACCATCGCTGAAACTCCGTTTCTCGATGTGCGCCAGCTGCAGGTCGCCCGAGAGGCCCTGGAGCGGGACGGGGGACTCCATCGTGCCGCGGTAGAGTTGGGGTATGCCACCGAGGAAGAAGCCCTGGCGGCAGTGGCGGCGACCTTGGGGCTCGAAACGGTCGATCTGACAGCGATCTCCCCCGATCCTGCCCTCCTGACCCAGTTCCCGGCAAAGTTGATTCACCGTTACGGAGTCTTCCCGCTCTCCGATCACGAATCTTCTTTGACCGTCGTTACGGGAAATCCGTTTGATTTGCACTCCCTCGACGCCGTGGGATCGGCCATCGGACGGAGTATCACAGCCTGTGTCGCCCCCCCGGCGGAAGTCGCGCGGTTCATTAAATCGCACCTTGGGGTCGGAGCCGAAATGGTCGACGGTCTCATGGCCCAGGCTGACCAATCGGGCGACGTCGAACTGCTTGAGGAGATCGAGTGGGATCCGTCCGAAGCCTCCGAAATGGCGCAGCAGGCCTCGGTGGTCAATCTGGTCAACGAGATTCTGACCGAGGCGGTCGAATCGCGCACAAGCGACATTCATATCGAGTCACAGGCGGAAGGTCTCAAGATTCGCTATCGCATCGACGGCGTGTTGCAGAAACAACCGACCCCTCCGGAGATCAACCGGTTTCAGGCCGCGATCATTAGCCGGTTGAAGATCATGGCCCGGATGAACATCGCGGAGAAGCGGGTACCGCAGGACGGCCGCATCAAGTTGAAGATCTCCGGCCGTGAGATCGACATTCGCGTTTCGGTGATTCCCATGCTGCACGGCGAGGGGATCGTGATGCGCGTACTCGACAAGAATGCGATGAAGTTTTCGCTTCGCGGGATCGGCATGGATGAGGACATCTACGCGAAATTCAACAAGCTGATTCAACTGCCGCACGGCATCATCCTGGTGACCGGTCCGACCGGCTCGGGAAAAACGACCACGCTTTATAGTGCGCTCAACGAGATCAAGGACGAAGAGACCAAAATCATCACGACCGAGGATCCCATCGAATACCAACTCGATGGGATCAACCAGATCCAAGTCCATCACAAGGTCGGGTTAACCTTTGCCGCCAGCCTGCGGGCAATTCTGCGGCACGATCCGGACGTCGTGCTTGTCGGCGAAATTCGAGACTTCGAGACCGCCGAGAATGCGATTCAAGCATCGCTCACCGGGCACTTGGTCTTCAGCACGCTCCACACGAACGATGCCGCCGGCGCTTTCATGCGGCTCTCTGACATGGGAGTCGAGCCGTTCCTGGTGTCGAGCACGGTCGAGGGAATCATGGCCCAACGGCTGGTGCGAACTCTTTGCAAGGAATGCCGAGAGCCATTCCTTCCGCCGCGGGAAGATGTTCCCGCTGACTTCCCATATGACGAAACGCAATCCGCGGACGTGACGATCTACCGCGCCGTCGGCTGCCGCAGCTGTCGAAACACCGGCTACGCGGGGCGGGTGGGCATTTACGAATTATTGGAAGTCAATGAGCGGGTTCGGCAATTGGCGGTGGAACGAGCTTCAACCGGAACGATCAAACGAGCCGCGATGGAAGAAGGAATGCAGACATTACGGCAGAACGGTTGGAGAAAAGTTCTGCTGGGCCGGACCACAATTGATGAAGTGTTGCGAGTAACAAAGGCCGACTGACTGCGGCAAAACACGAGAATCTACAGACATTGATTGAATCCAGAGAACAACGTCGGTTGAACAAACATGCCTGATTTCGCCTACACAGCACGAAACCTGATGGGCCAGGACGTGGTCGGCTCGATTGCCGCCGCCAGCCGTCGGGATGCGCTGCGTGCGTTGGCGGAACAGTCACTGTTTCCGTTGCGAATCGCCGATGCCATCGCGGCCAAACCGAATTGGCAGCAGATATTCAAGCGAGGCGGACGCATCAAGGCAGAGCTTCTGGCTGCCAACCTCACTCAGCTTGCGGATCTGCTGCAGAATGGCGTCCCATTGCTCTCCGCGCTGCAGGTCCTTTCCGAGCAGGCAGCCCACCCGAGGCTGAAGACCGTGCTGACGGACGTCCGCGATCGCGTCGTCGAGGGAACTCCGCTCGATCAAGCGTTTGCCCGGCACCCGGATGTGTTCGGGGAGTTGACGGTGAGCATGGTTCGGGCCGGCTCGGAAGGAGCATTCCTCGAAGACGCACTCAAGCGGACCGCCGACTTTTTGGAGCTGCAGGAAGAACTCAAGGGACGTGTCACCGGCGCGATGGCTTACCCGGCTTTTCTTGCCGTCGCGGGCTTCGTCGTGACGACGGTTCTTGTTGTCTTCTTCGTCCCCAAGTTTGCCGAGTTGTTTGCCCAACTGGAGCAGCAAGGGGGACTTCCGACAGCCACCGTCATGTTATTGTGGCTCAGCGATACGCTCGGCAAATACGGGTTGTTTCTCCTTGCCGGGCTTGGTGGGCTCGGCTACTGGCTGAAGAACAAGTCCCGCACTCCTCAGGGCCGGCTCTTTGTCGATCGCTGGAAGCTTCGCATTCCGATTATGGGAAGCATTTTTCTGGGATCGGCCACATCCCGGTTCTGCCGCGTCCTGGGGACGCTGTTGCGAAACGGCGTGCCGCTGCTACGAGCGCTGGAAATCAGCCGCGACTCCACCGGGAATACCGTGCTCGCCGAGGCGATCCGTCAATCGGCCGAGAACGTTACTTCGGGCGATTCATTGTCGAAACCGCTCGCCAAATGCGGTTTGATTGCTCCCCCAGTCATGGCCATGATTCGCGTCGCCGAGGAATCGAACAACTTGGAAAATGTATTGATCAATATCGCGGACGGCATCGACCGCAAGATCAGTCGGCAAATCGACATCATGGTCCGCATGGTCGAGCCGGTGATGCTGATGGTGATGGGGACCGTAATTATGTTCGTCCTTGTTGCCCTGCTGATGCCCGTGTTTGACATGAGTGCCAACATGAATTAACCCCCGCCTCGAACAACCCCCCTTTAAAACCGCCACGCAAACCTGCCTCCAGCAATCCAACGCCTCCCCTGCCTGACCGACAACATTAACCACGAGTTTGAGCAAACCTGGCTGAACATCACAACGAGTTAACGTCACAACAAAAAGAAGGAAGTTGAAAGTCTAGAAAACAACGGAAGGGAATCCGTTGCGGGTCAACCCGGCTTTAGGCTGCAGGCGGACCTGAAAGTAATGACACGAAGATTTCCACGAGAACATCCCCGATTTTTCGGACACTGCTCGCGGGAATTGAATTGCTGCAAAGGAGAATGAGACGATGAAGACCTGTCAAAATCGCCACACGTCGGCACACCGTAGCGGTTTCACCTTGATCGAAATGTTGGTGGTCCTGGCCATCCTCGTGCTCATCATGTCGATGGTGGGTCCGCGGATTCTCGGCAGCCGCAAGAAGGCCGACATCAACGCCGCCAAATCGCAAATCGGCATGCTGCGGGCATCGCTCGAAACTTACTCGATCGATTTGAAGGACTTCCCATCGACGGAGCAGGGTTTGACCGCACTGGTCGAAGCACCGGCCGAGGAAGACAAAAGTTCCAAGTGGGAAGGACCGTACATCTCCAAGTCAACCATTCCAAAAGATCCGTGGGGACGTGACTACCAGTACGAATACCCCCCGACTCACGGCAAGGACAGTTACCCGGATATCTGGTCTTTTGGACCGGATGGCGAGGACAACACCGAGGATGACATCGTAAGCTGGGTCCGTGATGAAGAGGGACAGGAAGGACCGGAAGCCGCAACAACTCAAACACGGCAGGTCCAGCGCTAGTTCGTGAATCGACGTTCAGGAACGCGACTCAAGATCGACAACCTCTGTTTCGAGGAGTAGCGAAATGCGAACTTCACGACAATCACGACCGAGCCGCACCGAGCGCGGTGGATATACGCTGTTTGAAATGTTGATGGTCCAGGGGCTGCTGGTGGTCATGGTGGCCGCCAGTTGGCCGATGCTTCGCTCACCTCTCGGCAAAAGCCAACTGGTGAGCGCCGCCCGCCAGATCCGCGTGGAATTGGTGAAGGCCAGACACACCGCAATCGAAACCGGCGTACCGCAGCAGTTTCGCTTTCAACCGGAATCGAATGTCTTCGAGGTCGTGCCGGTCGTCGCAGCCAAGCCGCGAACTGGCAACAGCCCCGCTGCACTTTCCAAGGTCTCCGTGAGTGATGACCAATCGCCAGCCATGACCGAGGAAGATGAGGCCCGTTCTCGCCGAGAGCTTCCGGACGGAGTTCAGTTCTGCGATCTGCACGAAGAGCAGGCAGAAGAGGCTGCCCAAGCATCACTGGAAAAGACCAAAGCTCGTGCAAACGAAGACGTGGTCTCCCAGGAAGAGGATGCCGCCGAATGGTCGACTCCGATTCTCTTCTATCCCAACGGCCGGACTTCCGACGCAACGATCCGGCTGAAGGGGAAGAAGGACGTCGAAATCGCAGTGGCTCTGCGCGGATTGACCGGCATCCCCACGATCGGCGAGCCGGAGCGCCATAAAGAGTCACGGTAATGATTTCCCGAACCTCGCGGGACGGCTTCTCGCTGATGGAAGTGCTGGTGGCAACCAGCATTCTGTTGGCGAGCGTCATCGTGCTGGGAGAATTGGCCGGCATTGGGAGGCGGCAGTCAAGTTCCGCGCGCGAGCTCGCTGCCGCGCAGATTTTGTGCGGTAATAAGCTGAACGAAATCCTTTCCGGAGTCCTGCCGTTTACCGACGTGGATGAAGAACCGGTGGAGGAAGATCCGGATTGGGTTTATTCCGTCGAGATCGAGCCGGTGAACCAGTCGGATATTCCGGGAATGGAGCAACTCGTCTCACTAAAGGTCACGGTGACCCCGCAATAGTCGCAGCGGCGGCAACTCGAAGCCGAACATCACGCGCGCAAGCAGTTCTCTCTGATTCGTTGGGTTCGCAGCCGCGAGGGAGCATCGCCGGGCCAGACACAATTTGCGACATCGGATGTCCCCACGCGGACACGCCAATTCGGCGCGACAACACCCCGATGAAAACTCACCGTCGACAGAAGTTCCACGTTCGTCCTGGCCAAGATCGGCAAAAGATGCGCGCCGGCTTCACGTTGTTGGAGCTGTTGCTTACGTCTCTCCTCTCGGCCGTTCTGCTGGCAGGTTTATGGAGCCTGTTCAATACCTACATGCGGCTCTTCGAGACTGGGCAATCGAAGACCGAACAGTCGCAACTTGTGCGAGCCCTGGCGCAACAATTGGCGGAAGATCTGCATGGCATTGCAGCCGCTCCTCCACCGGCGCCGGCACAAACCGGCAGCCATGCTGGCCCCGTAACTGGCAGCCAGTCGTTATTCGCATCCCCACCCGCGGAGAGCGGGACAGCATTGATGACCAGCGCATCGCCATCCGCTGATCCGTTAACCGTCATGAATCGGTTGACCAGAAATTCGAATGGGGCGGAACTTCCCAAGTTCGGCCTCGTGGGGACATCCCACGTTCTTAAGATGGAAATCATCCAGCCGCTGACTCCCGACGAGAGTACAGCTGAACACGAGGATTCGGAAGAACTCGAGAACGGCATGCGAACCCCGACCGTTCCGGAATTGCGGACGATCCTCTATTCGTACGAGGAACCTCGAGAGGAGCGAGAAACTGACCGCAAGGCCCCGCCCGGATTGGTGCGAGTCGAACTCGATTGGCGGGCCTTCGCCGAAGGGAGCCAACAGTCACGCCGCACGCGAGGAGAAACGGCCGCTGCAGGCGCGGAATCGCGTCTTCAGGAAACCGTGGAACGGATTGGGCTCACCTCGTCCGACGGACTTGCGTCGCTCCCAGCCGGATCGTCCATGTATGTTCCCGAAGTGACTCATTGCACATTTCGCTATTTCGACGGCCGCGATTGGCTGGATGAATGGGACAGCCTCGCGCGAAAGTCGTTACCGGCCGCGGTGGAGGTGACGTTGCTGCTCAGCCCTCCGCCGGAGCGCTGGAAGCCTCGAGCGCGCCAGCCAGTCGACGGCACCAGTTCCGAACTCGTTCAACCCAACCAAAAACGCCAGGAGTCGGAGACAGATGCATCCGGCACTCTGACCGAGACTCATCGTCCCTATTATCGCCAGGTGATAGCACTCCCCTCGGCCCATCGCGATGCGGCGGCTACCACGCCGGGCCAGCAGCAGGGTTCTTTCACTTCCCGAATTGGTGTTACCAGCACACAGCGGAGCGGGAACCGATGAATTTGTTCTCTCATCAATCTCCAACGAAGCGTCGGCACACGCGTTCCTCTTTCAGACGGCGCGGAATCGTGCTGGTGATCGTGCTGGTCGTGGTGACAATCATCGCCCTGGCGGGGTTCAGCTTCGTCGCATTCATGCTCACCGAAAAAAAAGGGGTCGCACTTCGTGGTGAGGAATTGCAAGCTCAGGCAATCCTTTCCTCGGGAGAAGAATTTCTCAATGCCTTCCTCGAACAGCCGAGCGAAGTCCGCGACGACGCCGGCGGCACCAGCGATAATCCGGAAGTCTTCCGGGCCGTGTCCGTGCTCGAGGACGAGATCTCCGGAAATAACGGGCGATTCAGCGTGATCTACGAGCAGAGGGAAGACGAGAGTGAGCCGCTGCTGCGATTCGGCGTCGAGAATGAGTCAGCACGATTAAATCTGGCAGCCGTGCTTCAATGGGACCGCATCCAGCCTGGTGCAGGACGTCGCGCTCTGTTGGCCTTGCCCGGCATGACCTCCGCGATTGCGGATTCGCTGCTCGATTGGATCGATTCGGATTCCCAGGACCGTGAAAATGGCGCTGAGGCCGACTACTACGCCGGGCTCGATCCCCCTTACGCGCCGCGCAACGGTCTGCCCGAATCCCTCGAAGAACTGCTCCTCGTGAAAGGGGTGACACGGGAACAGTTATTTGGAGCTTCAACTCCCGGATTATCCGGTGACATGTCCGATTCATTATCAGGTTTCGACGCTTCATCGGAATTCGGCGGATCGCGCTTCTCTGACGGTTTGACTTCGGCATCGGCAGGAAAGATCCCCTGGTCATCCCTGCTGACGCTCTCGAGCGCGGAGAGAAATGAAAACAGCCGTGGCGAACCGCGAATCAACATGAACGAAGCCGACCTTGCGAAATTGCGGCAATCGCTCGCGGAACGGTTTGACGAGCGATTGGCCCGATTTGTTTTGCTCTATCGCCAATTTGGACCGAACCCTGGTAAACAGACGGGAGTCGATGCCTCCACCGTGGAAGTGAATCCCGGCAATCCGGCACGTTTTCAGATTGTCTCGTTGCTCGATCTTGTTGACGCACGCGTCTCGGTACCAAACTCCACCGGCTTGCAGCCGACGATCGTCGTCAGCCCGTTGTTGGGTGATCGAGAGGCGATGCGCCAAGAGTTGCCGAAGCTGCTTGATGAAGCAACCGTGGAGGCGGTCCCGGTCCTCTACGGTCGGGTGAATATCAATGAAGCCTCGCCCCTCGTGCTCTCCGCCGTTCCCGGGTTCGATCGTTCCTTGGTCGAGCAGGTAGTATCCGCCAGAAAGAATCAGGTGGCTGGGGACCGGATCGGTCGGCGGCATCCCACTTGGCTGTTGATCGACGGGCTGGTCGATCTTGCCAAAATGCGACTTTTGCTCCCCTATCTGACCGGAGGGGGTGACGTGCATCGGGCCGAAATCATAGGGTTTTTCGATCAGGTGGGGCCAACCACTCGGACGGAATTCCTCATCGACGCCACAACGCGCCCTGCCCGCTCGGTATACTGGAAAGATCTGAGGTCGCTCGGAATGAAGTACACCGTTGAGGACATTGGAGTGGAACAGCCGACCGCCGGCGGTGTGAGAGACACTCCCGGTACACCCAACCGTCGGCGCTCAATTCTCACCCAGGCCGGGGCCGTTTCCGATTCGACCCGCTCCCGATAGGAAGAATTTTAGACATGGCTCGATTTCTTGCACTCGACTGGACTCATCACGAAGCGCGATACGTCATCGCGTCGGGTCGCGGTTCGATGCTGGAAATTGAAGCAATCGGATCGGTGACGCTCGAAACGGCCTCCGACGGAACGTCGCCCGCGGCGGAATCACCCTCTTCCGTGCCGTCTCTCGGAGAACGTCTGCGCGAGACACTCGCCGGAAATCGGCTCGGAAGAGTCGCCACGCTTGTTGGTGTGGATCGGTCCCTGGTCGAATTCCTGGAACTGACGCTCCCACCGGCGGCGGATCGCGAATTGCCCGAAATGGTCCTCAATCAGGCGATGCGGGAATCGCCCGCCGTTACGGAAGATTCCGCTATCGATTTTGTGCAGGCACCGGCGACGGGCGACGAACCGCGAAAGGTGCGCGCGGTGGCGATGGTTCCCGAGCAACTGCGCTCGATCAAAAACGTTTGCGAATCCGCCGGAGTGGTGCCGCAACGGGTGGTCTTTCGTCCGTTTGCGTCCGCATCCCTTTTTCTGCGTTATACACCAGCCGCGGACATGAGCTGGCTGCTGGTCAACGTCGTCGATGATGCGGCGGACCTTACGCTAGTTTCCGAAAGGCGGATCGTCTTCACCCGGACACTGCGGCTCCCTTCGGGCGATGCCACGGTCATGGCGGAGCGCCTGGCGACGGAGATTCGACGGACGGTCGTGCTCGCCCCGGCTGATGCACTCGGCGGACTGAACATCGCGGGAATCTACTTATTCGGCCGTGCAGACGAACGGCGGGAACTCATCGAAGCGATCGAGCGGGAATCGTCGCTCGCCGTGCAGAGCTTCGATCCTTTTTCCATGGTTGGAGCAGCACCCGAAGTCGTCCCGGCCGATTCCGGCCGATTCGCGTCGTTGCTGGGGATGCTGCTCGATGAATCTTCTGGAACGCCGCATGCGGTCGATCTACTGCATCCGCGCCGTGCTCCGAAGGTCGCGAGCCGTCGACGACCGGTGACTATGATTGCCGCGGGAGCCGCATTGGCCCTCATTCTGGCGGGGGGATGGGCCTGGAGCGATCTGTCGGAAGTAGAAACGACGAACGAACAGCTCGGTTCGCAGTTAAAAGAGCTCGATGCCGAATTTAAACGACTCGACAAATCGCGACAGCTTGCATCGTCCATCGATGAGTGGGAACAAGGGGGGGTGAATTGGCTGGACGAGTTGAAGGAACTGTCCGTCCGTTATCCCTCGGGCCGAGATGCCATCGTGCTACGGATGTCGATGTCCCCGTCGCGCGGCGGCGGAGGAGTGATTACGCTGCAGGGGCAGGCGCGCGAGCCGGCGGTCGTCGAGCGCATCGGCAACAACATCCGTGACGACCACCACGAAATCCAGACCCCGCGGGTCCAGGAGCGCCTGCAGGAGAAATCGTACGCGTGGCATTTCGAGACATCGATTTATGTCGCGGGGGGCGATCATGCAGCCGACCTCACGAAGAATTCGGCTGAAACGAACCAGAAAGCAACGGCTGGTCGTGGCCAACAGAAGGGTTCGACAAGAAATGAGATCCGGCAGGCGGCGTCGCGCCAGCCCGATACCGCATCCTCTGACGCCAGGACGGAGACGCAGCCATGACTCCCGATAAGCGCCAGAAACTCTTGATCATGCTTCTGGGAGCAGTCGTACTCTACATGGGGGGAGATTATGCGTACACAAATTACTATGACACTCCGCTTACTGAAGCCAACAATCGCACAGAAGAGCTGAATACGAAGATCGCGAAGCGAGAGCAAGATCTCCGCAGAGCCCGCAAAATCAAGCACCAGATTGAAGAATGGAACGAGCGGTCGCTCCCCGCAGATCCGGAAATCTCGCGTTCGTTGTACCTCGCATGGCTCGTCGAACGAGTCCGCGCCGCCGGCATCGAATCTCCCAACGTCGATTCCGGTTCGGCTGTGAATCGTCGCGGGTTGTACAAGGCTCTCTCTTTCTCTGTTCGCGGTCAGGGAACGCTCGAGCAGCTCACCCGGTTTCTGTACGATTTTTACAAAACGGACCATCTGCACCAGATTCAATCGCTCGGCATCACCCCTTTGCGAGACAAAGGCCGGCTCGACTTGTCGATCGCCATCGAGGCATTGATCCTCCCGGGTGCGGAGCACAAGGATAAACTTCCCGCCGGCATCGCGCCCCAGTTTGCATCGCGCACACTGGACGACTATCGGGTTATTCCCCGGCGAAATCTGTTCGGCACCGGCAGCGGCCTGCTCGACCCGGCGGCACAAACCTGGCTGTCTGGTGTCACTTCCCGAAACGACAAACTGGAAGCTTGGTTCGACCTTCGCACGTCCAACCGGACGGTCCGCTTGCATAAGGGGGAATCGCTCGAGGTGGGCAACTTCCACGGGACGGTGGTCGACATCGCCGATTCCGACGTCGTACTCGAATCCGAAGGGGAACGCTGGCTCCTCTCCGTCGGCGAAAACCTGGATCAGGCCTTCGCGGTTCCGCCGGAGTTTTAGGCGACTTTATTCGGCTGGTGTTCTGGTGGCCGTCGAGCCGACGTAGGCCTTTCGGCGGTCGGCGTAACATCTTGCGGTAGCATGATTTCCATTTCCCGAGAAATCGACTTCGCAGCGATGATCCGCTCGCTGTCCGGTGAACACACCGACTGATCTTGATGCGTTTCCGGTCTTCACATACCATCCCGCCCCTCTCTCCCTCCTAAAAGCGGTCCGCCAGCGGATTTCTCTCCAATTCGTCCGCAGGCACGGCGCTCTTATCTTCCGACTGTACGAACACCAGAGAACAATCCGTGAGTTCATTCACGCGTCGAACAGGCGTCGCGCGCCTGGGTTCATTTCTGCGCGCCCGACCGATAATCTGGTCAGCACTCGCCCTCGGCGGAATTCTGGCCGCACAATGGGGCGCAGCTCTCGGACAAGGAGATGCGCGCGATTCGGCGGCACCCGAGTCGCCCCCTACCACATCGTCCTCGTCCCCGACGCTCGATGACTATCAAACCTACACGTTACAGCACATCAACGCGCGGGAGATCGAAAAGCCTCTCGCGAAGATCCTCGCGGATCTCAACGATGGAAGTCACCTGGTCAGTGACCCTCGTGGAAATCGGATCTTTCTGCGTGGACCTGAGACGACTCAGCGCATCGCGCGCGGGTTGATCGCCGCGATGGATCGACCGGGAATCGCCGCGGCAGCACGCACAAGTTCCGATGAGCAAACAGCCATCCCTTTTCCGGCGGGATCATCCGCGCTCAATCCTCCAGACGCGAATCCCCAGGATCACCTTCCGGCCAAACGATTCGTTCGCCGGAGTGAAATCCACGAACGAACAATCACTTTGCAGAACGCGCGGGCGGATCGCGTCGAGCAACTTTGTCGCGAACTTTTCGGCGATCGGCTGCGGCCGCAGGCAAATGTTTCTCCCGACCGGTTCGGCTATCTGGTGGCGAACTCCGCAGGTTTGGAAGCGGAACTCAGTTTTGACCGCCGGCAGAATGCAATTGTCGTTCGAGGCCCCAACCCCTTGCTCGGGCAACTGTCGCTGCTCGTGCTCACGCTCGACAGCCCGCCGCAAGATGCCGGAAAGAAAATTCGCGTTGTGCCTCTTCGTCGAGCCGATCCGCGAAAGGTGCAGCAGGCGATCGAGGCATATCGCCAGGGACATCGCGCTCCGGCCGATCCCCAGAACGAAGCAACACAACCGGAGGGACAGACTTCGATTCCACGAGAACGAACTCTGACGCATGCGGTGGGTAACTTTCCTGCGAACGACACCGGTCCCTCCGGACAGTATCGTCGCGGAATGATTCAGCAATCCGCATTTCAACAGGAGGCGGCTGGAGATGCGGGTGGGAACGCCCCGGGCGATGTCAGCCTGGATGACGCCCGACGCCGCTTGCGCGAACTCGGAGCCGACGTCGAGATCGAAACCCTCGATGACTTAGATGTGATCATTCTCCGCGGCAACAACCGAGACGTTGAAGAAGTTTCACGGATCATCCGCGAGATCGAAAGGTTGAGCGTCGAGACGGCTCCTGCCGTCGAAGTTGTTCCTTTGAAACACGTGGGGAGCGACGCGCTCGCCGAGCTGCTGAATAAGGTTAACGCCGATCTTGTCGGTGGACGACAAGGCCGTGTCTCCGTCATGTCACTGGTGAAACCGAACGCATTGTTGCTGGTGGGTTGGGGAGAAGCGGTGACGGCTCTGAAGGAACTGATCGCCAAACTCGACCAGCCCGTCGAGGCCGACTCCGAGTTTCGGGTGTTCCGTTTGAAGCACGCACCAGCGGGAATTGCCGCGACGAACCTGCAAACGTTTTTCAACGGTAGAACCGGCCTGGGAACGCGGGTTCGCGTTACTCCCGATCCGCGAACGAATGCGTTGCTCGTCCAGGCAGCGCCGCGCGATATGCAGGAAATCGAAAAACTGATTGAGCGGATTGACACGCCGGACAGCGGATCGGTCCAGCAGGCGCGCGTCATTCAACTCAAGCATGCGCTCGCCGCCGATGTCGCCGCAACTCTGACTGCAGCAATTGAAGCAGCTCGCGGTGGACCGGGTGCCGGTGCAGCGGCTGCCAAATCGTCCGTACTCGAATTCCTGACCGTCGATGCCCAAGGGCAGCGCATTCTCAAATCGGGGGTGCTCAGCGATGTTCGCATCACTCCCGACACGCAGCGGAACTCCCTGATCATCGCTGCGCCCGCGGAAAGCATGGAACTGCTCGAAGCTTTGATTCGGCAACTCGACGACGCGCCGACGGCCGCGGCGCAAATCAAAGTCTTCCGCGTCGTCAACGGCGACGCGACGGCGCTCGCACAAATGCTCCGCGCTCTCTTGCCGACACAGCCGGGGAACACCGGTCCGCAACTCTCAAGCGCCTCCGGGGAAACCTCGTTGGCACCACTGCGATTCGCCGTCGACCTGCGGACAAACAGCATTATTGCTTCCGGATCAACCGGCGATTTGCGAATCATCGAAGCCTTGCTGCTGCGGCTGGATGAGAAGGAATCGCAGACCCGCAAGAACGCCGTCTATCGCTTGAAAAACGCCCCGGCCCTCGACGTGGCCCGTGCAATTAATGATTTCCTGCGGAGCGAACGACAGGTGCAGCAGGCGGCTCCCGGAAGTCTCAGTCCGTTTTTGCAAATTGAAAGCGAAGTTGTCGTCGTTCCGGAACCGGTCAGCAACTCGCTGATTTTGAGTGCCACGCCCCGGTTCTTCGATGAGATTTCGGATCTGGTCGAACGGCTCGACGCTCAACCTCCCCAAGTCATGATTCAGGTGCTCATTGCCGAAGTCACGCTCAACAACGCAGATGAGTTCGGCGTGGAGTTGGGTTTGCAGGATTCATTGCTGTTTGACCGAAGCCTGCTCGGGGACTTGGTCACCACGACCAACACCTCGCAAACCTCGACGGCTGCCGGCATCCTGACGAACACGGATCAAGTGATTCAAGCGGCTACGAACACTCCCGGTTTCAACTTCAACGGCTCACCACTTCCCGGTCTTGGGAACAGCGGCAGTGAAAAAGCACTGGGTACCGCCGGAACTGTCGCGGGACAGGCGCTCTCCAACTTTTCAACCGGCCGAATTAACAACGAACTGGGCTTCGGCGGACTGGTCCTTTCCGCGAGCAGCGAGAGTGTCAGCGTGCTCATTCGCGCCTTGCAGGAATCGCGACGGCTGGAAGTGCTCAGCCGACCGGAGGTCATGACGCTCGACAATCAGCCGGCATTCATTCAAGTCGGCCAGCGGGTGCCGCGGATCGTCGGCTCAACCATCAATCAGCTCGGGCAGATTAATACCATCGAGTTGGAGAACGTCGGTCTGATTCTCGCCGTCACGCCGCGGATCAGTCCCGACGGCATGGTAGTGATGGAAATCGATGCCGAGAAATCAGACGTGGGACCGGAGATCGAGGGGATTCCGGTTTCGGTCTCGACCGACGGAACCGTAATCCGTTCGCCGCGCATCAACCTGACGACCGCACAAACAACCGTCAGCGCTTCCAGCGGCGAGACGATTGTTCTTGGCGGATTGATCACCAAGAGTTCATCTCAGACGCATCGTCGCGTGCCATGGCTGGGAGATTTGCCGCTGCTGGGGAGCCTCTTCCGTTACGACAACATGTTCGTCAAACGGAGTGAACTGCTGATTATCATGACACCGCACGTTGTCCGCAGCCCGGAAGATGTGGAAAAGATCAAGCAGCTCGAAGCGGCACGAATGCACTGGTGCTGTGCCGACGTCCACGAATTGCACGGTGACGGCGGACTGTGTCACGATGCGAATTGTCCCATCTGCAATGCAGAGATCCCGACAATCTATCCGGACATCAATCCGCGCGGCCTTACTCCAAGCAAGCCCGCCGCTCCGCCCGAGCCGGGACTGAAGGGTGATATTTCTCCGGCGTCTCCTTCTCAAAATCATTCCCCCGTTCGCGAGCAACCCGTGGAGCAGCAACCTGACTCCGGAACCGGTCCCGCCGCCAACGCAACAGGGACACCCGGACCGTACATTCCTCAATTCGACGAGAGTGCTCCTCCGACCGACGTTGAGTCGCTCGATGCGGTGAAGGCGGGACGCTCGGAATCCATTCAGCAGACAAATCACTCCGAATCGGTAGACCGTTCCAAGCGCGAGCCCCCCACCAGCGGCCCATCGTCTTCGGCAGGGAAGAAGCAGTCCGATCCGAACCGCGTTGCGAAGTTCCCTTTCGGATGGCGGAAATGAGCAATCCAGACCGCGTGAATTCGACACAGCTTAGGGTTCAACGAATGCGATCGCTTTCGAAGTTGTCTGTCATTGTTTACATGGTATTCGCGGTCACTCAGAGCGGATGCACCCCGCTGAACTTGACGGCAAGCATGCCCTGGCCTGGCCGCGATTCGAAGCCGGCGATCCCCGGAAGGATGTCGGTCGTCTGGACCGATACAACCTTAAATCAAGCCGGGCGCGCCCCGGTGCGCGGGTTCGGCGGGCGAATCATGTTCTATGGCAAGGATGAAAAGTCGCCGGTCAAGGTCGATGGTCGGCTTTCGGTGTATGCGTTCGACGAGTCGGAAACCACGGATGGCAATCCCGCCCCCAGGAAAAAATTCCTCTTCACGCCGGAACAGCTTCCGCAGCATTACAGCGAGTCGAAGCTCGGCCACTCGTACAGTGTCTGGATCCCGTGGGACGAGATTGGCGGGCCGCCCCGACGCATCAGCCTGATCGTTCGCTTCGAGCCCGTCGGCGGTCCGGCCATCGTCTCTGATGATTCACACCAGTTGCTGCCGGGGATTGGCGGAGAAATGCCCCCGACGGCCATTGTCGCGCGGCCGAATCTCGCAAAGCAATATGCTGAGCGGCTTCAGGAAACACCCGCAAACAATGGCGTGACGCAGGCGTCGCATGAAGTGGCCACGACAGCGACACCGGCGAATACGAGTTCGCTCCGCTCCCCCACGAACTCTCAAGCGGGATTTGAGACAGTGACTATCAATGTTCCCGAGGAATTCGCCGAACGGAATTTGACGGGATGGCAGGACACAGTAAAACGAGTTAACGTCCATGTACCATCCGGGGAGATCGTCGCGAACTCGGCGGCTTCCATGAATGAAAACATCGTCGCACGATCCTCAGCTGACACAACTTCGGGTGGCTCGCAAACCGTGGCCTCTACGAACATGGGTTCGCCGCGCGAGGCTTCGTCGACTACGGATTCGGCTCCGGTGGAGCAGGGCGAACCTGGAGCTCGTTTTGCACGGCGTCCACTCCCGGTTCGAAAAGCACCAGCGCCTCGGCCACGGCTCGATCGCTTGCGGAAGCAACCGTTCCCCGCATCCTGGCCGTCCTCCCTTCCAGAGACACCTCGATCTGCTCAAACCGGCCTGTGGCAGACTCTTCCCGCAAACGCCGCGTCAACGCCTGCTGCATCTCAGCTGGTTCCGGCGGAGTGAGCGCAAAGCCGATCTCCAGCGGGGGATCGTACAGGTCGCCTTTTCCCCGCGGAGTTCGAGGCTGGTTCACGCTGACCAATGGTGTTGCTTGAACGCGCAGATTTTGCACGGCTGACGCGACGTTGCCGGCCGTCGTTCCCTGTGTGTTGCCGACGAATCCGGTGCCGCTGCTCCGGTCGCGCCCGACGAAGCTTCCACGACCGCGGTTGCCGCGCAAGTAACGTTCGCCGCCGCTCACCGCACCGACATCGCTACCCGGTCGAGCACGCGGGGTAAAGCTGCTTCCCAAATCTCGCGAGCCGAACATTTGCCCCCGGGCTATTCCCGTGGAAATCGTTCCCAACATCAGCACAGTGAGGAAACCGACGTAAAGATAGCGCATCACAATGGTTCTCCCGTCAGACTATCGGACGGAACGAGCCGCATCGTTTGAAGTTGTTTGGATCAGTTCCTCTCGTGTCACGCCGATTCGACCTCCTGTCGAAATCAGCGTCAGGAGCACTCTACCCGGCACAATCGGAATAGTTGCTTTCCGCAACGCAGCCCGAAAAGTTGTCGGCGACCAGATTCACCCGAAACAACACGGGCCGATGGAGTCAGGATCCCATCCCAAACCGTGACTCGGCCGGCTCACAGTTCGACGCGGTCACGGAGCAGTCGGGGGTTGCCCCAGATTATTCGATCCCCGACGTCCTGATTTTCTCCGAAATCGACCTCCAGCGACAACCGTCGCACCCCCGTCACGTCGAGATCCAACTTGCGGGGAGCATCGGTTCCAGAGAAATCGGGGTTCTCGAACAGCACGCGGTCATCGCCCAGCACGCGCACCGCCGCCCGACCGATGTCTCCCGCCGGATGGTCGAACCCCACGACTCCCAAAAACTTCTGAAATCTCGCCGCCAGATCGTAATGCAAGACTGTCCGTGCTTGTACACTCAGCCCTTGTTCGTAGGTCTGGTCACGCATCCGCAATGGACCACCGGAGAGCGACTGGTTCACGCGATAGGGAACGACACGATCAAAGAACGGAACTTGTTCGACTGCCGCCGGTTCAAGATCTACAAGCGAGACCAATCGTCCATTTCGGACAGAAAGTTCGATGATATCATCGATCGAGAGCGAGAGAGACTGTCCCCAGAGCGTCTCGAAGGTCGCGTCGTTCTCTTTGAGCGATTTCCAGGAGCCGGGGATCGCGCTGTCGCTGACCAGCGAGAGTGTATGGTGATACGCGGTGACCTGCGGCGGGCGCGGACGATTCGCAGCCAGCACAATTCCCGCAACCTTATCGAGCTTGATGCGACGATCATCTTCCTGGAAGCGAAACAGCAGAGAATCCCCCTCGATGCCCAGCACGCGACCAGGAACTGGTTGAGTCTTGTCGGCGTTTGTTATGGCCCAGACCGTGTCGAGATCCGCGGCGGGAGACGACGTGAACCGCGGGCGGTCGCCGGCCCCTTTTCCACCATCCGGAATGTGATTGCCGTGAAGTGCAAGGATGAACTCCGTCGGGACACGCAACTGGACGGCTCCCTCGACCAACTCAATTTCCAGCCCTACGGTTGCACTGTCCCAGGAAACCAGACGGCCTGCGACGGTTTGCCCCGAACGGAATTGCAACGACCACGGGTGGTGTTCCCGATGTATGCCATGAGCCCGAAACGGTCGGGGTGTCGGACCGAAATACAATTGGCTCCCACCGTCGGACGTCAACAGGATTGTGTACTCTCCGTCCTGCTCAATCTTCAGATAACCGGAAATCACCATCCCGGAGCGCTCAGTGATCGGCTTAGGACCGATACGATCCATCACGGGAGTTTCCGGTGATGCCATGGCTTTTGAGCGAATGAAATTCCGGATCGTGGCCTGGTCACATCCTTCCGCGGGCATATGCACCGAGTACACCAGCCCTGGGGCAGTGGCGGTTACGGTTTCGGGGAGGCGGAAACCTTCCGCATCCAATCCGCGAGAACGCGTTTCGGACGCGCCGTTCGCCGGATGGACCAGCATTGATGCCGGAACGACTCGCAACGACTGCTTCGGCCCGGAAAATTGAATGCGGAGCATCGCATTCCCTTCCTGATGCCAATAAGGAAGAACAAAGCGGTGCAATCCGGCGCGAAGCTTGACTCGGTTGGAGCGAGTCCGCCCCACTTCCGCTCCGTCGTTGTCGATGACCAGCGTCGCCAGTTGTCGTCGGTCGATAAAAGGGTCGATTGTCACGCGCAACAAATTGACGAATTCTAATTGCTCGAGAGCATCCGGCTTTCCGGAAGGCGCGAATGCAACCCGATCTTCGCGGACTTCGCGAACAGTGCCGGTGATTTTCGTGCCGTCGACAGACTCGACGGAGTCTCCCTCGACGGTGGCGGCTACACCGAACCAGATCAGCAGGCCGAGCGACAGGGTTTGGGAGAATCCCATCCTCGATTGTCGGTAAGATACCGTCGGCATGTTACCGGCCCGCTGGTCCCGAGGACTTTTCTCCGGAGGCCTTCATTTCCGCCGGAGTTTCTCCCTGAGCCAGTCGCCGGAAGTATTCCGCCAGCAGATCTTCGTAACCCGGCGGGAACCCCTGCGATTGCGACTGGAGAACTTTCTCGCGCTCCTTGGGAGTCAGGGACGCCCAATTTTTGCGGCTTTGATCGGGATTTCGTAACGGCCCGCGCCCACCCGGTCCGCCTCCCAATGTCGATACGTCCGCCGGACGAGTCGGATTGGCCCCTGCGGCTCCACCCCCCCCTTTTTTGCACGCTTTCTCGAGCATTTCGACGAGCACGTCGAGCCGCGACAGCACGCGCGGCTGCGTCTGGGTCGCGGGAACGTGAGTCTCCTCTTTGCCGAGATCCGCAACGACGTCA
Organism: uncultured Planctomycetaceae bacterium; assembly: GCA_964626885.1. Lineage (GTDB taxonomy): Bacteria > Planctomycetota > Planctomycetia > Planctomycetales > Planctomycetaceae > CAZVJA01. Next base: position 7,833 of record CAZVJA010000049.1, on the reverse strand, counting down.
GCCATGTCGGAAGCGAGATGGCGGAAGGGGTCTTTCAGCCATTCCGCCGTCCCCCCGACCGCCGTAGTGGAAGTTGCCCCTGAGGGACGACTGCTGGCCGGCTTGAACTCGTCCGCACCGTCTGCGACTTGTTTTTCTGGACGCGGAGTCGAGACGTCTGCTTTCACAACAGGTCTCTGAGCCGCGATCGGTCCTCGATTGGACGTGGGCACCTCGAAGGCTCGGGCAGTCACACCGGTGAGCACGACAACAGATCCCCATATTGCGACGGCCCGCATGATGAATTGGCTGTGTCGCATCATTCACCTCCCTCCAGACAATGCGGACAGGTCTTGCTGTGCAGTTTGTTGGTCATCTCCCGCAGGGTTTCTTGCCGGCGCGCGAGCTTGGCGGAATCTTCCGCAAGAGTCTCCGCCGAAATCTTTCCCTGCCCTTTCAATTCGTCGACCTTTTTTGTGTCTTTATGGACGCCGGTCTGCATCCATCGCAGCATTTTGACTTCCGCCAGCAGGGTGTTCTGGTTCCCTTTACAACCCTTGCACTGCCCCGACTTGCCGCTCGATGGAGCAGACGCGTCCTTCATCGCATCGAGCAAGGCCTGCAAATCGGCCTCGATCCGTTTTTCGTCCGCGATGACCTCATCGTTGGCTTGTCCTTCGCGAAGGCGATCGGCAACCGAGATCATCTGCGAATCCACCTGATCGAGCGCTGTGGGCAGAACCACGCTGAATTGCGTCGTTTCCACCAGTTCAATCGCTTCCTTGCATAGTTCAGAAATTGCATTCTCGGCCGGAGCGAGTTGGCGAACGGCGAGTACCGCCTGCTTTTGCTTCTCGGCAACGCGCGACGCGAGCTTCTCGGTCGTTTCGCGAACCTGGCGCTGCTGCGCGATCATCTTCGTGAGGTATTCCATCACCCGCTGGCGGGCGAGAGACTCGACTTCCTTACGCAGCTTTTCTTCCAGCTTCTGCATTTCCTGGCGAGCCTGGGCCAACTTGTCGAGTGCATCTTTCTGCTGATCCTTTGCTTCGCCCGGCTTAGATTGCCCGAGTGAATTGCAGGCCCCTCCCATGCACTTCGAAGCACCACTCAGCGCTCCGGTGGCAGAGGCCGCCGACGGTCCCATTCGTTTGGCGGTCTGCTCGAGATCCTCGCTCATCCGCTTGTTGGCTTTCTCTCCGGAGTGGAGCGACTCCAGCGCGGCTGCCGGATTCTTGGGAAGCGCCTTGGCCAAACTTTCCGTCTGATTTTGTTGCTGTTGCTCGCGGGCAATCAGCTTTTCCAGCTTCTCGCGGGCGTCACGCACCTTGCGAAGTTGTTCGAGTTTCAACTCAAGATCGAGATCCGCCGTCAAGAGCAGACGCTTTAACTCCTCCAGCTTGCCGATAATCTCTTTCTGCTCGACGCTGGCGGTAACCAGATCAAGTTTCGCGACAAGCTCCGAAGCCTGATGCATTTGCTCGACGATCAACTGCTCGCGCGCCCTTCGCACGCCAATCAACAGCCGGGCCGAATCGTCCGGCTGCAACTCGCGGATCAGTTCCGCCAGACGGAACATCCGGTCCTCGAGTTCACGCATATGCGCCTGGGCTTTGTCCTGCTCAAAGCGGACCTGTTCTTCGCGAGCAACTTCACCGGAACCGCGAATCCCCGTCACGTCCGACGCGGTCGTTCGCTCGGCATCAATGATCGGTTTCGTCGCCTCGACCGGAGGACGTATTTCTTTCGCAAGCAATTTGACTTCGATACCGAAACAGAACACGCCCACCGTGACTGTCAGCAATCGCACGATCATGTTCCATCGCGACATGTTCCACTCCTCTCGAAGAATCGAGTCGCCGACCAGAGGACGCGTCCGCGTTGATCCTTAATAATACCCGAAATTCCTTGATTGCGAAGGCCTGTTTAAATATTAGCACTTCCGCGGTACAAGTTGCTACTTGTCAAAAATGCTCTCGAACTGGGATTTACGCATCTGCTCAGTGTTATCGCGGATTCGCTGTTCCAGTTTGATTACTGAATTCAACTGATTGACCACGTCAATAAAGCTGTCCCATTGCCGCATGTTGGCGAGCACTCCCTGAAGAGCCGCCAGAATCGCCTCCTGCCGCCGCACGGTCGTTTCGAGGGGCTCTGCCTCGGATTGTCCAAGACCTTCCATCGCTTCCCGCTGTGCCGAGAGCAGCCAGTCGTGCACACGTCCAAGCGGCTCGACGATTTGCCGTGCCATCAACTCGTGAGTCTCCGGGCCCCCGAGCCGATTCAGCCGCATCTCCGTCGCCGAGTCTTCGAGAGCTTTATGAACTTGCCAGACTTCACGTTGAATGAGTCGATGACGGCGTAAGAACTCGCCGGCTTGTTGCGGCAGCTCCGCGACGCGCAGCTGATCGCGCTGATTTTCGGCTTCGTCGGTGGCCTTTCTAAGCCGTGCCCTGAGCTGTTGCTGGCGCACCAGAATCTCGCGGAACAATTCTTCCGCCGCAACAACACGAAATGCGACCGTCCGCGAGCGAACCGTTTGCGGTCCCAGGTGGCAGTCATCGGTCGTTTCCGCGAAGAAACGGACAACGTCCCCCGGATGAAGCTGCAACGGCTCAAGCTGCCAATCGTGTAACTTTTCGACCGTTGTTTCGGGCGATGTCGGTTTGGGACCGAACAGTGAAACGGCAGCTGTTGCGGGAGGACGTGCTGCCGGCAAATCCGATTTAGCAGTCATTGCGTGGGAATCTGGAACTGATGAAGTTGATGGATTTGTATCCGCGGAAGCAGGGCTGGCTGTGGTCGCGGGATTAGGCGATCCCTCGGATTCCGTCGAGCCGCCGGGTAACGGAGCAGTGTGTTGAGTATTGGTCGCCGGAGGAGTCGTTGTTGTTGAACCGGCGACAGAATCGCCGTGCAACACGACTGACAACAAGCCCAGATCATCACGCGCAAGCACCTTCAAGGGGATCGTCGCAACCGCGGTCACACGCGAGCCGACGCCGGTGTGGCTGAGGCTGACAGTCGGAGGCTGGTCCCCTTTCAGTCCCACGGCGATGGGACGGGGATGCGAGACGAGCCCCGATTCCGAAGCGGTGAGCGCAACGCGCATTCGTACTGGAGCATTATGCTTCCAGGTGGTCTTGAACGTTCGCTCATCGACCCGTGCGAACGTATTGAGGCCCGGGGATTCCGTCGTCATTTCGACGTTGTCGATAGGAACGTTTGCCACGAGAGTCAACTCGGCATCGGTTTGCGCGAACAGCGCGAGGTTGCTGTCTTCGCCGCTGAAATCGTGGGCGTGCGGCGACGAATCACGCGGGCTGCGATAGACGAGCTTTAATTCGTTGATCCGAGGGCGATCGAGCGGATCGACCGTAATGGGACCGATCCGTCCGTCCCCTCCCCAGACCGAGATTGTCACGGGCTCGTCGAGCGGCGGAAGCTCCCGTCGAAACTCCCCTCCTCCGTAGCTTTCGAGAACAACTGTTTCGGAGTTCCCATCCGCGTCTTCCTGCCGCAGCCAAACGGTTTCGGTCGGGCGGCGCTCGTCGCTGACGAGGACACGCAGCAACGCTGCTTCTCCCCTCGGAACGATCAACCGATTTTCTTTTTCACCGATGATGCGGATAGTCGTATACCGAGGCCAGGGTGTGTTCGATCCCAGAAGCCAGCGGTTGGCCCACAATCGGGCTGTCGTCGGAAAGGCCGCGGCCAGCAGCGTTGGAAACAGCACCGTTCCGGCCAGCGCCGCGAGGCAATATACAAAATGACGGCGATTCAGGTGTTCGACAAAATTCGTGCGATCCAGCCACGAATAACTGTGGCGCACCGCTCGCTCGATCAGTACCTGCGACGGCTTCCATTTCAGATCAGGATGCGCGGACAATTGCAATACTGTGGCGACGCGCGGGGCGATCGCCTGTGCGGCGTTCCTGCGGCCGACACGATCCAGCGCGGCAGCCAGGTCGATCGGAGTCCATGGCACGCGTAACGGATGGATCAGATACCGCCAGCCGAGCATCAAGACCACGACAGCGATGACGATCAGAAATAGCATCCGGGCGACAATGCTCAACTCCAGCCAGATGTCGAGCACGAGTCCCAGCAGTCCCAGGCCGAGTAGTGCACCGGCGATGCGTGCCAATCCTTCCAGGCCGACTTGCCAGCGGACCCGGCCGCGGAATTCGTTCAGCCGGCCGGTGAGACGCGCGCGCAACGATGCCAGATCTTCCGAAGAACGAGTGCCGTCGGAAAAGTCGTCGGGAGTAATTGCCGCCATGTCTGGCCTCTGTAGTCGTCTCGCCTCTGAAATCAAAACTCGTCGCCGAAGTCCCGGACGTGGTGTCTTTCGAAACGGGTCAACCTATTTTCTTGTTCGATAATGTTCAAATCAGACGATGCCGTTTGCGGACCAGCCATTCCGCCAGCAGCAATAGAAAAATGGTGCCGAACAAAATAGGAGCGTTCCATAACTCCCGCCGTTCTTCAAAGACACGGGTTACGCGCCTGGTTTTGAACGCGGCTGCGGCCGCATCACTGTCGGACAGCCGAACGACCTCACCCCCCGTTTCCGCCGCCATCGACTCCAAACGGGCCTGGTCGAGGACGGGATTTTCGTACTCAAGGTTGGGGAGTTCGACTTTCAACGGCAGCGTTGCCGCCTTCGTCTGCCCGCGTGCCGCGTCGTCGCCGGCCCAAACCCGCACAAGATGTGGACCCGCACGGGTGAATGTGTACGACGTCACAAACTCATCGGACGATGAGCCGGGTTCGAGCGTAATTGGCACCGGCTCCTCGTCGCCGCGCTCAATCTCCCCGTGCAACATTCGTAATGCGGGGTCCATGGATGTGGGGTCGATGAACCTCGCCGAGATCCTGGCTTGGCTGCCTGGTCGATAGACGGCGCGGTCGGCGGTCAGCCGGAATGGGTAATTCCCTCCCAGTTGTTTGTTCCGCCCCGCCCTGCCGATGAGACGTGCCCAGAAACCGTCGAAGTACTGTTCGTTGAGGAACCGCCAGCGGTATGTGCTGTCGAATCCCACGAAGAAGGTTCGCCCGGGACCGACGAGCTGAGTCGCCAGCAATACTTCCGGGCCGTATTCGTTCTGCATTCGCGGATCGCCATGTTGCGCCAACACCAATGCCCCCGGCTTGGCGCGGGTGACCGAAAAGTGCCAGAACATGCCGGGCAGATTTTCGAGCACTCGGCTGTTTTCTTCTCGGTTTTCGGAAAATGCGAACACCGGATCGTCGCGCCCATCGGGAGTGACCCGCAGTTGCCAGGGAGATTGCGCGCTCAATCGCATTTGTACTTCGCTGCGAAACAATCCCGGCTCGCGGACCACCGGCAGCAACGACAGCCATTTCATCGCCGGATCATCCTGCTGTTCGAAAAGCTGAGCCGTGTGCATTTCTCCCGCGATGTAGACCAGCCCTCCGCCGGCATGGCCGACAAAGCGCGAGAGCAACTCCGGAAAATTCTCCGGCCAGCGTTCCGGATCGGGATCGTAGAGCACTACGCAATCCATCTGATCGAGCTCCTCCTGCGTATTGGGAAGCCGTTGGATCGGAATTGTTCCGGGATGCTCGTAAGTTTCATCGGCGGCCATCAGCCAGGTCGAGACCTCGATCGTTTTGTCGCGCATCAGCGCGTTTCTCAAGAACTGAACTTCGGGGAACGCGGACCCAGCGACTAACAGCACGCGAATCTTCTGCGGAATCACGCGTACGTCGGCCATCGAGGTGTTGTCGTCGGTTGTCAGCTCCGCCCCGAGATCCTCGACACGGGCACGCACCTGCAGGCGACCGGGTTGATCTTCCGTGTAGTCGAACACAACGGTGGTCAGACGATTGTCGGTCCCCAAAGTGATCGCTTCCCTGCCGATTTCTTGCCAGGGATCGTTACCGCGGCGACGCTCCAACGTAATGGTTGCGGGTGTCTCCGAGAGTCCGCGCGATTCCACCACGACATTCACGCGGTTTGTGTCTCGCTCGAAAACGACCGGACTGGCATCGAGCGTCTTGATTGCCGCATTTCTTGGCCCATCGGTCGTTCCGGCGGCCATGGCAACCAGCGTGACTCCTTCGTCAGCAGCAGCCTGAGACGCGGAGATGGCCGATTCGCCTCCGTTCGACTGACCATCGCTGATCAGCAATACTCCCGCCACGGGGAGCCCTCGATAGGCCGCCAGAGCCTGTCGGAGCGACGTCCCGATCGCTGTCGTTCGTCCGGTTGCCGCGGGAACCTGCGAGGCATCCTCGGGCAGAGGTGTACTTTCCAACCTTTCAGAAAACGAATGCACGTGAACGATGCGGTCTCCCCCCGCAGTCAGCTCGTTTTTCAAATGCTTATTCAGAATCTCCCACGCCAGCTCGAGGCGGGTTTTTCGCCGCAGCCCGTCGAGGTTAAGTTGAAGTTGCTGCCCCAAGGCGGCGGCGCTGCTTTCGTCCCGCCACGCATCCTTGAGGCCCATTGACTCCGATGTGTCCAACAGCACGATGAGATGCGAGGGAATGAACTCCTGCATGCTGCGAACCAGCACCGGTTCGAGCAACATGGCCAACACGGCAAACAACACGCCAGCCCGGAATACCGACAGCAGCAACCTCGCCCCGAAATTCAAATTCCGTGCTTCCCAACGATACAACCACCAGATTCCGGCCAGCGCTGCGACCAGAAGCAGTAGCACGACCAGCGCGCGATCGCCGCCCGGGAACGCCAGCCACTCCAGGCGCAATCGCCCTTCGCCGGAGGTACTTCCGGAATCCGCACCGATCAGCCAGTTGGCGATGCGTTCGATCATCGTTCCCGGCCCACCCAGGCTGCCAAAGTACTTTCCATAACCACCAGCGCCAGTAGACCAATGACGGCTGAGCGCCACAACTCGGACGCGCTTGACGAAATCTCGACCGACTCCCCACCGAACTTCACGAGGGAGGTCTTGAGCCGACCGAGGAGTCGCTCAAGTTGAGCCGGAGGGAGCGGCGCGAGATTGCTCTCGCGGTGATCGGGACTGGCAGCGAAAAGTTGCGAAACCTCACCCAACACCGAATCCTGCCATTTCACCTGGTAAACTCCGGCGCGTCGTGTTTTGTCGTGCCGGAATTGCAGACCATCCGCGGCTTTGGAGTCCACGGCGAGAGGGAGCGGCTCTTCTTGACCCGGGATCGTCAACGTCGCACCCGCAGGCGTCGCTTCCTTATCAACCGGCACGCGCAAAGATTCTCCCGCGGTGAAGTTGTTGCGCACGGCGGGGCGGGCCGCCACCAACATCGCCATCTGACGCATCGCCAGCAAATAACTCGGTTCGGTCGGCCAGTCGCACCATTTGCGGTCGGCGGTAATCGTCCACAACAACACCCGCCCACGACCCACTCGTTTTTCAATGACCGCCGGAGACTGCTGCGGATCGTTCCATCGCGCCAAAATACGAACTTGCTCATTCTTTTCCATCGGGAGAGAAACATCGATGATCCGCCGCGGCTTGATGCGCGCCAGGGAATCGGAGGAGACGCGCAACAACGCCGAGAGTGGAGAATCCGCGAATTGTTCCACCACGAGCCCGGTCGATTCCTCATCGCGAATTCCGCTAATTCGCGCGGGCAAAAGGCCTGCACCTTCGCGGTACAACACGTCGTTGTAGGAGTTTGGATCTAGCTGCTCGCCGGGAAAGATCACCAGACCCAGACCAGCTTCCACAAGCGATTGCAGTTCCCGGGCGCGCTGTTCCTGCAGAGCGGCAACGTTCGCGAGAATCAACATGTCCCCCGGCACGAGCGGATTCGCCAGCCACTCTGAATCGGTCGATTGAGCGACCTGCCACGGGGCCGGCCCGACGGAAAGCGCCAAGG
>CAZVJA010000048.1:22604-29214 GCA_964626885.1 uncultured Planctomycetaceae bacterium | reverse complement strand
GTCAGGCAGAAGTTGCCCGCGCCGACGCCGATGCCCCTCGCCGTCACGCTGCCGCAGTTGTTCCAGCTGAATGGCTACCACGCGCAAGGGATCGGCAAGGTGTTTCACAATTTTCGGCAGGATGCCTACAAGGGAGACCCCGCGTCGTGGAGCGTGCCTGCCACGCTGCACTATGCGAATCATTACAGCGACAAGCCGATGGTCGATGATGATTTGCCGCCGAATCTCGCGACGCTGTCGAAGACCGAATGCCGCGACGTGCCGGACGAGGCGTACTTCGACGGTCGGGTGGCGGCCGAGGCGGTGAAGGCGCTGCGGGAAATCAAAGACAAGCCGTTCTTCCTGGCGGTGGGGTTCTGGAAGCCGCACCTGCCGTTCAACGCGCCGAAGAAGTATTGGGATCTCTACGAACGTTCGCGGATCGACCTGCCGCCGAACCCGGAACCACCGAAGGGAGGGCCGGAAATCGCCCTGACGAAGTACGAGATCGACGACAATAAGAAATCGCTGACGGAGGACGAGGTTCGCGAGCTGCGGCATGGCTACTACGCGGCGACGAGTTATTTCGACGCGCAGCTCGGCAAGGTGCTCGACGAACTCGACCGGCTTGGGCTCCGCGAACGGACGATCATTGTCTTCTGGTCGGATCATGGCTTCCATCTGGGAGAGCGCGGGCTTTGGAGCAAGACGACGAACTTCGAACTCGATGCCCGCGTGCCGCTGATCATCGCGGCGCCGGGGCACAAAGGGGGGCAGCAGGCGGACGGGCTGGTCGAACTGCTCGACTTGTACCCGACGCTGGCGGACCTGTGCGGATTGAAAACGCCGGCCGACCTGGAAGGGGTGAGCCTGCGGCCGCTGCTCGACGACCCGAAGGGGAGCGTGAAAAGTGTCGCGCTGACGCAGGCACCGCGGCCAAACTATTACACGGGAGAAGAGCCGGAGGTGATGGGGTATTCGCTGCGGACCGACCGCTTCCGCTATACCGAGTGGCGGAACTTTGCGAATGATAAAGTCGTGGCCCGTGAATTGTATGACCACCAGAGCGACCGACGAGAGACGATCAACGTTGTTGATGGCGCGCAATTCGCCGCGACGGTGGGGGAACTGGCGACCCGCTTGGCAAAGGAGTTCAAGCGGCGGTAGCGGCGAGTGAAACGTATTCGCCATCTGATTGGATATGCGATGTCGGAATTGATAACGAACAAACCGAACCCTGACTCTTCACCGGAATCAAAACTTCCCGGCCGGTGGCTTGTTGATCCCGAGCCGAAGCGGTTTTTGTTGCCGATTACCGGGGCGTGGATTCTGGGGCTCGACTGGCTGTTCTTCTCGCAAGATGTGCTGTCACTCGGACTGGCGACGCCGATTTTGGTCGTTGTTGGCTTCTTGCTGGGTGGTGCCGGGACGTTGTACTTTCAGCGACGCTTTGCCAAAGAGGGCTGGTTGCCCGCGCTCTTGAAAGCGCTCCTGGCCGGAATTGCCGTGGGGGTGCCCTGGCCGATCTTCGGGACGATCGTCGGCGGCTGGATTCTGCTGGCGTCGGGGTTGCCGAAAGGTTTTCGCGGTCGAGGGCACGATAAATCGGGGGAATGAATCCCGGGTGTTCGGCACGCGATGCGCTTCTGGCGGGAACGGCTGTTATCAAGCCGACCGATGCGGATCGAAGCCGACGTCGAGCGTGCAGGGACCGATTCCCGTATTCAGCTCCACCCATAAATGGTGTGCCCAGCGGGGGGAATAGATCTCGTAATCTTTTCCCACGATGACCTGCGGCAGGCCGAGCTTCAGTTCGTGATCGGCGAGATCCCGCTTGCCGCGTCCGCCGATCATGTTGGCCATTTCGCCGACGGCGTCACGGACCATTTCATCGACGACATCGGTTTCGATTCCGGTCATTCGTTCGAGAATTTGAAAAGCGCCGGCTTCGGGGAGGCTCAAGCCGATGGCACCGATGAACTTTCCACTGAGACCGACGACGGAGGTCAGCGCGAACTGGTGATGCCCAGGGCGGGTGGAGTGCATATTGCCTGGCTGACACTGGCATTTGAGCATGGTCTCAAACACTTCGCAGGCCGCGTTCACGAACGGACTGACGAACGTTGTGTCACAGACGTCATTGACGGTACAGCTCATACGATGCTCCCACTCCTGAAATCCGGAACCGGCCCGTATCGACCGGTTGACTTTGGAATATAGCATGCGCGTGGAAACCCGCAGGGAATGGTCGGAGAGGGGGCACAAATTGATGGGACTTTTGGCGCGGGCTCCCTTCACGGCCGGTAGAACTCGTACCGTCGGTCCGCAAATCGAAGCGAAAAATGGGGCGGAAACTTCCCGAGAAAGCTACGACCACAGTTGGAACTGATCGAAAGGTCAGTGCAAGAGGTGGATTTCGGAGGGAAACGCCTCCTATCGTGTGACGCTGAGAGGGGCCGGTGATGACGTTCTTTGGGGCTCGTCGTCCGCGAGCCGCGCAATGGCCTGCTGCATATCGTCCGGGAGCGCGGAGTCGAAGGTCATCGGTTCCTTGGTGATGGGATGCACAAACTGGAGCCGCGCGGCGTGCAGGGCATGTCGGTCGATATGCAGGCAGGGGGATGCTACGGGGGAATCATCGAGCAATGCATCGCGCTCACCGGACTCGTCCGCATCCTCGAAGTCGCGATCAAATTTCGTCGGCTTGATCGCGCCGTGAGGACCGTAGAATTCGTCGGCTAGAATCGGGTGGCCAATCGCCGCCAGATGCACGCGAATCTGATGATTCCGCCCCGTGCGCGGGTAAGCGCGCACCAATGTCTGTGCGGCAAAGCGCTCCAACACGAGGAGATCCGTTTGTGCCGGTCGCGGATCGCGCGCATCGGCGCGGCAGGACATCAGCACGCAGCCGGGATGATGGGCTTGTCCGATAGATTGATTAATCGTCATCTCGTCGGATGCGAGCACCCCTTCCACAATCGCAATGTATTCCTTGGCCACGTTCGATCGCTGAAATGCAATCGAAAGCCGTCGATGGGAGAGATGTTCCTTGGTGACGGCGATCAGGCCGCTCGTATAACGGTCGAGTCGATGCACGATGCCGGGGCGGAGCAGGCCTCGGCGGGGAGATTGCTGATCGAGATGGAACTGCACGGCGTTGCAGAGTGTTCCGGTGTTATGCATGCCAACCGGGTGCGCAATCTGGCCGGCCGGCTTGTCGATGACCATCAGCCACGGATCTTCATACACGATGGCGAGCGGGGCCGGTTCGGCGGCGAGTAGCTTGTCGGGAGGTTCAGCGAGAGTGATGGCGACATGCTGCCCACGACGAACGCGGAACTCCATCGGCACCGAAATGCCATCGACCCGCACCAATCCCGCGCGAACCATCCGTTGAATTTTGAACGGAGTGTAATTGCGGAAGTGCCGCAGCAGAAAAGAATCGATGCGCACACCCTGGAGGTAACGCTCGACAGTTATTTCCGCGGTAAACAATCCGTTCCGGTTCATGGAAAGCCATTGTTGCACGCCGTGGGAAAAGTTCGCAATGGCAGCTTCCAGAGTGGTACACTCGCCGCTGGCGAAGCAGGGGTACTTTTCAGATGGGAGAGAAATCATGGACCGGAGAGGATTTTTCAAACAGACGACGATCGGGGCGGCATCAGTCGGTGTCAGTCTGATCGCGCAGCAGTCAGCGAAAGCATGGGCCAGCGAACGGGTGCGGGTTGGTGTGATCGGTGCCGGCGGGCGGGCACTGGCGCTCAACCAGTTGTTTTCCGCCAATCCGACTTCCGAAGTGGTGGCGATCGCCGACATCGACAGCCGCCGATTGCCGCAAGCGATCGAGGAAGTAGCGCAACGGCAGCAGTCAAAGCCGCGCATGGAAAAGGACTTCCGCAAGCTGATCGATGATCCGAACATTGATGCCATCGCCGTGGGGACTCCCGACCATTGGCACGCAATTCCGACAATTCTCGCGTGCATGGCGGGGAAGGATGTGTATGTCGAGAAGCCTGACAGCCACAACATTGTCGAAGGACAGCGAATGGTGGCGGCGATGCGGAAATATAAGCGTGTGGTGCAGATGGGGTCGCAACATCGGTCAACGCCGCGGATGAAGACGGCGCTCGAATACATTCGCTCCGGCGCGTTGGGGCGATGCCTGGTCGCGAAGGCTTGGGAGGTTTCGAAGCAAGGCTCGATCGGCAAACCGCCGGACGGAGTCGCGCCGCCGGAAGTCGATTACGAGACCTGGCTCGGCCCGGCGCCCAAGCGGCCTTTTAACCCGGTGCGGTTTCATGGCAACTGGCGGTGGTTTTTTGATTACGGCACTGGCGACCTGGGGAACGACGGTGTGCATCGGCTCGATATGGCGGTTGCGGCGCTCGATGCCGCATGCGCAGCACAGGATGATCCCTCGCTTGGAGTTCCCACTGCGGTGACAGGGAGCGGCGGGAAGTGGTACTTCGACGACCTGCAGGAGTTTCCTGACACGATGCAGGTGACGTACGAATATGGCGGCAGGGCACCCAAAATTTTGACATACGAGATGCGCGTGTGGGCCTCGTATGGCTATCACGGCGAGTCCGAGGGTTCGGCCGTCTATGGTGACAAGGGGTATATCGTGCTCGGGAACACTCGCTGGCGGGCGTACGATCAGGCCAACAAACTTGTCAAGGAGTTCAAGGGGGGAAGTGAGGCAGAGCCGCACGTGCAGGATTTCCTCGACTGCATCAAGTCGCGCGCCAAGCCGGCGTGCGATCTGGAGACGGTCGGGCACGCCGCGTCGATTCTCTGTCACACGGGAAATATTTCGTGGCGGGTCGGGCGAAAGGTGGTATTCGATTCTGCTACGGAAACATTCGTAAATGACGATGAGGCGAATGCGCTGCGCACCCGACCGGAATACCGCAAACCGTGGCTGCTGCCGGATGTGTAGCGAAGCAGACATTTCCAAGCCGCGATATGTAGTTTTGAATGGTCAAAAAAATAGTTTCTAATCAAGAAAATCAACCAGAATCACGAAAACTAAATGCAGCAGCGCGCGTATTGCCGCAGAAATTCGGGTGTAATCGTCCGATATCAGGTCGAAATCGTCGGTACTCTTTGCCCGACCGGCATGTTTTGACATTTGGGGAAGGGATGCCTTCGGATGGATCGCCGCCCGACGATTGATTGCCGGGAAGCGAGGTTCTGCTCCGGCCGTCGCTGTCGGAGACTACGTAGCGTCGCATTTCGGTTGCTGGCGGCATGCGGAGTTGTTTTGAGCCCCGAAGGGGCTGCGGTGATTCGGGCTCAAGAGATCTGGGAAGAACTCAGTTCGCCTGCTGGAAAAGATTGCCGACCGACGCGCGGGACGCTCTTTCGTTGGGGGCTCGACGACGAAGCCGATGGGGGGCCGAAACGGGACGAGCCGATTGTGACTGATCGCCCCGACTTCACGGAGGCGAGCGTGACTGTTGGGCGAGGAGTGGCCCAACTCGAGACGGGCTACACCTACGCGTACGACAGCGACGGCGGCACAAGCGTTCGATCGCATTCGTTCGGCGAGCCGTTGCTGCGGTACGGCGTACTGGAAGATTGGCTGGAACTTCGCGTGGCGTTGTTTCCTGTCGAGCAACGGACGAAGACCGGTGCGATTTCGAACACGACCGCCGGGACCGAAGACCTCTATCTCGGCGTGAAGTTCGCGCTCACTCCGCAGGAGAAGTGGCTTCCCGAAATGGCGCTGGTGCCGCAGATGACCGTGCCGACCGGCAGTCGGGCCTTTACCGACGACGAAACGCTACCGGGGGTGAACTGGCTCTATGGGTGGGACATCAACGACAAGCTCGCCACCGGCGGCAGCACGCAGGTCAATCGCTCGATCGACGAAGCCACCGGTCGGGCCTATGCGGAATGGGCACAGTCATTGACTGTAGGCTATTCCTTCACCGAGAAACTCGGCATGTATACCGAATGGTTCGCGTTCTTCCCCAATGCCGCCGACACCGCGAAGACGGAGCATTACCTCGACGGCGGGTTCACGTACCTGATGAATAACGACGTGCAGTTCGATATCCGCGCCGGCTGGGGACTCAACGACGCCGCGAATGATTTCTTCGCAGGGGTCGGGCTCTCGGTGCGGTTCCAGTAGCGGGCAGGACTGGCTTCGGGTGGTCGGGCTTCAGGCTTCAGGAAGACAAGTGGCCAGGGTATTGTGGTTCGAGGGTTCGAAGCCTAATACCATACAACCCTAAAACCTTCAGTCCTCCGTCTTCCATCCGACCTTCAAGCCTCAACTATTTGCTGACCGCTGATTGCTGACCGTTCACTTCGCCAGATCCCGAAGCACTTTGTGCAGAATGCCGCCGTGGCGGTAGTACTCGACCTCGACCGGGGTATCGACTCGGCAGACGGTCGTGAAGCGGACCTCACGTCCATCCGGCTTTGTCGCCGTCACTTCCACTGCCTGCCGCGGCTTCAGCGAATCGTCGAGGCTGATGTCGAATGTCTCGGTCCCGTCGAGCTCGAGCGCATCCCGGCTTTCTCCTTCACGGAACTGCAACGGCAAGACCCCCATGCCGACGAGGTTCGAGCGATGGATGCGTTCGAAGCTCTTGGCAATCACGGCGCGAATGCCGAGCAGGTA
>CAZVJA010000048.1:0-22504 GCA_964626885.1 uncultured Planctomycetaceae bacterium | reverse complement strand
AGCGATGGATGCGTTCGAAGCTCTTGGCAATCACGGCGCGAATGCCGAGCAGGTAGGTTCCCTTTGCGGCCCAGTCACGCGAGGAGCCGGTGCCGTATTCTTCGCCGGCCAGGACGATCAGGTTTGTGCCGTCCTGCTTGTATTTCATGGCGGCATCGTAGATCGACATCTGCTCGCCGGTGGGAAGGTACTTCGAAACCCCCCCTTCGGTGCCGGGGCAGAGAAGGTTCTTCAGTCGAATATTGGCGAATGTGCCGCGGGTCATCACGCGATCGTTGCCGCGCCGACTGCCATAGCTGTTGAAGTCGAGCGGCTTGACGCCGTTCTCTTGCAGGTAGCGACCGGCCGGCGAATCTGCCTTGATTGAGCCGGCGGGGCTGATGTGGTCAGTCGTGACCGAATCTCCGACTGAAACCAATACCCGTGCTTCGGTGATCGGTCCGATGGGAGCCGGAGTTGCGGGCATGTCGACGAAGAAAGGAGGCTCCTGCACGTAGGTGCTCGCTTCGTTCCACTGGAACAGTTCGCCTCCGCCGGCAGGAATGCTCTGCCATTGCGGCGGACCTTGAGCGGCATGCGAGTATTCTTCGACGAAGATTTCCGGTGTCATCGCAGACGCGACGGCATCGGCCACTTCCTTATGAGTCGGCCAGATATCCTTCAAGTAGACATCCTTGCCGGCTTTGTCCTTGCCGATCGGCTCGGTCAGCAGGTCAATGTCGGTCGTGCCGGCGAGTGAGTAGGCGACGACGAGGGGGGGGCTGGCGAGGTAATTCGCGCGGACCTGCGGATTGATGCGTCCTTCGAAATTACGATTGCCGGAGAGGACGGCCGCGGCGACGAGGTTTCCATCGGCGACTGCCTTCGAGACCGGCTCGGGGAGCGGGCC
Source organism: uncultured Planctomycetaceae bacterium (assembly GCA_964626885.1). Classification (GTDB taxonomy): domain Bacteria; phylum Planctomycetota; class Planctomycetia; order Planctomycetales; family Planctomycetaceae; genus CAZVJA01. The sequence continues at coordinate 21,615 of CAZVJA010000048.1, read as the reverse complement.
GCTGTTGCCGATGCAGGTGGTGCAGCCGTATCCGACGGTTTGGAATCCGACGGCGTCGAGCGATTTATCGAGCCCGGATCGATGCAGATAATCGGTGACGACGCGGCTGCCGGGAGCGAGGCTGGTCTTCACCCATGGTTTACGGCTGAGACCCTTCTCGACCGCCTTTCGCGCGAGCAGTCCCGCGCCGATCATGACGGAGGGATTGCTGGTATTCGTGCAACTGGTGATGGCTGCGATCACCACCGCGCCATCGCTGATCGAACAACTGCTGCCGTTGTCCTTCACGTCGACCGGCTTGGCCGGTTCGGTCCGGTTGAAGGTCTTGAGCAGATCCTTTTGCCACTGCGCTTTCATCTCGGCCAGTGGGATGCGGTCCTGCGGGCGCTTCGGTCCGGCGAGCGAAGCGACGACCGTCGACAGGTCGAGCTCGAGCGACGAGGTGAACTCCGGCTCGGGTGCGTCATCGGTGCGGAAGAGCCCCTGCTCCTTGTAATAGCGATCGACGAGGTCCACCTCCTCGGCGGTACGGCCGGTGCGCCGGAGAAACTGCAGCGTTTCGTCGTCGACGGGGAAGAAGCCCATCGTGGCGCCGTACTCGGGAGCCATGTTTGCCAGCGTCGCGCGATCGGGGAGACTCATCTTGGAAAGTCCCGGTCCGTAGAACTCCACGAACTTCCCAACGACACCATGTTTCCGCAGCATCTGCGTGACGGTGAGGACGAGATCGGTGGCGGTGGTCCCTTCCTTGAGTTCTCCGGTGAGCTTGAAGCCAACCACTTCTGGCGTGAGCATGTAAATCGGTTGGCCGAGCATGACCGCCTCGGCCTCGATGCCGCCGACGCCCCAACCGACGACTCCCAAACCGTTGATCATCGTCGTGTGGCTGTCGGTGCCGACGAGGCTGTCGGGGAAAGCGACTCCGTTCCGCGTGAGGACGACCTTCGCGAGGTACTCGAGGTTGACCTGGTGCACGATGCCGGTGGCTGGTGGAATCACGCGGAAGTTGTTGAAGGCTTTTTGCCCCCAGCGGAGGAACTCGTAACGTTCTTGATTGCGCTCGAACTCGACGTCGATATTCTTCTGAAGTGAATCGGCCGTTCCGAAGTAATCGACTTGCACCGAGTGATCGATGACGAGATCGCATGGGACGAGCGGGTTGATCTTCTTGGGATCGCCTCCCATGCGGACCATGGCGCTGCGTAATGCCGCCAAGTCGACGACAGCCGGCACGCCGGTGAAGTCTTGCAACACCACGCGCCCCGGCATGAAGGGGAGCTCGACTTGCAGCGGAGCTTTCGGATTCCATGCGGCGAGATTCTTGACGTCCTCTTCGTTGACGATGAAGCCGTCGACGTTCCGCAGACAGGCTTCGAGCAGCACGCGGATGGAGTAGGGGAGCCGGTCAATTTTCCCGAGGCCGTCGTCCGCCAGTTTGCGAAGTCGGTAGATTTCGTACGGGCCGCTCTTGGTCTTCAAATTGGCGGCGGCGCCGAAGGGGTTCTTGGCAGGCATCAATGGGCTCCGTAAGATCTTCTAAGGTCGAGGGGTTTCGCGCGATCTGGAACGTCGATTTCGGTAAGCACCGCGGCGAAAACCGTTCCGGCAGAGGTCAATTGTATTGACTTCAGCCTGCCCCGCAAGCGGAGTGGAAAGGGGGACACCGCTGCGACTTGTACCATGCCGCGGAGGAAGGCTTTCTGCCGAGTGCTGTGGCGGTTCCGAACACATTCTCCTATTCTGATTCTGAGGCAATGAAAGTTTGGCGAGCTTTGTGCCCGCTCTTCCCCACAAGGACTGTGACAATCGGCCATGATCCCTCTGCGCGATAACATCCCCTCCCGCACAACCCCCTTTGTGAACTACACAATGATCGGTTTGTGCGTGGTGGCTTTTCTGACACAACTTCGGGAAACGCCCGAGGGGCCGTCACTGATTGAGCAGTATGGGATGATTCCCGCGCGGGTTTCGCATCCCGACCGGCCGGTGGAGATTATCGAAGAACGCCGGGTGATGATGCCCGAAGGGGTGGGCATGGTTAAAACCAGCCACATTGCGGCGGAGTCGCCGGTCCCCCCCTGGATGACGATGCTGACTTGCATCTTTCTGCACGGCGGCTGGATGCACATCATCGGAAACATGCTGTTTCTGAATATCTTCGGAGACAATGTTGAGGACCGGTTCGGCCATGTCGGCTATCTGGTTTTCTACCTGGCGTGTGGAGTCGCGGCGAGCGCTTCGCATTTTCTCACCGATCCAAATTCGACGACTCCGACCATCGGCGCCAGCGGTGCCATCGCCGGCGTGATGGGGGCCTACATGTACCTTTACCCGCGTGCGAAAGTGCTGACGGCAGTGCCGATTTTCTATCTGATTCAAATGGTCGTGCTACCAGCGCCGCTGTTTCTGGGAATCTGGTTCGTCATCCAGTTCTTTCAAGGAACCCTCGCGATTACGACAATGCAACCAGCCGGTGTCGCTTGGTGGGCGCATATTGGAGGGTTCGCGGTCGGATTTGTTGTGGCGTGGCTTCTGGGAAAAACTCGCCACCTCCGGCCAGCTGTCGAGGCGGTTCGTCCGAACACGGAACGGAGTGGAACCTACCGGGTTGCGTTGCGCCCCCCGCGTCGGTGGTGAAATTCGGGAGTAGCTTCACGGCAAATTCCAAACGGGAAAGGGATCCCGTTTGTCCACGCGAAGTTGAGCGGACGAATCAGCGAAATCCGACGCTGAGGTCCGGATTTGACTTCGCATTCCGGCAGGGATTACAACGTAATAAAGAGCGGGTCCAAGATCGCCGTCGATATTTCCGCAAGTTCCGTTGTTATTATTCGCTCCCACCGAATTTTTCCGTCATCGCAGAAGGATCAGATGAACGTCACCCCGTTAGGCCGCTGGTCGGCATTGTTGCTTGTTGCAGGGATTTTTTCCATTTCGATGTCGCCCGTCTTGCGGGGCGACGACGCACGTGGCGAGGAAGGAGAGGATGGGGAGATTCTGCCTGGGCATTCGATTCATGGCCAAGTCTTCAACGAGGGGCCGCGGCAGAAGGCCTATCTGATGGGGGGAACGGGAAACATCCATTTCCCCGTCACGACGAAGAGTCCCGAAGCGCAAAAGTTTTTCGAGCAGGGGGTCGGCCAGCTTCACGGTTTTTGGTTCTACGAAGCGGAACGATCGTTCCGCACGGCCGCCGCCCTCGACCCCGATTGCGCCATGAATTATTGGGGCATGGCGATGGCGAATCTGCTGAATTATAAACGGTTCGACGGATTTGCTGCGGAAGCGGAAAAACGGACCGAAGGGCTGAGCGAACGGGAAGTGCTGTATATCAAGGGTCTGCGTGATCCGGCTAACTTCCGCCGAATCACGCGCCGCAACCCGGATGACCTCGAGGCCAAGGCGTTCAACGCGATGATGGTGGGAGGGTATCATTCCGGCGGGACCGGATATCCGGACCGCGATATCGAGGTGGTCAATCTCTGCAAAGAGATTCTGGACGTCAATTCGATGCATCCTTGTCACCACTACGTCATTCATGCCTGGGATGCGTTGAAAGAGCCGTTCCGCGCGTACGAATCGGCGAGACGTGCCGGTCCCTCGGCTCCTTCCATTGCGCACATGTGGCATATGGCGGGAGGTCATGTCTATTCTCGGATGTGGCATTATGATGAGGCCGTATACCTGCAAGAGGCCGCCGCCCGGGTCGATCATGCCCAGATGATGCGGGATCTGTTGCTGCCCGATCAGATTCATCTGTACGCACACAATAACGAATGGCTGGTGCGCAACTTGGGCATCATCGGCCGTGTGCACGACGCCATCAATCTCGCCAAGAACATGCTCGAGCTTCCCCGCCATCCCAAATACAACTTGCTGCGAGAGCGGGACGAGCCAAGTTTCGACGAGGGGACGCAATCCCAGGAAGTTCAACTCGACAGCTCGTATTACGGGCGAAAGCGGCTGTTTGAAACCCTTGCCCGATATGAATTGTGGGACGAAATGCTCCGGCTGGCGAAAACCCCCTACCTGGAGCCGACCGACGTCTTCACCGAGCAAACCGAGCATTACCGGTTTCTTGGCACGGCGTATTTTCGGAAGGGGGATCTGGAATCAGGGAAGATGTCGTTGGAATTGCTGCGGAACCGGCTGAACGAGCAGTTGGAACAGCGGCGTCAGAAACTGGATTCCGTGGTCAAGGAAGCGCAGAAAACCAGCGTGGCCGTTCACGAAGCTCGTGACGAAGTGGTCAAACGGTATGATTTCCGAATTCGACAGCTCGAAGACGTGATTCAGCAACTGTCGGTCTATGCAACGATTGAAAGTGGCTGGTACCTCTCGACAAAAGTGATGCATATCGTCTGGATCGTGCTCGGCTTTGTGGCTGCCGCTTTGCTGTGGGTGCTTCGACGTCGCAAGGTTCTGCTGGCCGCTGCTCTGCTGCTTGCCGCGAGTTTGGCGGGAGGAGTGTATTGGGGAAATCGGCCGCTACAAGCGTCGCAAGTCGCAAAAGCCAAGATTGACCCGATGTACTTCGCGCATGTCAAGCAGAATTCGGGAGATGGAGATGATGCCGAGGAGATCGTCAAGGCCTACATCAGCCGACATCAGAGGGAAGTCTGGCCGCTGGCCCATTTGATCGACATTCAGTGGAAGAACGGCAATCGGGAAGGAGCCGCCGCAACTTTCAAGGAATTGCAGCAGCTTTCCTCAGCAATCGATTTGGATATTCCTGTCTTCGCGCGGCTGGCGCCCATTGCCAAGGAATTGGGATATTCAGAAGACTGGCGGGCTCCGAAGAAGGAGTACAAGGACGACATCTGGCCGGTCCTCGACACGCTCGGCCCATTTCGCTGGACACCCCCTCCCGCGAAGCCGTGGACACTGAGCGATGCTGACGGTAAGCAACAGTCGCTGAAGGACTACAAGGGGCGGCCGCTTTGCGTGATCTTCTACCTGGGAGCCAGTTGCCTGCACTGCGCCAAGCAATTGCAGGCGTTTGCTCCAAAGTTGGATGAGTTCGACAAGGCGGGGTTTCACATGGTCGCGATCAGCACGGATGATGTCGAAGGGCTCAAGCAGTCAGTGAAGAATTACGGAGCGGAAAGGTTTCCCTTCCCGCTATTGTCGAACAAGTCGCTCGACGTCTTCAAGGCGTACCGCTGTTTCGATGACTTCGAGGATCATCCTCTGCACGGAACGTTTCTGATTGACGGGGACGGCAAGATCATCTGGCACGACATCGGTTTCGAGCCGTTTTTGGACCCCGATTTTGTGATCACCGAAGGGAAGCGGTTGCTCGATCAGCAGGGAGCCCCGATTCACTCCCACGGCGGCGAGACCGTCACCGCCCGCTGAAAGAGTTTCAGACAGTCGGCCGTCGCGAAGTCGTGGTCCATCGTAAGGCCGTTTCCGAGGCGATGGATTTCGCCGACATTTGTGCGCCTTCTCATTTTTTCTGAAGAAAAATGAGCCCGGATCGCGATCGCAGCGTTGTCTCGTCAACGGGGATGCCGTCACCCGTGTGGCCGAGTAATGCTCTAGCAAGCTCCCACGTTCGGCTGTGTGCCTGGATATCGGCAGCCGATTGCGGCGCAAATGCTTGCTGGCTAATCTATTAGCATTCAGGGCGAGGCCGGAATCTATCGATAACTCGAAAACAAGGGGCTGGACATGTCACGTCTCATCGCCGGATCAAGCCTGTTGGTAACGCTGTTGCTTCTTTCTCCCCCCGCCCAGGCAGCCGAGGAGATTCAGCTTCACTACAAAATGGCAAACGACCATCCGCTCGTTTATCGCATCGAGACGTCTGTCAAACAGACGCAACTTGTCGGGGGGGGCCCGGTGGAGAACGAGTTCTCACACCGCGAGATTGTTCAACGAAGTCTCGATAAGCTCGATGACAACGGGGGGTTTCGCGTTCGCAGTGAGTCAAAGCAGCTCCAGGTGAACATCAAGCTTGGGCCGGTGGGAGAGTATCAGTTTGATTCGAAGTCGGATAAACGGGACGAAGGTGGCGTGCTAAGCAATGCCTTGAATCCGGTCTATGAGCGTCTCAAGAACGCTGCCATCACATTCACAATGTCGCCGCGCGGCGAAATCTCAGCGACCGAAGGTTTGAAGGAATTGCTGCAAGACGTGTTGAAAGAGAATCCGATCGCGGTCCAGTTGACTGGTGGAGGGAATGAGAAGTCGACGGAAATGTCGCTCGCCGAAATGTTCGTTGTGTTCAGCGAGAAGCCGGTTAAGCCGGGGGACACCTGGGAAGCTAAGTATCAATTGGAGATTCCAAATATTGGCAAAGCGGACGGCACGCGAAGATTTACCTACGAAAGCCCGGACACGGTGGCAGGGCGAAAAACGGTGCGGATTCGCATGACGCACGATCTGGCGTTCGACGTCGATCTTGTGAACGGCGGCGCGAAAGTGAAAGGAAAGATGAAAATCGATCAGTCGTCCGGCATCATTCATTTCGACCCGGAAAAGGGACAGATTGTCTCGCTGGACAGCACCTATAAGCTCTCTGGGGATATGAATATCGATGCCGGAGGAAAGCTGATTCCGTTGAAATCAGACCAGGAGCAGCACGTCAAATTGGAACTGCTCGACAAACTCCCCGAGTAAATGAGAGCCGCGCGGCTGTGAGAGATGCGCGCGAAAGAACAGGACGGATCGACAAGGGACCGGCGGACTCACGGCCAGTGTACGTCGGAACCTGACGACTGCCAGCGCGGCCGGTTCTTAGACCAATTCGCGGATCGGCTCGCGGATTTCCACAAGGAACTGCGGGCGTCCGGTGGGGTCGGCGATGGTCGTGTGCTCCACGTCGATCCCCAGGTTGTGGTAGATCGTGGAGACGACTTCCTGCACATGCACCGGCCTGGTGAGCGCATATTCGCCGAGCCGGTTCGTCGAGCCGATGGCCTGTCCGGTTCGCATACCGCCGCCGGCCAACAGCGCACAACTGACGCGCGGCCAATGGTCTCGTCCGGCTCCTTCGTTGATCCGCGGCGTGCGGCCGAATTCTCCCCACACAACGACCGTCACGTCATCGAGCATGCCCCGTTCATCGAGATCCTGCACGAGCGCCGTGACAGCTTGATCAAGCTTCGGTCCATGATCGCGGACTAAATCGAAGTTCGCGCCATGGCTGTCCCACCGACCGAAGGAAAGCGAAACCGAACGGACCCCGGCTTCGACCAGACGGCGGGCGATCAGCAGATGATCATTCACGGTTGGCGCGCCGTCGTACTGGTACTGGTACGGCTTTCCGTCGCCGTATCGGGCGACGATCTTCGGGTCTTCCTTGCTGAGGTCGAGAGCTTCAACAAGTTTGCTGGAGGTAAGCACGCCGAATGCCGCCTCGGTAAATGCATCGACTCCATTGAGCATTCCGCTGGCATCGACTTCACGCTTGAGGCCGTCGAGTCCGCGGAGCAGGCTCTTGCGATCCTGCAGGCGGTCGAGAGTGATTCCGTTGAGTTTCAGGTCGTCCATCCCGTCCCCATTGGGCTTGAAGGGTTGGTACGCCGCGCCGAGGAAGCCCGAAGGGCCTGGTTCTGACCACGGAACGTGGCTGGTGCGGGCCGCAAGCGCGACTGATGGCGGAATGGCGGGATCAACCGGTCCTTTAAGCTTCGCAAGGACCGATCCGATGCTCGGGCGACCCCCGATGGAAGCGTTGTCGCGACGCCGCCAACCGGTCAAACACTGGAATCCGTCGTGGCCTCCCTCGCAGCCGACGACCGAGCGAATGGCGACGAACTTATCCATCATCGCTGCGATTTTGGGGAAGCATTCGCCGATTTGAATGCCCGGCACTTTGGTGTCGATGGGGCTGAATTCGCCCCGAATCTCCCGCGGGGCCTCGGTCTTGATTTCCCACATATCCTGGTGAGGAGGACCACCGGCCAGGAAAACGTGAATGACCGACTTATGCCGTTTTCCGGACGGAGCGACTGATTCGGCGCGGAGGAGATTTGGCAGGCCGACCCCGCCAACAGCACCCATCGCCAATCCGCCGATTTTCAGAAAGCTACGGCGGGAGAGTCCGTCACAGTAATGTTGTTTCGGTCCGAGAATTGTCAGCATCGGAGTGCCGTCCTTTCGCGCAAACCCAAGCGGCTCGATTCATTGCGGACAACCAGCGCGACGCTTCCTTACAGGATCTCCATCGGCATCGCCCACAACAATTCGACACCTGTTGATGCGATTCTCAGGATAAACCAGCCCGTGCCAAGCGTCAAGAGCACCGATTGGGGAAGCTTTGCCGGGTAAATGGCGTAACCTGCGGCTTCCATGGCAGTTGTGTCAGGGGATCGTGCTCCGATCGATACTCGTGTCGGTCCGGCAGCGTGTCGGACACGCACCATTCCAAAGGAGTCGGGGAACAGCTTGCAATCGGGGGGGGGTAGGACGTCAAACGGATGTGAAGGGTGAGCGATCGCCTATTCCCATCCTCGAAGTTGTCGCCGGGTTTGATTCCAGGAGAGCAGGATTGGCGGGTTGATGGGAGAGGGGTCGCCATTCTCCGTGTTTGGCGATGGCAGATCGGAATTATCAACGGCTCGTTCTAGGCTCCTTAGCCAGACCGGAACATCGATGCTCGATCCCGCGGTGGAATCCAGATAGGCCCGGATTTCGTCCCGCAGAAGGGCAAACGAAGTAGAAGGTCGTCCCTGCCGGGCGTCTTCCATGGCGGAGGGGACGAGTGCTGTCATGCGGTTGACCGCCATCGGCTTGACGAACCGCTCGCTGATGTGGTCCGAGATTGACGGCAGTCGCATGCCGTATTTTTTTTCCAACCGTGCGAGTGCTTTCAGATGCTTGTCGGCCAATTCCGCGGAGCGGGAGGCCAGCAGCGATTCCCAGATGAGCGCGGCCTCGTTTCGTCCGGACTCGGTCAGCGCTTCGTGGGCGATTTGAACCGGAAACAGATTCCAGGCGTCGCGCTCATATGCCGATTCGGCTCGCAAAAAGTCGAACAGACTGTGGATCATTTCGCCATAGTCGGACTGTGTGGTTGTCGTGTTGTACTCGACGAAGCGGTCGAATTTATCGATCAGCGACTCGTAAATGATCTCCAGACAGGTGGCCGCATGGTCGGCGTCGAGCGTTCCCTCATCCAGATCGTCGATCAACTGCATGGGATGCAGCGGGTCTCGGTTTTCTTCGAGATAGTCGAGAAATCTCTCGACGCCGTTGTGTAATATCGACCGAATGTTTCCCAGGGTCAGCATACGTGCATGCAGCAGCTCGGCGCCGTACCGCTCGATGAATTTCCTCACGTCACGCCAGACGGCGGGCTGGTTCAATTCCTCAATGCTGGAGAGCCGCATCGTCCGGCTATGTTTCAACCACAGCGCCAGATAATGCTCGATGATTTCATTCATGACGTCGATTAATAGTTGATCGCGGGCTTGCATCGACTGCCGGGTCTCGCGGCGAAGACTGTAGTTCGAAATCGGCCGAACGATCTGCTTTCCGACTTCCGGTTCGGGAGATCTTCGCCGTCGGCCCGGAATCGGCCACGCGGGCGAACGACCCGTTCCGCGTGCCGCACGAAACACCAGGCTTCGCATGGGAACGCTGGGGGAGATTCCGCGGCGTGGAGCGCGAATGACTCGCCGGATGCTCCGACGGCGAAGTGTTGATCGTTCTCCTCCCTTTCCACTCGAGGTCCAGTGGCTCGACGACCGAACGACGCAGCGGAGCGTATTTTGGAGTGCCGTGCGGAAGAGTTGATCGAATTCGGTGACGGCGAGTCCGTCGGGGCGAGATTCGCGCTCCATGCGGTAGGCGGTCTGCAAGAGATCCCAGGTTTCTCTCAAGAACCCGAGCCGAGGAAGATGCGTGAGCAGAAAACGAATCACCGATTGCCGCATGCGGACTTCGCGCATGGATTCGGGTCGGCCGCCGTGTTCGAACGCGACATACAGCAACGGGCTGCGAGCAAGACTGCTGACCAGGTCCGGCAATGTTCGTCGAACGGCGGCAACATCACCCGCAAGAATTCCTCGATAAACGCGTACGACGCGGACCTCGTCCTGATCCAGATCCGCTTCCGCCCGGCCGGAAGGGAGGCAGCACCGCAGAAATCGTTCGGCACGCCGCATTCGGACCTGTGTCGTCAATGTCGAGTGGAGCAGGTACAGTTTTGTCTGCTGCTGGAGATCGAAATCGACATTCGAATCGTGGTCGCCGGAAGGGGGGGCCAAATCGTACCGTGCGAGCGACGCACAGAGCTGGAACAGGTCTTGTTCGATTTCGTTTGCTCGATTCTGCCAAGCGGCGAGTGTGTCAAATGCGTCGGAATCTCCGAAGCCGTCCCGCGGCGCATCGAAGGGGGCCGTGTCGGTATTGCTCGAAGGATTTCCTAGACGAACCGTGAGGAACGTCGCTGCCGTCTGCCAAAGGCGAGCGAGTGTGTCGAAGAATCGCATGCGCGGTTCAAGAGATCGCGCTACGAATTCCATTTCCGTATTTCCATAGGCATCCGCGCCGTCGATCGTGTCGTCGGCGTGGCCGTCCCGTGCGCTGTCGTGAAACGTGACATCTTCGTAGGCGGCTTCATACAGGTTCGATTCGCTCTCTTCATCCTCTTCGAGATCATCTCCCTCGAACGCCGGCTCATTTTCCTCCACGTCGAATTCCCCCATCTCGGGATCGGCGAACGCCTCCACTCCTCCGAGGGCTTGCTCGAACGTCGGGACTTTCCAGAATGAGCCGGCATTGGCTTCGAGATAATCAAACAGCTTTCGGATGACGGTCCAGGTCGCTGCGGGATTCTGGTCGGCGACCGTGCCGGAAGTGACCAGCGACATCCAGCGGAGCAGCAGGGCATGCACGGAATACGGACCGGACTCGAGACCAACATCTTCCGCGCGGCTCAGCCACTGAATGAGGAGTCCCATGGCCGCGACATGGTCCTGCTTCCGAATCAGAGCATCGACGACCTGGGCATAGGCCTTGGCCGATTCGAACTCACCGACATGCGACCTCCAGAATGATATGTCGCCCGAAGCTTCACCCGCCGATCGCCACTCCAGCAGCGTCCGCGCGACGCGCGTGCCCGATTCCCAACTCTCGCGTCCCGAGACCTGCGGCAGGTCCTCGACGGCCGACGTCGCGAAGCGATCCCACCATTCGGCCAATTGATGAAACTCGCTGGAAAGACGAGAGATCATTTCCGCCTGACTTTGGGATGCGGCCTCGCTGAGCGCATGCGAGAACAGACCGAACAGTTGCTCCATCATTTCGAGCAGCACCAGCACGCGCTGGTCGGGGATGCTGTCTTCGCGGCAGGAGAACAGCGGAAAATGTCCTTGAAACCCGAGGATATTCCAGGGATCGACAAAGGCACCGCAATCAATTCCCCGCCGCAGATGATCGACCGCTTCGCGCAACAGCCCGACGCCGTCGTTCAATTCTCCATGCTCAAGATCTCGGTGAGCCGATTTGACCCTCCAGCGAATTTCGGTCTCAAATCGAGCGGCAGAAGACGGAATGATCGCCGCCTCATCCCGCGCGGCGTCGCTGTTGCCGATACGGGCGAAGAGCTGCGCAAGATGGCGATGCTGTACCTGACGCGCGCCGTATCCGGCCAGCAGAATATTCAGATGCTGCCTGACGTGCCCAAACGGCTGCTGCGTCAGCTTGGCTTCGCGTAACAACCGCTTCGCGCGCGGCCCTTGGGCCTCCTCAAGCAAACGCTCGTAAAAGGCATCGCGCTGGCGGGCGACTTTCGGCAACAGTGACGTCAGCGAAACCGACGAGTCGTGCGTATCAGGGCCGGAACCGGAAATGGAGGAAGCCATCAACATTGTACCGCAGAGGACAGCCGACGCATCGTACAGTAATTCTTCACGGTCAACATTGCGCGCGGAATTCATCCAATCGAGCAGGGCATCGACAATGATCTTCCGGATGACGAATCTCCGGTAACGTCCGTGAAGGTCAATTTGATGCGGATCCCATTCTCCGAAGGTATAGTTCGTTCGTTTGGTGACAGGGTGAGTGTGGTCGTGCGCGCGGATGTCGAGTGCCAACTCCTGCAGCAGATCGAGATCGAAGTACGATGCTTGCAGCACTTCATCCGGAGTGTTGCGGAAGAATTCGATCGTCCGCTCGATTAATGCCTGGTAGCGACCACAGGCGACTCCCACCCCCTCCAGGTAGAGCGGGATTGGTCGGAATCGCTCGTGAGGATACGGCTCCATGCGACGATCGTTTTCGAGAACGGCAACCGGCCGGTATCCCACGAAGTCGTTTAACCGTGTGATCGTTCCCGAGACGACCCTTTCAATGTCATCCCACGGCCCACCTTGTTCGAGGGCCGCTTCAAACACTCGGGCCGTAAAAAATGCCTGCGGTACGTCCTGTGGACGAATTGAGAACAGCAAGTCGGCATGATGCCGCCAGTAGGCGGGGAGTATCTCGTCGAAGGTGAGCTTGATAATCGCTTCGGCTTGCTGGGAATCTTGGAAAGCGGCTCCTGATTGCCGCAAAGTACAAAGTTGATCGACAAGCAGGTCTCGTACTGCGGAACTCGCCGGCTCACCCCCCAACGATGAATAAAGTTGGTTGAGATTTCGCTGGAAGGAAGGGTCGGGCTTACCGTTTGAGAAATTTAGGTAGCCCAGGATTTCCCGTAATATTCCCTCGTCGGCGGTAGCCTGTGGAGTTTTTCCGAAATTGCTCTTCCTTGTCATTCCGTCAGTAGAACAACTGAGTGGGAATTTGGAAAGGTTCGCTGCCAAGTGGAGTGGGTGTTCTCAATCTGCCGGAAGAATCTTCATTTGGTGTTTGACCTTCAAGCCGGGGTCTGTCAAAAAGGACGGGAGAATCCGCGGGGTATTCCTGAGAGCCTATAACTCTGAATATGGCTCTTCGTGACAGATCAAAATGTCGTCGGTGGGTGCTGGTACACACCCCCGAAGCATGAAACCGACGAACGAGTCATTAGACTTACAGTACAGGATATACGTTATGATCGAACTGAAAAAAATTATTGCAGCGGTGGACTTCAGTCCGCACTCCGAGATCGTGCTGAAGTACGCGGCGGAACTCTCGAAGGCGTTTGGCGCGAAAGTCATGCTGTGTCACGTCATTGCCAAGGCCGATGCGTTGTCGCACCTTCCACCGACGGGTGAAGGGTATTTCCCGGCGAACTACGAGGAATTGCAACGGACCGCGGCGGAAGAGGCTGCTCAAAAAGCGAAGAGTGCAGCCGGGTTGAAGGATGCCACCTTGACGATCGTTGCCGGAACTCCCTTTGTCGAGATCGTCAAGCTGGCCCGTTCGGAAAAAGCCGACTTGCTCATTATCGGTACGCACGGCCGCGGTGCGGTCGCACATGCTCTGCTCGGATCCGTCGCAGAAAAAGTCATCCGCAAAGCACCCTGCCCGGTTCTGACGGTTCGGGAAGGGGAACACGAATTCATTGCCCCGTAAGTCGAGTGTATTCTCGCTAAAGATTCGCCGGCCCGGCTACGGGCGCTCGCCTCAGTCCTTTCTTATTTCATCGCGCACAAGAATACAGAAAGACGCGTTTCATGGCTTCGTCGGAATCTTCCCCGCAGGCGTCGGGCACTTCGTCTTCAGCCGCCGAGGCACCACATCCCGGTTCAAAGAAAATGCCGCGGTGGAACGTCGGGGAACTGGTCGACGCACCGATCTTCACATGGAAAAACTGGGCACTGCTGCTCGGTCCAGGGCTCCTCACCGGCGGGTCGGCAATTGGCGGTGGAGAATGGCTGATGGGTCCGCTGGTGACGGCGAAGTACGGCGGCGCACTGCTGTGGCTGGCGACGCTGAGCATTCTCGGCCAAGTGATCTACAATATCGAAATCAGCCGCTACACGCTCTACACCGGTGAACCGATCTTCACCGGCAAGTTCCGCACGCTCCCCGGTCCGGGCTTTTGGCTGTTCATGTATCTGGTGCTCGATTTCGGCTCCGTGTTTCCTTATCTCGCGTCGAACGCGGCCACTCCGCTGGCGGCTGTCATCCTCGGTCGTCTTCCCGATCCCGGCGCCGGGCAATCGGCGCTCAGTCTCTTTGGGTTCTCCTATGTCTTGGGAGACAAGACACTGTTGCGGATCTTGTCGTACCTGATTTTTTACGGCGCTCTCATTCCGCTCATCTTCGGTGGAAAGATTTACAACGCTCTCAAGGCGGTGATGACGTTCAAAATCATCGTCGTCCTGGGATTCCTGACGGTGCTCGGATTGTTTCATTCGAATCTATCGACCTGGAAAGAAGTCTTCAGCGGGTTCTTCAAGTTCGGCAACGTACCGATTCAGCGCGTCGAGGACGGCAACGGGAATGGCGTGCTTGATCCTGGTGAGGACTGGGACGGCGACAACCATCTGGATGTCATCGAGCCGTTGATCGCACTTAAGTTCGATTCCAACAATGACGGGACAAGAGACGCGACCGATCTCAACAACGACGTCGAGCCCGATTCCATGGTGACCGTCGAGTTAAATGGCAAGCAGATCCCTTGGCCCGATCTCAACGGAGACGGAAAACCGGACACGACGGTATCCCTCGACATCAACGGTGACGGAAAGTCCGACGGCAACTACGCGCTTGATGCCAACGGCGACGGCCGGCTGGACGCGTTCGTCGATCTCGATGGTGATGGAGTCCGCGATGGTGACCGCATCGATAACTACTTCGCCGCCAAGTGGGAAGGTCGCCCCGCGCCGAAGATCGATTGGACGATCATCGGCTTTTTGTGCGCTCTGGTCGCCATCTCCGGCAACGGAGGTTTGTCGAACACTCCCATCAGCAACTACACGCGCGACCAGGGTTGGGGAATGGGTCACCATGTCGGCGCGATTCCGAGCGTCGTGGGAGGACAAAACATCACGCTGTCGCACGTCGGCATGGTGTTTCTGATTACCAAGGAGTCGCTGGCACGTTGGAAGCGATGGTACAAGCATCTTTGCCGTGACCAATTGGCGGTCTGGATGCCGGCCTGTTTTTTTGGGTTGGCGCTGCCGAGCATGTTGTCGGTGCAGTTTCTAAAGCGCGGGACGCAACTGGGGAACGACTGGACCGCCGCCGGCATGACTGCTGACGGCGTTCGAAACCAAGTCGGCGATTCTCTCGGCTCGTTCTATTGGTACATGACCCTTTTCTGCGGCTTTATGGTCTTGGCCCCGAGCATGGCCTCGACCGCGGACGGCGTCGTCCGCCGTTGGGTCGATGTCGTTTGGACCGCCAGCCCGAGGATGCGGAAGCTGGAAGCCGGCGCGATCCGTTACGTCTATTTCGGAACGCTGATGGGTTTCACCCTCTTCGGAAGCGTGGCGCTTTCCCTCGCGGAGCCGACGATTCTGCTGCTGATTTCGACCATCATCTACAATTTCGCGCTGGGGTTCAGCTGCTGGCACACCTTGTGGTTGAACTGCGTGCTGCTGCCGAATGAGTTGCGTCCGAACTTGTGTGTGCGAACGGGCTTAGTTCTTTCTGGCGCTTTCTTCTGGACCATCGCCACGATTTCCGCTCTCCAGAAACTTGGCATGATTTGACTCATCCAAAGATCCTGATGGGGCCGATCATATCCATGATAGGGATTGTATTGCGCAGTCCCTACGTTCGATCCTAGCCCGAGTTTCGTGCGGGGGATCGAACGCAACTGCAATTGTGGTAGAGAGTTGTGGGTCAGGCTGATTGATCGGCCGGCCACAAAGTGGGGCAATTGCCTCATTTCGTCTTTGGGCCGTGACGCAGGAGGCGTGACGATGCAAGCGGGGAAGGAACCCCTGGCGGTCAGTGTTCAAGCACGGATTGAACGGGAGCACAGCCCGATCGGATCGGCTCTCATGCCGATCTTTCTCGGCGGGATGCTGACGTTCGGCTTTTACAGCCTGATTCCCTATCTCCCATTCGAACGCGAGCTGGTGCTCCGGTACTTCTGCGGCCACTGGATCGAGTACACCACTGTCGCCTTTTTCTTCTGGGGCATGGCGATCCTCGGCTTGAAGTTTGCAGCGCTCGCCAATGAGCGGGCGGCACTCGGCATGGATTTCTCCGGAGGGCCTCCGACCACCGGGAAAATCGAAGCGGCCCAGCGCGCCGTTGCCGTGGAAGACAGCATCTCCACGTTGCCCGCGCGGCTGCGGCACACCCAACTCGTCAGGCGGGTGCAGGATGTTTGCGATCACGTTCGAACTAATCGCTCCAGCGATAACATCGAAGATCATTTGAAGTACTTGGCGGAAGTGGCTGCCGATCGTCTGCATGGCAGCTTCTCGCTGGTGCGGACCATCACCTGGGCCATTCCGATCCTCGGGTTTCTGGGAACGGTCATCGGTATTACCGTCGCCATTTCCAATGTGACCCCCGAGCAGCTGGACTCGTCGCTGAGCGAAGTCACCGGGGGCCTGGGCGTGGCATTCGATACGACCGCCCTTTCCCTCGGGCTGTCGATGGTGCTGGTCTTCTCGTCCTTCGTGGTGGAAAGCATGGAAGGGCGAATTCTGACGGGGGTCGAGAATTACGGAATCCGCCGAATCATTGGCTGGTTCCCTCCCGCGTCGGTCAATCGCCGGCTGTTGATCGAAGCCGAAAGCGAAGCGGCCCACAAGATGGTCGAGCAGACCGAAGAGCTGATCGGCACGCATGTCGAGCTGTGGAAGCAGTCGATGGAAGGGCTTCGCCAGCGTTGGAACACGACGTTGGAGAACCACACGAATGCCTTGAACATGGCGCTGAAGCAGGGAACGGCCGGTGTTTTGCGCGATCATCTCGATCAGCTCACCGCCGTGCGGAACGAATTTCTGAAGGCGTTCCAAACCGCCTCCAAGGAAATCACCACGGGGATGGCGGAAGCGCGGACCGCCCAGCGCGAGCAGCAGGCTGCCCTCACGGGAGAGCTCCAGGTCTTCTGGGAGCGGCTCCGCGAGCATGGCGAACAGATGCAGTCGTTGCGGGAAGGCTTCATCAACGCGTTTCAGTCCGCCTCCAAAGACTTCGCGACCGGTCTCGCCGAATCGCGCGCGATTCAGCGTGACGAGCAGGCCAACTTCAAGGGTGAGCTCAAATCGTTTTGGGAACGGGTTCATGAGCATACGGAGCAGCTCAGCGCGCTGCGGCATGAGTATTTGAATGCCTTCCAGTCCGCTTCAAAGCAGTTCACGTCAGGAATGGCCGATTCGCGGATCGCACAGCGCGAGCAGCAAGCAGCCCTCACCAAGGAGCTGCACACCGTCTGGGATCGGATTCGTGACGACATTTCCCGTCTGCGAGAGGACCACGCGGGCCGGAACGAAAAGCTGATGCAGACGGTCTCCAAAAACGTGGTGGCGTGGCAGTCGCAATTGAAACAAAGCTCCGACTCGGCCAATACGCAAATGACGGAATTGAAGAAGCAGCGCGATGCGATGATGAAGCTGGTTGACGGAGAGCAGCAGCTCGCGCGGCTGCAATCGCGGCTGGCGGATAATCTCGAAGCGCTGCGGGCCAGCGACAACTTTGATACCACGCTGCACAACCTGAGTGCCGCCGTGCATCTGTTGACCGCGACGGCGCGTCCATTGCAATCCAGCTCCCACAAGCTGCCGCTGCCAGATAAAACTCGCAACAAGAAGAGAAAGGCCGCATAGTCGATCGGCATGCTATCCATCGGTCCAGACGCGGGAAATGAGGAGGTGGTTTCAAAACAGGGAGGGAGAGTCTCTCGCCGAGCCGTTGCGGCCGAAAGTCTGTCGTTATGGCGGCTCCGCAGGAACGTTACCCTCCCAAATGCCGGGATTTGAAACCGCTTTGAAAATTTCTTCAGAAAGGTGCGCATGGGCCGCCACCAGAATCTGCCGTCGGGCGAAAGTCGATGAGTCGCTCTCAACGCCGTGCCGGAAATCCGGTCAGCCTGTTTCCATTTCTGGCCGTCCTGCTCTGCACGATGGGATCGCTCGCGTTGTTGCTGCTGGTGACGACGCATCGTATTCGCCACGATGCCATCCTTTGGGCCGAGTCGGAATCGCTTGCGCAGGTCGAGATTGAGCATGGGAACAGAACGGTCGCGGTCGTCGAGGCGGAACCCAAGCTGCCGGCGCCGCAAGTTGCGCCCCAGCAGCCGCCCGAAAAGGCCGAACCCGCGCCGCCGCCGGTGATTGACCTCAATGCGCAGTTGGAACGCATTGTTACCGGGTTGGTCAATCGTCGAGACACCCGCAAGCAAGAGTTGCGTGCCGACTTTGCCGCGTTGAACGCCGCGACCAGGAACATCGAACAGGCGGCGGAGCAACTCACACGCGTTGAAGGCAGACTGACTCAATCGCGGGCCGAGCAGCGCAAGCACATCGCTCAGGTCCAGACGCTTGGCGAACGTCATGCTTCGGTCTCCGGAGAGGTCGATCAGGCCGAGCAGCGGTTGCGAGAATTGCGGCAACAAGCCGCCAGCGCAACGACGAAATATGCGTTTGTTCCGTACGATGGAGCCTCCGGAACGGTACGCAGACCGATTCTCATCGAATGCACCAACAAGGGGATGAAGTTCTTGCCGGAGGGGATCACACTCTCGGCAGCGGACCTTGAAGGAAGCAGCCTCGAATCGAATCCTCTGTTGGCCGGGGCACGAAGCCTCGTTGAATTTTGGGCGACCAAAGGGCGTGAGCCGAGCGATCGGAAGCCTTACGTATTGCTGGTGGTGAGGCCGAGCGGCAGCACGGCGTACTATGCCGCTCGAAAGTTGCTTTCGGGGCTTGATGGGCCCTCCGGTTACGAGTTGCTCGGCGAAACGGAAGAACTTGACTTGCCGAAGGCCGATCCACGCGCGGTTGAAACTTGTCGCCGCGCCGTCGACCAGGCCTTGGCGGAGCGGCGAGCGGCGAACAGCAACGAGCGGCTGGTCGATCGTGGACGCAACTGGCGCGGTGTTCTCGGCGGATCGAGAACGTCTAAAGGTTCCGAGAAAACGGGCAGCGCGTCGGCCCAGGATCGCAAGGGTGAACAGATTGCCGGCCGCGCGGGGGAATCGACGGGCGTAGCTGAACGAAGCTTCCTCGATGGTCTGAAGGGAGAGAACACGGGAGATTCTCAAAAGACATTGGCAAGCAAGTCTGCAGACGGCACGTCGGAAAATCGCACGGTCGGTATTGCGAAACCCGCTTTCGATGAAAAACTTTCTGCAACATCGAACACCAAAAAGGTTTCCTCCGGACATGCGCCAAACTGCGACGTGGAGACGAATCCAGGACGGATGGCAGCCAACCAGCCCACGAGCGTCGCACGGAATTCGGAAGGAGGTCCGTTGGGGCAGTCCACCACGCCCCAGTCGGCCGATGCCGGTATGCTTGACAGCTCGAACGGAACGCAAAACGTTTCGGTCTCGTCTTCCGGTGCCGCGGCCGGCCAGAGGACAAGGACTCCCGCGGGATCTCGAACCTCTATTTCTCAAAAGGGCGACCAGAAAGGGATGGGGGGAGCAGGGAACTCCAGCGAGATTTTCCCGACGTTCGGCGCGACCGCGAACGGAGCCAGCGGGCAGGGAGGCCAAAACGACCCGTTCAGCGAGCGGCGCTGGGGGATTCACGGACCGCGCGCACACATCGGCTTCGAACGCCGCGTGGTCATCTACATTGACACGCATCAGCTCGTCGTCGGAAATGAGAATCCCATTCCGATCGGTCACGGAGAATCGCGGGAACAGCTGGCTTCCAACGTGCTGCATGCGATCGAATCGGAAGTTCGGGCCTGGGGCCAGCCGCCGGAACATTTTTACTGGTCGCCGTCCCCTCATTTCGTCGTCAGCCCCGGCGGAAATCAGTATTACGAACCGCTGAAATCGCAGGTTGCCAAGTGGGGGCTCTCTTCGACCGTGGAGTTTCGCCTCGATCCCTACAAACCAACGCGAGGACCGGAGTAGCCCATGGGTCGTCGCAAGCAGGTGGACAACCTCGAGTTCGGAACCGATTCGTTTCTCGACGTCATCACGAACATGGTCGGGATCATGGTCATTCTGATCGTGATCGCCGGCATGAAGGTCAGCCGCGCGCCGGTTGTCTTGAGTACGCTGGCGTCGTCCAAGGCTCGGCAGTCTGCCTCCGAAGAGACTGCCAGCGCTGCTATGGCACAACCAGCGCCGGCGGAGCCTTCCAAGCCACCCGAGAAAACAGTCGCCAAGCCTCCTGGGCCGCGCGTCATCGAACCTTCGGTCGAATTGAAGCGGTATGCGCGGCAGCTCGAAGCCGAACTGGCCCGGTTCGATGCCGATCAACGCCGAGTTCGCGCTCAGTTGACCAAAACAGAGGAAAAAGAGCGGGAGATCGACGATCGCCGCAACAAGCTGATTCGTCTGATGGCTGTCGAGAACAATCGCCTCGAAAAATCGAAACGGGATTTCGGCCGCGTTCATGGCACGCTCAACGAAACGGCGGCTACCCTCGCGGAACTGAAGCACGCCATCGAGGAAGCGGAGAATGCCAAACCTCCCGTGAAGCAGATCCGCCATCAGCTCAATCCGGTCAGCAAGCTGATTGAAGGGAAGGAAATTCACTTCCGGCTCATCGACAATCGCGTGTCGCATGTCCCGATCGAAGACCTCATCGAGCGACTCAAGCCGCAGATTGAAGACAATAAGAAACGGCTCCTCCGCAAGGGGGGGTATCGCGGGGAGATCGGGCCGGTCGGCGGCTACCTGATGAGCTATGTCGTCGAGGCGCAGACTCTCTCGGCGGTGGATGAAATCCGCAACGGCGGCAACATGGTGCGAATCAACCTGTCGCAATGGGAAATCGCTCCTGAGCCGGATCTCCTGACCGAAACCGCCGACGAAGCTTTGAAGAAGGGTTCGCGGTTCATCCAGGTCTTGCGCAGCTCCTCTCCCGATGCCACGCTCACCTTCTGGGTTTATCCCGACAGCTTCGAGCTGTATCGCCGGCTGACGCAGTTCGCGCACGACGAAGGCTACACAGTCGCCGGCCGCCCGCTGCCGAAAGGCGTTCCCATCTCGGGCTCCCCCAACGGCTCCCGCTCCGCGGGGCAGTAGATGGGACCGGGCTCCAGGCGCTCGGGCTTCGGGAAAGCAAGGGATTAGGAATCAGGAGTTAGGGGTTGGGGCCAGGCGGCTAAGTCGCCAGCGGCTCTTTCACCAGACCTCGACGTCACCGACTCGGGACTCTTTTTCTTTCCATCCTCCATCCTCCTCCCTCCGTCCTGTCATCGACCGCTGTTCCGACGACAAGTCGTCGGCTTGGGAAGAGTCTGATTTTCTCCGTCCTCCGTCCTCTGTCCTCAGTTCTCTTCTTTCCATTCTCCATCTTCTATACTCCTCCCACCGTCTTCCCTCTTCTGCTCCCCTCGCCCCTTGCGGGAGAGGGGCCGGGGGTGAGGGGGCATCCTCTCCTCCATCTTCCATCCTCCATCTTCAATCCTCCATCCTCCTCTTCTTCCGACTCTGGACTCTGGACTCTTTTTCTTTCCGTCTTCCGTCCTCTGTCTTCCTTCTTCGAGCTGAATGCTGATCGCTGACCGCTGACAGCTACTTTGGACTTTGGACCCGGGACTGAGAAAAACTTGCGCCGACCTTGCCGCGAAGAAGTCGGTCGAATGCTCGCGACAAGGTTCGAAGGTGCGCAAAATTTCGAGATTTGCGCCCCGACACTT
>CAZVJA010000047.1:0-29626 GCA_964626885.1 uncultured Planctomycetaceae bacterium | reverse complement strand
CGCGGTGACTCGCTCTCCGGTGATCTCCTCGACCGCCCGCGCGCCTTGTAGCAGGTCTTCGCGAAATTCGTCGGGCGTGAGATTGAAAATCGAGCGATGCCAGAAACTGTGGCAGCCGAGTTCGTGCCCGGCGCGGTGTATGGCGTTGACCAGTTCCGGATGCCTGTCCGCCACCCATCCAAGAACGAAGAACGTCCCGCGGACCTGGTATTTTTCAAGCAGGTCCAACAAACGTTGCGTGTTACTCACGACCCGGCTTTCGTACGCTCCCCATCTCTGTGGATCAATGTCCGATGAAAATGCATTCACGTGAAAATAATCTTCCACATCGACGGTGAATGCGTTCAGAATCGAGGAGTGCATCAACGGCATCGGGCCGGTCGCCGCGGAGGGAATCGGGGTGATGAGTTTCTCCGTGGAATGACGGTTTTCGATGCGAACCGGTCGATTCTCTTTCCCGGCCTCGGCGTCACTCTCTATCACGAGAGCCGGGTTGCTCTCATCGTTCGACTCCGGCACGAAATGCGTTACCGCTTCCCAGCGCGGCAAGGCGATCAGCCGCCTTGATGATGAGGGAAGCCGCTTAACGAAATGGTGCTTCAAATACTCGGTGCCGCTGATGTACTTCAGCCAATCGAGGCTGGTGTGGACGAGAATAAGGATATCGAGCCATGGACCGGCGTGCCGGACATAATACAAATCGAAACCGAGCTTCTTGCGGACACCATCCACGTCGGTATCGGGAGGCAGTCGGAGTTGGGCAACTCCGGTGATGCCCGGGCGGACTTTCAACCGGTTGACGTATCTGGGGAGCGTGTCGCCGAGGGCGCAAGCGAATTCCGGTCGTTCCGGCCGCGGGCCGACAAGGCTCATATGGCCACACAGCACATTGAACAATTGTGGAAACTCGTCGATATGCGTTGCGCGCAGAAACCGGCCGACAAATGTGATGCGAGGATCATTTGTCCCCGACCAGATTGGTCCCGTTGCCGCTTCGGCGTTATCGACCATCGTCCGCAGCTTGAGGATGGTGAATGGTCGCCCCGACTTCCCGAGCCGGGTCTGTCGGTAGAAGGCCGGCCCGCGCGATGTCATTTTGACGAGAGCAGCCGCGATTAGAGTCACAGGAAGGAGTAGAATCAGCAGCAACAGCGAAGCAAGCAAATCGAACAACGCCTTCACCGGGAAATACCAGTGATTCATGGGTTCGATGCTAGGTTCGGCTTCAGTGGTCACGGGCAAAAGTTCCTTCGTTATCGTCTCCGACGAGTTACTTCTGGGAGAAGCGTCGGATTGAGGGGATTGATGCATGCCAAGTTGTCAATGTGCCGAATCAAGGTTGCAAAGCGAATATGGACTGTCGTGCGCTAACGGAGCATGAAGAAGTCAGCGATCATCGGTTCCTTGTCGACTGTTTCGCAAGCTGGGTTCTATGTTCACTGGGCGATCGATAGGTTTGCCTGAATGTATTATTGATGTTCCACGCTAAGAGTCTTCTTCAGGTTTTCGTCAAGTTGCTGCAGGAATGCTCGGAGAAACGGCAGTGCGGGATCTTTCTGCATGGGGGGCGTGCCGCGGTCGGTCGTATGGAGCAAGTACAACTTGTACAGAAACGGATATCTCGCGAAAGTAAAACGGGGGTTTGCCGGCGTGCTCCAGGAACCGTCGGCACTCCAGGTCCAGAATGTTCGCATCGAGACCTGTCCGGCGGACGATGCTTTGAAGAAATCACCGACCCAGAATTGGGCCGTGGTGGGCGATTCCGTCAGCGTTAATTTTTGTGGTTCTGCCGCAAGATTCCAGCCCGCGCTCGTAAAGCAGACTGTCGGGGGATGAACGGAGATCGGCCCGGGGCGACCGCAGACGATCAGCACGGTGACTGTTTCACCGGTCGCTCGGTTTACATAATGTCTCGACAAATGTCCCACAGCCTCCGCCTGCTGCAGTTGTCGTTCTGGCACATCCACCGGTTTGCTCTCCCATTCGCCAAGCGATGCCGGGACAGCGTCCAAGCTTTCCGCGGCGAGTTGCAGCTCGGCTCCGGTTGACCAGCGATCCGTCAGCAGACCATGCACCACGCCGGAACCGGCGAGCAATACCAGGGCGATTCCAATCGCGGCGAACCGAGTGAATCTACGTGTCGTGCTCAAATTGGCCCTTGGTCGTTTAACGACGAATTTGATTTATTGACGATCGTGAACAGCACGAACGTGTGTTAGAGCGAAGGTGCCTCGGTTGGCTGGTTCTCAAGATCGGTCCGATCGACCGATCCATAGTAGTTGCGGTACGCGAAGAGATCGTCCCCCAGCCCGATCGCTACCGCACCGAGAATTGGAACTCCCAGCATCGACAGCCGATTGCACGCTTCCGAGACCTTGCTCACCCGGCTGACGTCACGGCGAATGGAAAGAATCACACCGTCGCTGTATTGTGCCAACAGAAGTGAGTCTGCAACCGGAAGAATCGGGGATGAATCTGCGATGATCAAGTCGAACCGTTTTCCCAGTTCTGTGAAAATAGAAGCTGCTCCCCCGGCGGAAAGGCGTTTCAGCACCTGGGCATCGAGCAATCCGGCGGAAAGAACGAAGAGCCCTTGCGTCGCGACAGGACAGATCGCGGTTTCAATTTCCACTTCATCGCGCAGAATCTCACACAATCCTGGTGCTTCACGAAGCTCAAAAATCTCATGAACGCCTGGATGACGGAGATCCCCGTCGACGAGCAATGTCTTGCGTCCCGCACGCGCCAAACTCGAAGCAAGTTGGCAGGCGAGCGTTGTCTTCCCTTCTCCACTTAACGCGCTCGTCACCATAACAAACTTAAGTGAATCGGCTGTCGTATCACGGAGCAAAAGTGTTCGAGCCGAATCAATCGACTCCGTAAGCACACTCTGCCATTGTTCACTGCGCAGAGACCGGTCATTCGAGTCCACATTGGCGGCCCAGTATGGAAGTAGCGGAACTGTGCCCATGACGCGCATTCGCAATTCACCGGCGACTTCATCCAGCGTACTGATTCGACGCGCTCGGAACTCCAGAGCGACGACACATACGATTGAAATCACGAAAAGCCCGAATCCGGCAACAGCAGCCAATTTGGTACGACGGTCGGTCTCTCGGACGTGTGGCACGACCGCTTCTCGATGCAGCGTTATCCTCCGCGGAGCATTCATCTCGATTTCGAGCTTTCGAATTTCGTCACGGATCACCTGGGCGATGGATTCCGTGTGCTCGATTTCCCTGTTAAGTTCCTCTAGCTCGAATGCGTGCAAACCCGTTTTAACATCTTCCGCTTTGTACGCTTCGAGCTCTTTCTCGATGTGCTTTTTGCTCGATTCGAGAAGTGCGACGCTTTCCGTCAGGCTGGCCTGAGATGCGGTCACTTCGGCGGCAAGCTCCTTGTGTAAACGCTCCGTGATTTTCGGTACGAGATCTTTACGAAGCGAGTCCCGCCGTTCTCGAGCATCGGCGAGCTCTGTCTCCTTTCGATGCAGCGCGGGCTTGTCGGCTGCAAGGCGTTCTTTGTATTGAACCAGGAGCGCTTCCAACTGCGCGATACGAGTGTTGATTCGCTGGTATTCGGGATCGGCCGTCAATTGCGTTTCGATCAAATCGGGTGGAATCTTCCGAGGAGTTTCCGTGGACGGAGCTGTCTGGGTCACTTCCCCAGAAGAAGCCGCAAGTTGGATTTTTGTCCGTGTAATATCGAGATTGATCTGTGCGAGTTCGCCGCGCAGTTTTGAAGCATACTCCGCGGCCATCTGTTGCTTGACTGACAATGTCTCGAGGTTGCCAGTATTAAGGGGTTCGGCCAGTCGTCGTTTTTCGGTACGCTTGAGTTTCAACTCTTCCTCGAGGCGTGAGAGTACTTGCTGATTTTGCTCGAGGCGCTTTCCACGTTTCCCCTCTTCTTCGCTGACGACCTCCTGCTGGAACGCGTTGGTAACGGCATTGACAATCGCCGTGATTTGATCGGGATTCTCGCCAGACATGGAGATCTGGATAAATTCCGTATCTGGACTGCTCACCTTCAGGTTTGCTTCGAGCCATTCGATCGCATGCGGCTCCTGGCTGCGAATCAGCGGGAGCGAAGCGATTTTCGAGTCGCGCAACGCGGCGGCTAGTACAAACCGCCCCATGACTTTCTTCATCAATGTCTCTTTGTAAGTGTTGAATCGCTTCGGTGGGTCAACATTGTCGAACATGACCACTTCGGGGACACTCTTAATCTCAAGCTCCGAGTAAGCTTTGTAGGGGGTCGTTACCAGACAGATAACGGCCACAGTGACGATTCCGCCGGTTGCAATTCCCAACCCAACAGCTGTCTTCCACCGCCGACGAAATGCACCCCAAAGGGCACCCAGATCCAACGCGCCACCCTGTTCGGGCGGCGCGGCTATCGGCTGTAATTCCACGATGTCCGCGGGCCTGATTGCTCCCTCGTTCTGAACGCCGGCGCGAGGGCTCTTTCCACCGGTGTGATTACGGACAGTCGGAATTTGTGAATGCGGTATGTGCATCGAAAATCTAGGCAACTTGGAACGGATTGATTGTTGGCCGAATTAGTTCTGCGTGGTCGTTCGTCCAACTCCAACTTTGGTCGCGTACAGTCCCGCCGCGACGGGGCGGTGGTCTTCGGTAGTAAATAAATGGGACAGGAATTTGAGTTCGCACCACAAGAACAACATCGCGACCAACGGCATCAAATAGCCAGCCAGATCGTGAAAAACAAAATCTGCTACTTTGGAATTCACTGTCACATGCAGGATGCCTGTTGCGGTGATGCGAATGACATTCACGAGGATGGCGATTACAACGGAACTGGCGACAACAACCAGACGCTCCCACAGCGGGCGGTTGATCACCATGGCGACGGCCGTGGAGAGCGCCACAAAGACCACAAGCATATTGAGACCGCTGCACGCTTCTTCAACGCCGATCCTTGCGTCGTTCACCACAATGATGTTTCCTTCCGCCAGAGCCGGAAGGCCGATGGTCTGCATCAAAAAAGTACTCGCGTTCGTGCCGATCGCTCGTAACGGACCTCGCAACGCAACTTCAATGCTGTAAGGCATTGGAATCATGAAGATCAAATAAGCAATCGCCGGCCAGGACCAAGATGCGGCTTTCCAGCCGCCGACGAGTAGTACCGTGCCCCAAAGGCAGATCAGGAGCGAAATGCCATCAAACCAGTCGTAATAGAAGTACGCAGCCCCGATTCGCAACAGCACACCCGACACGAGGACCGGCACTCCCCACCAACTCGGCTCAAATCCGCTGGTGAAACTCCCTCGCCTCATCCACAAGAGTACGACCGAGAAGACAGGAACGAGATAACCGTGAGAGTATTGTGGGTCGTTTGTCCAATGCCCTACCATCGCCAGGAGCGCCGGCCAGTAGGACCAGACCGACACCGCCAGCAGTCCAAGCATCGTCCACGCGAATCGCGACGAAGAGGCTGGAACAGGTTGAGTGGCTTGCTCGCTAAGATGGCTTGAAGACACGGTGGAGTCTCGTTAAGAAATTGCCTCGTTCCGCGCGGACTCCGTCCCCGTGGGTTATGCACCCTTAGTCTTCGCAAATCCTTTCTGCGTAGGGCATTTCATCCCGAACATCCTGATTCGGCCGCATTGCGGTATGGTCCGTCTCCGTACGGTCCGACATCCCTGTCGAAACTCCCATCCTCCCTGCAAAAACTCTCGCGCGATTCAGTCAACCTTGCATTACTCCATCCTTCCTGAAGGAGTATTGCGTACCAATCCGCTTCTGTCGGTTCCAGTCGAGTTTGATCCCTTCCAGACCACTGCGAGTCAGATCGGTTGAATCATCGAAGCGTCAACTTCGATGGAAGCTCCTTGTTGTAGAAAATCCACTCCAATCACGAATTTCAGTGTTTTTCCCTTCCGAAGCACCGTACCTTCCAGACCAGCCAGCGGTCCGCTACGGATCTCTGCCCGCATCCCAGCACAAAGGCGTTCTTCAGGAAATAACGGAGTCCCAGAGTCGATCAGGCCATGAATCCGCGCGAGATCAGTCGCTAGCTGCTCTTGGTTATCAACGCGAAGATTCCCGACAGCGAGCCGCGTCGCCAATGCATTCCGACGGGCCTCGTCGTCCCCGAACAGAAACAGATAGCCTGGGAACAAGGGAATTTGGGAACAAACTTGGCGCCGCTGAACCCGGTATCGCCGTTCGAAAACCGGGAGGTAGTACGATAATCCGAGCCCATGAAGCCGACGCGCAAGTGATTTCTCCGCACGCGGCTTCGTATGAATCACGAACCATTTCGCAGGGGCGTGCCCGGAGTGGCGTGGATTCGCCAGCAAGTCCTCCGGCGAGACGAACTGTTCAGTTAGCAGATTATTCGTCCGACAGGCTCCCGCTTGGCGGGAGCGCGTCGGGCCGTGTCGTTGGCCCGTATGCAAATCCGGATTCCATTCAATGGCAAAAAGTTCAAAGATGGCACGAAAAACGTGGGGTCTGGTGAACCCCTGATTATGAACTTCCAAGGTACAGGTCGGGTTTGGGCAAGTCAAACACCATTTTGGCGAAAAGCAAGCCAGAGCAGGGCTTTACGTCGTATGTAGGAGTGTTTTGTGAAAGGGGACGGGGGTAAATCCTACCGGTTTCGCAACATTGGCAAAAGCCACCGGAATTGCGGGGTTACAACGTTAAAGGCCGTGATTTCAGTAGAAGACAGTCTATGCCATTCCACCGCGACCGACAGATCACGCTTCTTCCGAGAAAGATCAAAGTAAGCAATGCTTTCAACTGGAAAGCCAAACCGATCAAAGGAACCCATCAGAATCATGGGAGATCCCTCCCGGCAATATCACGACCTCCTAACGGGAATGATCACTCAAGAGAACCCCAGCACAGGCTCCGGTGTCCTCATGCTCGACACTCGAACCCCTCTGTCACACAAACTCAACTCCGGCCAGTCAATATTCGTAGCTGTGTAGCCCATGAGGGTACCGATGTGCGCCAATTTGGTCACATTTTGAAGAACCTTGGCACCAACTCCATTACCTCTCTCGAATCACCCCTTGATGGGAATCGACCCGACATAGGCTCCTTCGCTGGCCATTGCGTATCCCGCGGCCACACAGCACGATGTGCTTCCAAGTGACCCAATCTTGTGGAGGCTACGTCGCCGGAGTAATGTGGAAGTGAAGTCCACATCCCGATTTGCCAGGTTTCTCTGGGTTGTCATATGAATCAAACTCCTGTCGTTGCCCAGCGGGATGCCATCGCCGCCCTTGAGCAAATGGGGGCGTCATTCGATCAGCTCGACGATGGTGGTCGCGCCGTTCATCTTGAGCACTCGCGCATTACCGATGCCAGTCTTGAGTACCTCAAGTTTCTCACACGTATTCGCCGGCTTGATTTGCGCGGAACGACAGTCACGGACGCCGGTCTCGAGCACGTTCGGGATCTCGCGGAGCTCGAACAGCTCTGGCTTGCGGGTTCCAGAATCTCAGGAGCAGGTCTCGCGCGCCTGAAAAAACTGACAAATCTCAAAACCCTACTTTTAAGCCAGACTCGCGTCGACAACGGTGGACTGGCGCATCTCAAAGGGCTGACGGGGCTCCGCAGCTTGGGATTGGCGTTCACGAAGATCACTGACGCCGGACTTGTCCATCTCAAACAGTATAAGTCACTGCAAGTGCTCGATCTGCGAGGAACGCAGATCACGGACGCCGGATTAGCCCACTTACGAGGGCTGAAGCGTCTGACAGATCTTTACCTGGCCCGCACGAAGATCACCGATGCCGGCCTTGAGCAACTCTCGGAGCTGACTCAGCTCAGCAATCTTTCACTTGCAAAGACATCGATCAGCGACGAGGGACTTGAGCATCTTCGTGGTCTGACGAATTTACGGCAACTTGGGCTCGCGAATACCAAAATCACCGATGCGGGCCTGGAACATCTTCAGGAAATGCGCCAGCTCGAAAAGCTGACACTGGTCAGTACGAGGATTGATGATGACGGGCTCGCATATCTTGGCGGTCTCAAGGAGTTGAAGGTTCTGTTTCTCAGCGGCACCCGCGTTTCAGATGAGGGGATGTCGCACCTTGCCCAGCTCAAGCAAATGCAAAATCTCGGGCTGGGATTCACAAAGGTCACCGATGCAGGGTTGGCCCATCTTCGAACATTGGTCGGGCTGAACCGCTTATCGCTGGAGAGTACGCTCGTTTCCGACGCGGGGCTTGCTTACCTGACGAACCTCGGAAATCTGCAGGTTCTGTTTCTGAGTGGGACGAACATTACCGACGAAGGGCTCGTGCACCTGCGGGGACTTAAGAATCTGCGGACTCTCAGTCTCGCCTTTACAAAGATCACGGATATCGGCTTCGAAAGCCTGGCCAAGTTGCGCAAGCTCGACAACCTGTCTGTCGCGAGCACTCCGATTACGAATGCGTCGGTTGACTGGATGCGATTTCTGACTCGCCTGCGCGTACTGAACATCCTCGGCACAAGAATCACGGAAGGGGGAATCAGCCGCATTCAACGGACGCTTCCCCGCTGCTCCATTAAGAGCGGCCGCGACTCCTCTCAAATTATCGACAGCGAATCGAAGGCACGTGCCGAACTGGAACGACTCGGGGCACGTATTCGGACGGATGAAAAAGGGGATGTTTTCGCCATCGGGATCCCCAAGGATGTCGTTTTTACGAACAAAGAGCTCGACCATCTGAAATGGATGGTGGAGCTTCGTCAATTGAGCCTGAACGGAGCCAATATCACCGACGACGGTCTGGCGGCACTGAGTGGACTCTCGAAGCTGGAAGTGCTCGACCTCTGCAACACGAAAATCACGGACGGATGGCGCGAGCATATGCGCGAGCTTCCCCGCTTGAACTGGCTCGATCTGCGGGGGACTAAGGTCAGCGACAACGGTTTGAAACAGCTCCATGATCTGCCCAATCTTAAGAGTCTGTTTCTCAGCGGTCCGCGCATTACGAACGCGGGGATGGAGTTTCTTGGGAAAATGACCTCTCTTGAGCAGTTGAGCCTCACGCTCTGCCGCGGAGTATCGAATCCCGGGATACTAAGCCTCAAAGGACTGTACAAGTTGAAACGACTTGACTTGCGCGGCACCAGTGCCTTAGAGGACGGTATTAACGCGTTACAGCGTCTGCTGGCCAACTGCAATATCCTCAAGGACTGAGCCTGCTCCCAGGACCGGCCGGCGTTTTGAGCTGGATCTCCCAGATCTGTTCAGTAGAGTATTCAGTAGGTTTTCGCCTGCTAATTTATCTGCTGATGGAGGTCAACGTGGCCAGTCCTCTTTCGGTTAATTGTCCGGGATGCGGTGCGACTCTCAAAATTAACAATCCCCAAGCTGTCGGCAAACGAATCCGTTGCCCCCTTTGCACGGAACGATTTGTCGTTCCGGCTGCCTCTTCGGACTCATCGTCGAACGCCGCACCTGAGCGAAGTGCGTCGCCAGCTGTCGCCAAACATCGGACGGCGGCTGCAGCCTCACCCTCGGATTTCCCGGTGGCACGTCCGAAACCTGCGCCCGTTCCTGAGAGTGACGATGAATTCCGCTCGATGGGTGAATTTGAATCCTTCGACAAAGAGACCGACGCCTACGAGAAGAATGTACCGACCCCTCTGACGTTATCTCGGAAGAAATCCGCCCAGAATCGCACGGCAAGAACTCCGCCTCGAACCTCTTCCCGCAAACCGCCTCGAGACGCCGGTTCAAAGCCCGAAACTCACGAGAATAGCGGCAAATCGGCTAACTGGTTCTTGATCGGGGGCGGAGTTGTCGTTGGGTTGTCGCTGTTGATCGGGGTGATCTTCGTCGCCATCAGCGCGGCGTCGAAGGTTTCGGAGTTCGCCGAAAAACGAAAAGCGAGCCTGAATCTGGCGTACCTTCCCAAGTATACGGTTTTCTTAGTCACGGTCCGGGTCGCTGAGCTTTGGGGCTCGCCGTTTTTGAAATCGCTGTCCGCCGATCCGGAATTTACCGATGCGTTTGCAAAGGTCACCGAGCGAATAGGAATGACGCCGGAAGATCTCGATACAGTGACGTATGCGAGCGGGTCTCCTCCCCAGATGATGGGGCACGAGAGGGTTCGCAGAATGCAGGCGCTGAAAGCCGCCAGCAGCATGGGATCGAGCCACGGCCAAATGCTGACGGTGGTCATTCTCCGAGCGAAAAAACCGTTCGACATCGAGAAGATTGCCAAAGCGTTCGGAACCGCGGGTCGGGTGAAGCATGAGACCGAGAAGGTTGACATGCTGCTGATCGACCAGCTTCCATATTTTCGAGGTGAGGAACGGTCCGCCGCTGCGTTTCCGGACGCATACACAATGATTATCGGCAATCAGACGAGCGTGGAATCCGTTGTCGCCGACAAGGGGGCTTCACCCGATTGTCCCGAATTGGATGTGATTGACGGCCGAAAGCACTTTGTGATGGCCTTTCTGCCGAAGAACATTCCTCCCGCCACCAGCACGAGTCTCGGTCCGTTTCAGTTAGGCGGCGGTGGAGCTTTCCAACTTGCGAGTGTCATGAAGGACGTTCGCACCGAACTCAAAGTTCTCGCCGGAAGTATTCAATTCACCGATGGAGCCGAATTCCGCGGTGTCGGCGAGTTATATAGCGCGAAATCGGCCGAGTCGTTTTATCAAATGGTTCAAAGGAGCCTCGAGCCGCAGGAAGATTTTGGTCTCGATTCACCCGAGGAAGAGATGCCTGCCGAAGCTGAGGGGAATAACAAGCCGGAAGGGGATGCAAAACAGGACGACAGCGCGATAACCGAAGCCGACAAGGACCGCAAATCGGAATCTGACGACATGGAATCGCGTGAATCACCCATTGCCAAGGAATACAAAGAGCGGATGGCGAAATTGAAGGAGCGGCAGAAGAAAATCCAACAGTCGACAAAAGTCGAACTGACCAACGAAAGGACCCGCATCGAGGTCACGACGGTTCTTCCGGCCGACGTGCTGGCGGAATATCGTGACTCTTGGCTCTCTTATCTCGCGATTATTGATCCGGAAGGGGCCGCGGACAAAATGGAACGCCGTATGCTCGCCGCTCTCCCCGACGAAGGCGCCGCCGGGAACGAAATCGGACGCAAAGATGGAACGCCGGCGGAGTCCTCTGCACCAACGCCTGATGCTGCCTCCTCATCAGGGACCGACAATACGGTGCCCGGCTCAAACGACGGAGGAACGCCGCCCGAGAATGCCGCGCAGTCATACAAGGATCCCGATACGATTGCCAATGTTTTACGAGGACGAGGAGCGGATGTCCGGCAACAGCCGGACGGCGGGTACTCAATCAACATCAACTCACCGAGATTTTCTGACGCCGATCTCCTGCCTGTAATGGCGCTTCGCGGATTGTCAATGGTCTATGTACGCGATTCTTCGATCACCGACCGCGGTATGCGCACGATTGCCAGCAATGCCGAGACTCTCAAGGAGTTGCACCTTTTAGGAACAAAAATCACCGACAAAGGGCTGGCGCTGCTCGATCCGGAAAAATTTAAAGTGATTGAAGTCGTCAATCTCTGCAACGTGAATAACGATAAGGTGACGAACGCATGCGTTCCCTACCTGGCGAAGTTAAAAACGCTCAAATTGTTGTTAATCCGCGATACGCAGATTCGCGGTGAAGGACTGGAAACACTGAAAACGGAACTTCCGAATTGCAAGATTCTGGCGGCTCAGCCACAGGGCCGCTGATTTGTAGATCTACTATCAGCGAAGGTGGGCAACGGAACTGGAACTGCGAATAACCGGAAGCTTCCAGTTGGCCCGGAGATCCATGTCCGCGCTTGCGGCGGTGTTCGCTTATTCGATACAACGGATGTGTCGCCGCGTTCCGGTGCTCCGCCCCTCCGAAACAACTCCCGCATCGTCTTCTTCAGTTCGGCAACGACTCCATGGCCCTCAGTTCACTTCCGCTCAGCTATTGTACCAACGTGCATCCCGGCCGCAGCGTCGCCGAAGTCGAGCAGGGCCTTGATCGGTACACCATACCCGTCGCACAAAATATCGGCACTCCCATTGCCGCGGGGTTATGGTTGGCGAATTCGGTCGTCGAGGAACTCCGGAAGTCGCCAGAGGGAATTTCTCGCTTTGCAGACGGTCTGGCTCAACGTGGATTAACGTGCCACACGCTCAACGCATTTCCATTCGGAGACTTTCACAGTCCTCGCGTCAAGGAAAGGGTCTACCTCCCCGATTGGTCAAATGCAGACCGTTTGCAATACACACTTGGTTGTGCCGAACTCCTCGCGGCATTGTTGCCGGAAGGAGTCGACGGCTCGATCTCAACACTCCCGCTCGGGTTTAAGGAGTTCTCGCACCCGACTGATTTTCTCGACTTGGCGGCGGATCAATTGTTACTGGCTGCGCGAGAACTAAATAAGCTGCACGACCAAACCGGTCGGCTGATTCGTCTGGCGATCGAGCCGGAGCCGTTCTGCCTGTTGGAAACCACACCGGAAGCCATTTCCTTTTTCGAACAACTATTTTCTCGCGCTGAGAATGCTGGGCGAGATATCTTGGAGCTTGCGAGAACTCACTTGGGACTCTGTTACGACGTCTGTCATCAGGCGGTTGAATACGAGGACATTCCTGCTTCGATTGCTGCGATTGACAAAGCGGGCATTCGCATCAATAAGGTGCATATCACGTGTGCGATTCAACTCGATCATCCCGTTGCGAACGTTGAAGGGCGGCGTGCGCTCGCGCGTTATGTTGAGCCACGCTACCTGCATCAGACGATGGCTCGCGGCGATTCCGGCGGAATTCTGAGGGTTGTCGATCTGGTCGAATCGCTCGCCGCTGAACCGCCGGCGGAGTTCCTCGCCGCCGAATCATGGCGCGTTCATTTCCATGTGCCAGTCGATGCCGAGCAACTGGGACCGCTCGGTACGACTCGATCCGAGTTAAAGCAGGCGATCAACTCGATTGCGAAGCTCAGCTATGCCCCGCATCTCGAAGTAGAAACCTACACCTGGGAAGTTCTCCCGGGCGAATCGCCGACAAATCTTGTCGAAGGATTAACACGCGAGTTAACAGCCACTCAGACGCTGTTATCCGGAAACTGATTTAGCCACGAATCTCGTGGTTCGCCCGATTCCAGTCATCAATGCGGCACACGCAGGTGAAACGATTTGACTCGGGTCAAAGTCGTATAGCCGAGGGCGGAAAGCGTGATTCCGCGGCCAGTGTGCTTAACTCCCGTCCAGGCCAGTGCCGGGTCGAGGTAATCGCAACGGTTCATGAAGACTGTTCCGGTTTCTATCTCTGCGCCGATCCGCTCCGCGGCTTCAACGTCCTTTGTCCAAATAGACGCCGTGAGACCGTAGGGGCTGTCGTTCATCAGTTCAATGGCCTGTTCGTCAGAATCGACCGACATCACTCCCACAACCGGGCCAAAGCTTTCCTCCTTCATCACGGCCATCGAGTGATCGACGTCAACCAGAACTTCCGGCGCTAAGTAAGGTGAGCCGGGCTGGTCGGCCGGGAACGTACCGGATGGAATGAGCCGGCGGGCACCCCGAGCCACTGCCTCCTCGATTTGGGTTCGTACGACATCCCCCGCAGTGCCGCGAACCATCGGACCCAAGGTCGTTACCTGCTTTAATGGGTTTCCCAACACATATTTGCCAGCAAAACTGGCCAGTCCTTCCACGACCCGGTCGAAATGCGATCGATGCACATAGACTCGTTCTATCCCGCAGCAGGATTGTCCGGAATTGAAAAATGCGCCATCGGCGATGTTTTCAATGGCGAAATCGATATCAGCATCCGCCCGTACATAGGCGGGATCTTTCCCACCCAGTTCCAAGCCGGTCCCGATAAAGCTGCCGGCCGCGGAACGTTCCACGTCGCGCCCTCCCGACACGGAACCGGTAAAGTTCACTTGGTGGACATGTCCCGAATGAATAACTTTCGCCGTTTGATCGTGATTCAACACGAGATTTCGAAACAGTCCGCGCGGCAGGCCCGCTCGGTCAAAGGCGGCCTGAAACCGTTCGCCGACCAGCAACGTCTGGGCCGCGTGTTTCAGCAGCACCGCGTTGCCGGCCATAAGTGCCGGAATTACCGAATTGACGGCCGTGAGGTAGGGGTAGTTCCAGGGGGCAATCACGAAGACTGTTCCCAACGGCTCGCGCCGAATAAAGCGTCGAAAGCCATCGAGAGGGGCAGGCACATGGTCCGCCAGCGCGGCCGGGGCGATCTCGATCATGTGTCGCGCACGGGCTTCAAATCCCGCCAACTCACCGCGACCGTAACGAATCGGACGTCCCATCTGCCATGCGAGTTCCGGAACGATCTCATCCGCCATGCCCAACATGGCATCAACGGCTGCGGAGCAGAAACCCGATCGCTCCGCCAGCGACGTTTTCCGCCATT
This sequence comes from uncultured Planctomycetaceae bacterium, assembly GCA_964626885.1. Taxonomy (GTDB): domain Bacteria; phylum Planctomycetota; class Planctomycetia; order Planctomycetales; family Planctomycetaceae; genus CAZVJA01. Next base: position 15,233 of record CAZVJA010000047.1, on the reverse strand, counting down.
CTTTCTGGGCGTTATCAGCTTCCGACAAAGCCGCGTCGATTTCGAGCGGCGTAGCGTAGTTGCGCTCGGCGACAATGGATCCGTCAACCGGCGATACGATTTTCACCATGATGTTTCTCGAAGTAGTGACAATTAATAAAGGGGGTGTTTTCGAACTCTCATAACGAAGGATTGAACGCGTTCCGTGGTAAGGCCTCGTCCTTCATGAATTCCGTGAGCACCGTCGTTGCGTAAGCTCCGGACGGAAGCGTGAATTGAAACCGTAACCCGTCCGCTTCCGGTGTGATTTGCAGATCGGCAGGATGAACGACCATAGACCGTCGAGTGCCGCTGGTCAGCTTCGAATAGCGTTCGAAGTCAGAGACTGCAATTCTATGCTGCTCGAGAATGTGCGATTCGCGAACCGCGGACTCGAATTTCGGCTGCAACATTTTCGGTCCGAACATTGGTCCGGTGAGCACAATCTCCTTCCGTTCCATCCGCTCCTGCTCGCGAGCCAGGTCTTCCGCAATGAACGGCCCCCCCGAGGCGGCGACCTGCATCACATCTCCTCTGATCACGGTATCCAGCAGCTTGCCTGAAAGCCGTGCGGCGAGCGTGGCATCGAACAGCCACGATTGCACTGCTGATAGCGCCAATCGCAGCAGAAACTTTCGCCGTGACGCAGGCAGATCGCGAGCGTTCTTCTCTCCACGCAACAAGTGTCTTCCGAGAGTGAGCGTCTCTCCTTCAAAACCGTATCTTTGCGAGCCGAAGTAATTCGGAAATCCGATACGTTCCACTCGCCGGCGAATTTCTTCCGCACGTGACTGCGCCCCAGCAGCAACATCACGAACCAAGATGGAAAATCGATTTCCCCTTAGATGGCCAGTACGCAGCTTGTGCGGATGCCGTCGCGCATCCAGGATGCGGATTCCATCTGTCGCGATCTGCCCGACCCTGGATTCGTAGCGAGCCGGGATTGATAGGAATTGCCGCGTGATCGCCCGGCGATCCTTCAGCCCAGCGACACCGATGTCCGTGGCTGGAAACGACAAGATCCTCGCAATATGCCGGGTCACCTGCTCGGTTGAAAGGCTTTCTTTTTCGATCCATAGAAAGAGGTGTTCGCCTTCCCCGGTGGGTAAATACGCCGGGACTTCTTCAACAAGAAAATCCTCTGGACAGCGTTTCAGTATCCCTCCAATCCCCGGCAGGTCGGCAGTGAGAAACGACTGTCGCGAATCCGATTCTCCCGAGTCGGCTGGCTGTGGTGGATCTGGGGGATCGGTAGTGGGCGGGGTCTGCATGTACGTAGCTTACCAACAGCACGGCCACGCTCGACAGCGAACGGTTGTGCCGGTACGCTCAATGTTCAACACTTTCCATCCTGTACCCGGATCGTGGCTGAGCCGTGTATTATTTATGGCGCGGCAGCGGGGATGTTGTTCCATTTCTGAGTCCGGCGGGTACTCGACGTTTGGGTGAATTTCATGGCAGTTGGACCTTCACGGATCCTCATCGGAGTTTTGGCAATCCTTGTCGTAAGCTCCAGGATTTGCGCTGCACAGTCACCACCGGCCGCGAGTCCTAGCTTCACAAAACTGGGCGCTTCCGCCGGGATTCAGCGCTATGTTCCCGGAACGTGGGGAATCGTCAAAGCAGAGCTGTTGAATAGTACCGATCATTCGGTCGATTTGCTCGCGGCCACTTACTTCGCGGGTGAGCCTGAGGTGTTGTACGCTCGTCAGGCTTGGCTACCGGCCGGGACACGCAGGACGATCTGGTACCCCATTCAAGTTCCGCCACAAGAGTTACGTGAAGCGACAACATCCGAGTTGAAGTCGCTGCTGTATGATCGTTCGCACGGCGGCGAACAATTGCTCAAACCTCCATCGGGGCAGAGACTGTACTCCGAGCAAGCGACTCTCGACCCGGGGCGATCGCTTACTGGTTATTACAGTGGTCCGGGCATCACTCCATCTCCCTATGATCCGCCGGTTGTTCTCCCGGATGACATCAGCTATGAAGCCTCGGTTGCGATCCGACTGGGTGTGAAGCTGTCACCTCATATCGTGACTCTACGACCCGAGCAGTATCCTCCAACTGTCGAAGGCTTGAATGGTTTAACGAACATCGTAATCGCCAACGACGCCATCGATGCCGATGTGGCGGCGATGGCCGCCCTTCGCCAATGGCTGCATCAAGGGGGACGACTGTGGATTCAATTGGATCGCGTCTCGCCATCAACGATATCGCAGCTTTTGGGAATCGAATTTGGGTGTCAGGTTATCGATCGAGTCGGTTTGAATGAGTTCGAGATCCGGGACGTGTCGTCCGCGACGAGTAAATTCAACGTGAGCGTCGAACAACCGGTCGATTTTGTAAGGGTGATTCCCGAACGGGTGGATATCGCGCACGAAATTAATGGTTGGCCTGCTTCGTTCTGGTTGAAATATGGCAGGGGCACGGTACTAGTAACGACCCTGGCACCGGAGGGTTGGATTCGGCAGCGCACAACTGAAGATACCAGGACGCGACGAACTCTCCATGAAGAGAGCAATAATACGAAGTACGTGCCATTGGAGCCGCTTGAAAAGCTTGCAGCACGGTTTTTTCAACCGGTGCCCGAGCCTCCCATCTCTGCTGATAAACTTCGCGCAATGTCGAATGATCAGGTCGGATATCGCATCGTCGGGCGGGGCACTGTTACCGCACTGCTCGCTGTGTTTTGTGTCGGATTTGGTGTTGTCGGCACCTGGTTGGCCCGCAAAGAGCGCAGCGAAATGCTCGGATGGCTTGGACCGGCGGGCGCTTTGGGGACCGCCGTGGTTTTGGTTGTGCTGGGGACATCGGCACGGCAGGCCATTCCTTACACGGTGGCGATGACGCAATACATTGAATCCATTGCAGGCACCGGTGACGTGCTCGTCACCGGTACCGCCGCACTGTATAGCCCCGATATCCAGACCAATGTGAACCTTGGAACCAAACATGGAGGGAGCCTGATTCCCGCAGATGCCGGCGCCCGAGGCCAGACGCGACGAATTGTCATGACCGACATCGACAGTTCGCATTGGGAGCAGCTTGGCCTTCCCGCCGGTGTGTCGTCATTTGTCTTTACGTCTCAGGACTCGCTGAAGAAGCCGATTCAAGTCGCCGGCACGTTCGGTCCGCAGGGGTTCGAAACCGGTTGCGATCTGGGGCCACTTTCCAATCCGGAAGACGCGCTGGTTGTTACGGGTTTGGGACGACGTGCCTCGGCAACGATCGAGGCCGGGGGAAAGGCGCTCGTGCGAGTCAGTGATGTCCTGCCGCCGGAACAGTTTCTGTCGTCCACATTCATGAGCGATTTGCAGCAGCATCGCATGGCGGTCTTTCGAGACTTGCTGACGGATGGGCAATTCGCCAGGCAAATTGATCGCCCAACGATGCTTGTGTGGACGTCACCATTGGAAGGTGAATTCCTGTTGCCCGAAACCATGGAAGTCAAAGGGGCGGCTCTCGTCGCGGTCCCGATTCAGGTCAAACGCCCCGCGCCTGGAACGGATGTAGTTATTCCGTCGGCATTTCTGGCCGTGCGTGATGTCGACGGACCGGCCCAACTTGCCGGTTCCCGGCAATCGTTCAGTTTTCGCGATGGAAAATGGGCTGAATTGCCGACGGGGGCGCGAACCTGGCTGCGTTTCGAGTTACCCCGGGAAGTCGTTCCCATGCAAGTCACAAAAGCCGTCTTGAATGTTCGGCTGAACGCGCCGGAGCGCTTTCTCGAAGTCGAAGGAATGGCGGGGGCAAACCCAGTTTCCTTTGGAAGACATAACAACCCCATCGGTTCTTTTTCGTTTAACATCGATCGCCCAGAGGTTTTGCAGCTCGATGAATTCGGCGGTCTGACTTTCAGCGTGAATGTCGGCGATCTCAAATCGGAAGCTCCGCGTCCGTCGCTTGACGGCGGCCCAGAGAACCGCTGGAAGATCGATTTCGTTACCTTGGATGTATTTGGCAAAACTCCGTCTCAATAACGGAATTTCTGGAGAGAGACATGGGCTCATCGGCCCCGGTGGTCGTCACCAAGCACCTCACAAAAAAATACGGAGACTTCGCCGCTCTGGACGACCTTTCGTTCACGCTCGAGCGCGGACACATCCTCGGATTCATTGGTCCCAACGGAGCGGGAAAAACGACGACGATCAAAATTCTCGTCGGGTTGTCGCGCCCTACCAGCGGCTCCGCGAGCATTGCCGGTGCCGACTGCGTCGCCGAGGCGAAGAAGATCAAGCGCCTTGTCGGCTATATGCCGGATAAGTTCGGTTCATACCAGAACATGCGAGTTCGCGAGTATCTCGATTTTTTCGGAGCGGCCTTCGGAATCCCGCGTAAACAACGCCTCAAGCGAATCGCTGAGGTGCTGGAAACGACCAACGCCACTTACATGCAGGATCGCTACGTCGAAAGCCTCAGTCACGGAATGCAACAGCGGGTCGGAATCGCCCGGACCTTGCTCCATGATCCGGAAGTACTGATTCTCGATGAGCCGGCCAACGGTTTAGATCCGCAAGCGCGAATCGAAATGCGCGAGATCTTGCTGCGGCTGGCGCAGTCCGGAAAGACGTTGATTGTCACCAGCCACATCTTGCCGGAACTCTCCCGAATTTGCGATTGCGTGGCGATCATTACTCAAGGCAAGCTCCGTGCGTTCGGTACTCTCGAGGACATAACTCGGCAGGTCAGCCAGAAACGAACCATTGAAGTAGATCTGGCCGATCCGTCACAAATTGATTCGGCCGCGAAGATCATCAATGGTTTCGAGGGGGCCTCGGATGTTACTGCGTCCTCCACCGAATCGCTGGTTCGGTTTCGAACCAGCAAGCATGATCGAGAGCTCGGTGAGTTGTTGACGCAGCTTGTTCGCGCGGGGCTGACCATCACACAATTCCGCGAATTGCAAAGCGACCTGGAAGAGGCGTTCTTGTCGGTGACGCGTGCTTCAAATCTCCCCTCAGGAGACAGACCTAAGAAAGAACCGGCCGGCACGGCGCATGCTGCCACGGCGAGGAGAGGATAGTGGCGAATCCGATTATCGAACGCGAGCTCATTCGCGTCCTGCGCACTCCCCAAGCCTTGGCGATTCAACTCGGCTTGGCGATCAGCTTCGCGCTGCTCGTTATTATCGCGTGGCCGACCGAGTCGCAAGTGGATCTCTCCGGCGCGCGCGCCCGCCAAGTCTTTCAAGTGTTCGGTTACGGACTCCTCACATCCATGCTGTTGTTAGTTCCGGTCTTTCCCGCGACCACACTGGTCCGGGAACGCAACCAGGGAACACTCGCGCTGCTGTTAAATTCTCCGCTCACATCCTGGTCCATTTACATCGGAAAACTTGTGGGCGTGCTTGGCTTCGTGGGATTACTGCTGGCCATGAGCGCGCCAGCCGCCGCGGCCTGTTACGCGATGGGGGGGATTTCGCTGACCGGCCAGGTTCTGTTGCTGTATCTCCTGCTGATTTTGGTCGCCGTGCAATACTCGGCGCTCGGCCTGCTGGTAAGCAGTTACGCCAACACAACCGACTCGGCATTACGATTAACCTATGGGTTCGTCTTGCTGCTCGCTGTTGTTACGATCGGACCGCACTTGTTCCTCCAAGGTGATTCGGGGCTGTATGCCGGGCTTGCCGCATCATTGCGCTGCGTTTCTCCGATTCCGCCGATTATGGAAGTTCTCGGACACGGCGATGTGGGAAGCCAGGGATTATCTGATACAACGGGTGTCGTCTCGAGTTTCGTGATGTCGTCGCTGGTGATTACCGCTGGTTTGATGGCGCTGACTATTTCCCGTCTCAGCCAAACGATGCTCGACCGTCCTCGCGCTGCCGGTGTGATCACCGACGATCGTTCCACAGGTGGTCGGGTTGCTCGCCGCCTTTTCTTTCTCGTCGATCCGCAGCGGCGGAAAGCCGGGATTGGACCGCTTGCGAATCCGGTGATGGTCAAGGAGTTTCGCTGCCGACGTTTTGGACGCTCCCACTGGATGTTGCGATTAATCGCGATCTGTGCGCTGGCATCGTTAGGCCTGACCTATTCCGCAACTGCCGGAACAATGGACTGGGGTGTGAACACGATCGGCGGCATTATGGTGATCCTGCAGGCGGCACTGATCGTACTGCTGACTCCCAGCCTCGCCGCTGGTCTGATCAGCGGCGAGCGGGAAAGCGGCGGATGGGAGCTGTTGCAGATGACACCACTTTCCGCGTGGTCCATCGTCCGAGGAAAGCTTCTCTCCGCGGCTTGGACCCTGCTCCTCATCCTGTGCGCGACTCTTCCAGGCTATCTGGTGATGGTGGTCATTCAGCCGGGTTTGTTGCAACAGGTACTCCGAGTATTGATTTGCCTGGGGCTCACGGCGGCGTTCGCGCTGCTGCTGAGCGCGGCTGTCAGCAGTCTGTTTCGTCGCACCGCGCCGGCCACAACCACATCCTACGCCATTCTGGTCACTCTCTGTGCCGGAACGATGCTTATCTGGCTGGGGCGAGATGCGAGGTTTGGCCACCGTACGGTTGAGACGATCTTGTCGTTCAACCCCATGGCGGCAGCATTGCACGTCATCGAGCTTCCGGGATTTGAACAATATCAATTGATTCCCGCGAATTGGTGGATCATCGGTACGCTTTCCGCGGCCTGTTTCACTTTGTTATGTGTCCGCACCTGGAAACTGACTCGCCCTCAATAATCATGAAATTTTACGATTCCACGAAAACTTGCATCGAACAAGAAGCCCGGATCGGCGTAATCTTCCACCCGCCGCACGGTACATGTCGCCGCTCAATTGTCTTCCGGAGCGTCCTGCCGTTTGCGATCGGATTACTCGTGACCGCGATCGCTGCCATTCGGGTACAAGCCGAGGAGTTTTCGTTTGATTCGCCGATGTATGCCGATCCGCCGTTATCGTCGGCGGAGACTGCCTATGCGTTCGCTCCGGGATTAAAAGATCTCTGGCTTGAAGCACTCCGACATCCAGAGGCCGATTTGCGCCGTCAAGCAGCCGACGCGATCGTCGAAGCACACCGACTGGGGATGACGGGCCTCGACGAAGCTATTCCCGAGTTAACAAAGTTATTGGAAGATGAGAGCCAAAAACCGCTCATCGTATTGACCGCCGCCCGTGCCCTTGTGGAACTTGACGCATCCCAGGCAGCCCCGATTCTTGAAAAGCGGCTGGCGCAGGGGGATTTTGCGTTAGCATCGATCGTTGAGCCGGCGCTTGCAAAATGGAACGCCGAAGGATTGCAGCGACTCTGGCTGCAGCGAATCGCCGAACCAAATGCTCCACAGGCTTCGTTATTGCTCGCCTTCAAAGGCCTGGCATCCGCAGGGCAAACTCAGGCTGCCGATAGGTTAAAAGAGATACTTGCCGCATCGGCAACAGACATCGGCCTACGTCTTGAGGCAGGCCGAGCCCTTGGAGTTTTGCAGACGACCGGTTTGGAAGAACTGGCCCGCTCGTTGGCATCCAGGCCGTCCCGTTATGGCATCACGGATCGTTTGACTGCGGCGGCATTACTTGCACGGCATACCAGCGATACGGCGCAGACGTTGTTGGCAACACTCGCCACTGACAGCGAACCGGCGGTTGCCGCGGCCGCAATGAAAGTGCTGCTTGATCAAAAAAACACGCTGGTCTTGTCGATTGCGGAAAAGTCATTGAAGCATTCCGACGCGAATGTTCGTGCGATCTCGATTGACGCACTCGGTGCTTTTCCGACGACCGACCGGCTGAAATTGCTCGCGGAGCGTCTGGATGATGTCCACCCTAACAACCGCATCGCGGCAAGAAAGATCCTGCGGACACAATTTAACGACTCGAAGTACAGCGACCTCGTACGTCAATTGATAGTCACCGCCCTCGCGGCGAAAAGTTGGCGTCCTCAGGAGCAGGCCGCGATTCTCGCCGGAATGATCGATCATGAACCGACCGCCGACAGGCTTGTCATCTTGCTCGACGCGACGCGTCCGGAAGTCTTCCTCGCCGCGGCATGGGGTTTGCGCAAGCTGTCGATTCCATCCACCGCCCCCATGATCCACTCGAAGCTGCAGCGCGAAGGAGAAAAACTGATCGCCAGCGCTACCGGTCGAGCTACGAAGCAGGAAGTTGATCCTCTTGTCGAACCACGAATCCTCCATCGCAGTGCGTGGGACCAACAACTCTCCCAGCTCATTCAGGCGTTGGGCGAGTTTCGTTATGCCGAGGCGGATAAGATCTGCACCGTTTGCGTCACGCGCACTCCGATTATCGGTATCGAGACCAGAACAGCCGCCATCTGGGCCTTGGGACACATTCATGCTGGCAAACCCGACCCCGCGTTGGCGAAAAAGCTCACTGATCGTCTGACCGACATCGACGGAAATGTGCCCGAAGATGTACGCGTTCGCCGCATGTCTGCTGTAAGTCTGGGTCGCATGAAGGCCGAATCGGAACTTCAGGCACTCGAAAAATTCACCGACGATCCGGGCACCGTGGGGGGGGCTTGTATCTGGGCCGTTCATGAAATTAACGGCAAAACGTTTCCATCGCCGAAACCTTACATCCGCCTGAAAACGGGCTGGTTCTTGGAGCCGATTCAGGCAAGGGCGGAACCACCCACGGCCGAAACACCCGCCACCTCCGAAACGAAGCCCTAAGCGAAACCCGTCTGACGTCGATCGCCGATTACACACGCGTGCCGCAAGGATGTTTCGGTCGTGCACGACATCAACACGATTCTGAGCTCCGCCGCAGACTCCCATCGACGCGGAAATTGCCAAGCCGCTCTTTCGTATTGCGAGCAAATTCTCGCTTCGCATCCCGATCAATGGGACGCCTTGTTTCTCCGGGGAACAATTCTGCTCCAGATGGGACGCATCGACGAGTGCATTATCCCACTCGAACTGGCGGCATCCCGTAAACCCGACTCGGCCGATACCGCGAACAACCTCGGCGTGGCTTATCAGGCTGCGGGACGCTGGGAAGATGCGGCACGTATGTACGAAGCGGCGATTCGTGCGCAGCCGGATTACTCTCAGGCCCTGTTCAATCTCGGCGCACTGCATGAGTCGCGAGGTGCCCTCGACCGTGCAGAGACGGCGTTTCGTCAATTGCTGCTCCTGCATGGAGATGATGCGAACACCCGGTTTCGACTCGGCAATCTGCTGAAGCGTCAGAAACGTCATTCGGAAGCGGAAGAGTCCTTTCGTGAAGTACTTCGCGCGGAGCCGAATCTTCTCGACGCTCGTGTGAATCTCGGTGTCGCGCTCGTTCATCAGGAACGGCTTGGGGAGGCCGCAGCTGTTTTTCGAGAGGTGCTGAAGGCTCGGCCCGACTTCGCCGAAATTCATGCCAATTTGAGCTATGTTCTGGAACGGGATGGAAAAATTACCGAAGCGATCGGCGCCGCGCGCCGCGCGATTGAGCTGCGCCCCGACTATGCCGAGGGTTGGAACAATCTTGGAATCGCGCTCCGGGCGGACCACCGCTTGAACGATGCTCGCGAGGCGTTTGGCAGAGCTCTCGATGTTTCCTCCGAATTCGCGCTGGCCGAATTCAATCTGTCAACGACATTGCTGCTCGCGGGATGCTATCGCGAGGGATGGCCGGGCTATACACGTCATGCGGAAGCCCTTGGCGGTGGTGCGAGCCAGTTCCCGAAACCGCTTTGGCAGGGTGGCCCGATTCCGGGGAAAACATTGCTCGTCTATGCCGATCAAGGTTACGGCGATACGATCCAATTCATCCGTTTCCTGCAGGGCATCCGAAAAATATCGCAGGCGCGCGTGATCCTCGAATGTCAGTCAGCATTAAAGGTGCTCTTCTCGAAGCTGGAAGGTGTCGATTCGGTTCTGTCACCTGGTGAACTTCCGCCAAATGTCGACGCGGTCGTCCCGCTCGTTCGTCTCCCCGCAATGTTGGACGTCGAGATCGACCACGTTGGCGAATACGTCCCCTATCTTCACGCTACGAACGGGCTGAACGACGAACTGCGTAAGTTGGTCGCGTCCATTCCGGCCGACGATTTGTGCGTCGGGCTGGTCTGGCAGGGAAATCCGCGACAAGCGCGCGATATCGTCCGTTCCTGTCCGCTCGCGTCCCTGAAATCCTTATTCGAGATTCCGGGTATTTCATTCATTTCACTCCAAACCGACGAATCCGGACGTCGGCAAATTCCGGAAACATTCCCGGAAGGATTGCCCGGCAACCTGCTCGACGCCGGTCCGTTGCTCCACGATTTTTGCGACACGGCCAACCTGATGCATCAGCTTGATCTGATTCTGACGGTCGACACCGCCGCGGCTCATCTCGCCGGCGCGCTCGGACGACCCACTTGGACAATGCTCTGCCACACGCCCGACTGGCGCTGGCATCTCGACCGCGCCGATTCTCCCTGGTACCCAACCATGCGCCTGTTCCGCCAGGCGCGCTGGGGAGATTGGGAGTCCGTCGTCTCGGACGTCGTCCGCGAGTTGAAGTCGCTGCCGTGGAGCGGGGGAACCACACCGCTTCGCGGGCCGCATTCCACGATCCCGGCGGCAGCCAAACAGCGCCCGGTGTAAATTCTTCGCGGCAAGCTCGGCGAACGGCTTTTCTCAGTCCCGTGTCCCGAGTTGGAAGAGAGCTTTGATCGGACATCGATCAGTCGGGAAGGAGGATGGCAGAGAATAGAGCATAGAAGGTAAACGGTTTGGGGGTTTTAGGCCTCGCACCCTCGAACCATAAACCCCTAACCGCTAAACCCTTTTATCTTTCCCGAAACCGGTGCGATTGATTCTTTCCCTCCCTCGAACTCGGAACCGTCCCGCGAGTTCAAATCCGCACGAACAGTTTCCTGCGGTAAAGCCACAGGCAAATCAGCCAGAGGACAAACAGCACCGCCATCGACGAGAGGATGGGCGAGAAGCGATAGGTATCGTTAAAGAGATACTTCAAGGTGATCGTCTGGTAAAACTTGCCTCCCCAACGGAAGGTGATCGAGTCGAGGGTCGTCAGGTGGATCTTAAGCATGCTCGCCACCCAACCGGGTATGAGTTGTGCCATGCAGTACATCACGATCGAATTCATGCCCACGACCGCGAGCGGCATCGCCAGCCCGCGGAAGCCGCGGATATCGACCACCCAATAAAACATCGCCAGCAGGAAGAGGCACCAGCCGCCGCTGAAGAGGATCCAGGTCGGCGTCCAGATCCGCTTCACGATCGGGCAGAGGCTCCAACCCTGCCAACCAAACGTCTCGGGGCTGACCGGCCAAATCGTTGTGTCGCAGGCCATCGCAATGACGAAGCAGACCGCGCTCGCGAGGATCAATCGCTGGAACTTCTCCTTCTGTGTCCGCAGCGAACGGAGCAATCGCCCAGCCATCAAGCCGAGAATCATCGTCGCCATCGAGGGAATGAAGCTCAGCGTTTGGTATCCGCCGCCGTTGACCCAGTACTTCTTGCCGTTCCATTCCTCTTCGGGACGAGGGAATTTGTTGAGGAAGCTTCGATCAAATTCGGCGGCGGCGTTGGTGTGCTTGTTCCAATGGGCCGCCAGACCGCCGAATTGATTCCATTCGGAATACGGCGCGTGCCGCAATTCGGTCAGATAGCGCGTGACATCGTTTCCTTCCGGCCCGGGAACCGGATGTTGATAGAAAAAGTACCAGTAGCCGCCGAGGATCGCGACGAGCGCCGCGAGATGCACCGCGAAAGAACGATTCGTCAGCAGCGCGACAAAGGTATAGCCGAGCCCGATCTGCGAGAGGACATCCTCGAAAGTGAAGATCGTCATCGACGCGCCGCGCGATCGCAGGAAGACGCCGAGAAGAATCAGGATCATCGACCGACTGAGGACATGGCCGAACCATTCGATGACCGAATCGCCTCGTCCTTGCCGTCGGGCGAGCGAAAAGGGGAGCGCCGCACCAACCATGAACATGAACGACGGCTGGATGAGATCCCACGCAGTGCAGCCGGTCCACTCGACGTGGCTCAACTGCTTGCTCAGTGTATCCCAGGCGGTTTCCCAAAAGAGTTGCCAGCGGGTGCCGTCGAACCTCGACGCGACATCGGGATGCTTGTCGTACACGCGAGAGATCGCGAGTCCGCCGGAAGCCATCGCCAGCATGACGAAACCGCGATACGCATCGAGCGACACCAGCCGCTTCGGTGGGGCAGGGGGAACTGGAGAAACCGGTGGACTGGACGAACTTTCCATCTTCGGCATGAGCGACATGAACTGGCCCCCTTTGCGCTGCGGTGTTGTATCACCGCGATACCGTGGAACTCGGAGACGACCGAAGCAGCCGATAGCATACTCGGTGCAGCCGGTGGTGGGAATTGGCTTTATGTTCGGCGAAACGAGAGGAGATTGCCGCGACTAACGTCGGACCTTCCACAAAGGCGACGGCGTATGGGACGCGCGAATGGTTTTCAGAAGTGTTTTCACGACATCGGGATGTTCGGCAGCAACGTTTTTGGTCTCGCCGACGTCACTTGTCAGGTCGTACAGTTCAAGCTGCTCGCCGCCGAGCGGACGTACGATCCCTTTCCAGTTTCCCAACCGAACTGCCTGAGCGGAAACTCGTTCATAGAACTCCCAGTACAGCGGATCATCGCGCTCCGCGCGGGTTTCTTTTCCCAAAATCGCTGCGAGAATACTCCGTCCGTCCAGACCTGTGGGAGGTTTCGAGGAAACAATCTCCGCGACTGTTGGCAAAAAATCGGCGAAGGAACCGACCTGCTCACTGACGCGTCCGGCCGGCACCTGACCCGGCCAGCGAACAATGAATGGGACGCGGATCCCACCTTCGTACAAGTCCCGCTTGATGCCGCGCAACAGGCCGTTCGATTTGAAGAAATCGGGATCGTTTCCCCCTTCACGGTGCGGCCCGTTATCGGAGGAAAACAGAACCAGCGTGTTTTGGTCGAGGTGATGTTTCTTCAACGCGTCCATGATCCGTCCGACGTCGGTGTCAAGCCGGGAGATCATCGCCGCCAGTCCCTTCTGCGGCTCGGGCCATTCCTTGTCTCGATAGGCGCCGTAATCGGGAATCTCCATGCCTTTTTTACCAGCCTCGTTGTTGGCATGCGGCAGCGTCGCCGCAAAGTACAGGAAGAACGGGCGGTCGTGGTTCCGGTCGATGAACGACAGTGCCTCGCGAATCATCAGATCGGGACTGTATTCGAGCTTCTCGGCAGCAACTCCCGCGCCGAACTCCCCATCGCCGGGCACGACGTTCTTAAGGGAAACGCGCGTTTCGCCGCGCCAGAGAAATGTCGGGAAATAGTTGTGTGCGTGATGTTGATCGAGATAACCGAAGAACTCATCGAAGCCCTGTCGCGTCGGCACGCCCTCCGAATTTTCCTGGCCGAGCCCCCATTTCCCGATGAGCGCGGTTGTGTAGCCCGCCTGCTTCAACAGCTCCGTGACGGTGAAATCCTCCGTGCGAAGGCTCACCCGCGCATTCCCACGGATGCAGCAGTGACCGGTGTGCAACCCCGTCATCAACACGCAACGCGAGGGAGCGCAGACTGTCGAGCCGGCGTAAAACTGGGTAAACCGCGTTCCTTCCCACGCGAGTTGGTCAATGCACGGCGTCCGAATTTGAGATTGTCCGTAACAACCAAGATCTCCATAGCCAAGGTCATCTGCAAGAATAAACAGGAGATTGGGTCGCTTCGCCTGTTGAGCGAATTCGGCAGCCCGCACTGCTGGTTGAAAGGAGAGTGCCACGAACGCCCCCAGAAGGATTTTCCACAAATGCAACGATATCAGCGGAGCGCAAAGAGGTCGAAAAAGCACGATGCTCCTCCCAAACTGCACGCAGCGGGTTGATCAGACACGGCAAAACCGAAGAGTGCTCTATAATAGTCGGTGATTCATGCCGAAGAGAAAGAACTCATTGAGATACTGTAAGATTGGCGGAGTGAAATTCCCATTTCCGCATCTCCGCCACGGAACTCTCGGCCAAAGTCCGCTCACATTCGTATGCTCAAGATTCGGTGGACCAATTCACCTGCCGACAAGCGGAGCGGTTCGCGGATCGTTTCACAGAACAGTGACGCGGCGAGACTGGGCGGAAGAAGTGCGTCAACTCCCCGATGTCGCCTACCCTCGCACGCGGGTTGTGACGTTGGTCTGCGACAATCTCAACACGCACAACATCACCAGCTTGTACGTCACCTTCGATGCGGCCACCTCGCACCGCTTGGCTCGCAGGCTGCGAATCGAACCTACGTCGCGTAACGGTAGCGGGTTGAACATGGCCGAGATGGAACTGAGCGTCCTCGCGCGGCAATGCCTCGGCCGACAATTCGAAAGCACCGACACGATGCGTTCCGCGAAGAGCACCTGGCAGAAAACCCGAAACGCCGGGAAATGCAGAGCCACCAGGCGATTCACCACCGCCGACGCCCGCATCAAACTGAAATCCTTCTACCCCCCAACCAGACCTTTTAGAGTAGACGGACTAATAGGGTCCGCGAAGTGCATGGACCGCATTGAGTAACTCGGGACGCCGTGAGAATAGCCCAACGATTTATCGCTGGGGGGGTCGGGAGCGTGATACCGCAGTCCCGGAGGGACGGCTGAAATTTTCGAGACGATTCACCGATGTGCCACGTTTTCAGTCGCCCCTCCGGAACTCATTTCGTTTTGACCTGCCCGGTTTCCCCGCCATGAAATGGCTGGGCTATTTTCGGAAGTCCTTCCGGGACAACCCAATCTGATTGTGAAGTTCATCGGCATCTGAACGCAATGATTGATCATAAAATCTCGTCGAACCTATTCTCATCAGGAGAGCTACGGAGGAAAATAGTCAACTCCTCCTAGTCGGTCTGGCAAAGGCGTTGGATTTGGCAATTTGATTTCTCCGAATTGGGTATGAAGTGGTTTGCCAAAATCAAGGTAATGGAAGAAAAACGCCCAACGCGAACATTGGTCATCGCCGCCGATGTGCTGCTCATCGTAAGCTGCCTGCCAATTGGATCTTGGCTCATCTTTCAACTCTTGAGTGATTGAACCGAAATCGAATTCCTCCTGCGATACTCCGAGTTCGATTTCGATCAAATGGCATGGTTCAGGTGCTGAAATCGGATAAATTCCCACGATCCGAAGTCGATCATCCATGGGCGCCCTCTATTAATTGTATACGGTAAGTTTTCTTGTTCAGTTCGCCCCAGTGGCAACCGACGTAGCGTGCGCTTCCGGCAGGTGATAGAACGCAATGCCGAGGATGCCGTAGACCGCCAGCA
>CAZVJA010000046.1:0-29789 GCA_964626885.1 uncultured Planctomycetaceae bacterium | reverse complement strand
CACGGGACTCTCAACGGCCGTACCAAAAGTTCAAACCAAGCCCGTTGAATCCGATCCCGCGATTCACGGAACGTCGCGGTACATAGCGATAGCTGCTATTCCGGACCGACCCACATGAACCGTTCGAGCAGCTGCTCTTGCAAGCTCCCAAACGACAGGGCATTCC
The DNA here is from genome assembly GCA_964626885.1 of uncultured Planctomycetaceae bacterium. Lineage (GTDB taxonomy): Bacteria > Planctomycetota > Planctomycetia > Planctomycetales > Planctomycetaceae > CAZVJA01. The sequence goes on along the minus strand of CAZVJA010000046.1, from coordinate 29,623 downwards.
AGGAGAACAACACCCGTTCGTGCAGTTTCCGGTCGAACAACCGCCGCCGTAGCAGTTGCTGTTGATGCTGGCGTTGGGATAGACCGGCATAACATGTCCAATCGGTTGAACTGGATACGCGCTCCCATGCCAATTGGCGGCCGACGCACTGCCGGCACCCACAAACCCTATTCCTCCCAACATGGCCAGCGACAAGACAAGTTTCTTCATGGCTGATTCCTTTCGTGTCAGTTGACGTTTTGGCTCTGCCTTCACCTCGACGCCGTCTTGATGACGCACGAATCATGCCAATTTCGTGGGTCTGCTCTATCTTCTATTCGCTGCTCAAGATCGAACGAAAACTACCTCACTCAAGTCGCGGCATCGCGCCGTCTCTTTGATTATTGTGCCATCGAAAGAATTGATCCACACCTGAATGGAAGCTGAATTCGCGGCATCCCCTGCCCTCGTGTTGTTTTGCAGAATTTACAGCCACCCCACACAACACGCGATGAAAGGCAGTCTACACGAAGGCTGCGATTCTTCGAATTTGGCCCCCCAGTTCAGCCCGATCTCGTTCTATGAATCCAGTCGATTGTTGAATTTTTTGAAATCGTCGTTCTCAGCGTTGACATTCACTAGCCACCCCAGTAACATTTAACCATATGGTTAATTCTCGTACACGACGGCTCGATGAGACCTTCTTCGCCCTGTCTGATCCCACGCGGCGCGCGATCGTCGCGCGCCTGGCAAAGGGAGACAGCACCGTTTCGGCTCTTGCCAAGCCTTTTCGCATCTCGGCACCGGCAATCTCCAAGCACCTGCGAGTGCTCGAGCGTGCTGGCTTGTTGAAGCAGGACCGCCAAGGACGTGTTCGCCGTTGCCACCTCGTTCCTGCACCACTGCGGGAAGCAGCCAAATGGGTCAATCGCCATCGCCGTTTCTGGGAGGCGCAGCTCGACAGCCTGGTGGATTATCTGGAACAATCCCCCACTGAGGACCAATCATGAAAGCGCATACGCAAGCCAGTGAGAATTCCCTGACCATTCGCCGCACGATCCGAGCCCCGCGACAGAGAGTGTTTGACGCCTGGACACAACCGGCGTTTCTTGCGAACTGGTGGCGCGTGAATCCCACATGGACGACACCAATTGTGGAAATCGATTTACGGGTGGGGGGCAAATACCGGCTCGGCATGCAGAATCCGGATAAGCCGACGCCTCATGTCTGCTACGGAGAGTTCCAGGAAGTCGATCCACCACGGCGACTCGTTTACACCTGGTCCTGGGAGCCGCCCGATACCGACATCGGCAAGACGCTCGTCACCGTCGAATTTCATGCTGATGGGAATACCACCGAAATCGTGCTGCGACATGAACAATTTCCAGACGCAAAGACAGCTTCCGAACACAGCAAGGGATGGACGGGCTGTATCAATGTGCTGGCTGAACGAGTTGAGAAATCGTAGGCTGAACACTTCAATAGAAATGCTTTCTTGGTTGCTCGGTATTCACAATCCCATTTGATCTTAACTCACATGAAAGGCGCCCTATGCAATCGAAGCAACTCTTGCAAATGGCACTGCAACTCAATGAACAAGCCGTTTGGCCGTTGTTGGACGACATGGCGTCGGCCCCATTAATTTTCCCGACGTCCAAGGGGGGCAATCACCCCCTCTGGATCGCTGGGCATCTCGCCTTCAGCGAGGGGATGCTGATCTGGGAGTTCGCCCGCGGACAGGCAAACCCTCTCGCGGAATGGAAGGAACTCTTCAACGCCAAGACCGTTCCCACGGCGGACGCATCGAAATATCCTCCCTACGAATCGGTCGTTCAAAAACTCAAGGATATTCGCAAACAGACGCTGGCGTATCTGGAGACTCTGTCGGAAGAGGATCTCGATAAGCCGGCCCAGGGTGTTCCCGCGCCGTTTCGCGCATTCTTCGGCACCGTGCGGCAATGTTTCTTGATGGCGGCGATGCATCCGATGAACCATCGCGGGCAACTCGCCGACGCCCGACGCGCCGCCGGCCGCGAGCCGCTGTTCATGTGATCGAATGGAAACTACGACATGCCCTATGATGAATCTTTGGCGGAGCGCATCCGACCACTGATCTCCCGTCGCCGTGGCGCAGCCGAAAAGAAAATGTTCGGCGGTGTCGGGTTTCTACTCAACGGCAATATGTGCTGCGGCGTGTGGAAAAAGTCGCTGATTGCCCGCATCGGTCCCGCAACTTACGAGAGCATGCTCGAAGAACCGTTTGTCCGCGAGTTCGACATTACAGGCCGGCCGATGAAAGGGTGGGTAATGGTCGAGCCGGAAGGCATCGCCGACGACGAGGATCTAAAGAGTTGGGTCACCCGCGCGGCGAACTTCACGGGCTCGCTGCCGGCGAAGTGATCAGAATACCCGGTACATAAACGTTAGCACGTCTTGGCAGCAGTTCGTCTGGTACACTAAAAACGCTGTCCGATGACTTAATTGACTAACATCCAATACCAGAGTTCTTCCATGAAATCTCTCTGTTTCGTAATCACCCTGTCGACTTTGTTGGCTCATTCCCTCCTTGCCGCAGAAACAAAATACGCCCGGCCGGAGTTGTTGCTCGAACCGGCCGAACTGGCCAAGCCCGAAGTCGCGGCGAAGTTCGTCATCCTCGATGTGCGATCCCCCGCCGACTATGAAAAAACACACATCCCCGGCGCCCGGCGAGTTGATCATGACACCTGGAAGAAGGCATTTGGCGACGGATCAGATGAGGCTGCCTGGAGCAAACGCATTTCTGAATTGGGAATCTCCTCCGAGACCAATGTTGTACTCTATGACAACGCCGCCTCGAAAGATGCGGCCCGGATCTGGTGGATTCTCCACTACTGGGGGCAGAATCACGCGCGATTGCTCAATGGGGGCTGGGTCGGATGGACGACAGCGAAATTTCCGACATCGACCGAAGCGCCTGGCGCTGCCGCACACGCGGACTTCCATGCCAAGCCACACCACCAGATGTTCGCCGACAAAGCAGAAGTGCTCGCATTAATAGGGAACGGATCGCAAATTCTCGACGCCCGATCGAATGGGGAATTTCGCGGCAAGATGTCACTGGGTAATAAACGAACCGGTTGCATGCCGGGCGCAAAACACCTCGACTGGAGCGACCTCATCGACAAACAGACCCAGCGATTTAAATCGGCTGCGGAGATTCAAAAACTCTTCGCCTCCGCGAAGATTGATCTGGCCAAGCCGACGACGACCCACTGCCAATCCGGCGGTCGGTCATCGGTAATGGCCTTCGCTCTAGAGTTGATGGGGGCGAAGGAAGTCCGTAACTACTACAACGGTTGGAGCGAATGGGGCAATGCCGACGAGACCCCCGTGATCATTCCCCCGGAAGCGCTCGCGGAGTAAAGCTGGTTCCGAACTTGCATCCGCCTGGATACATCCACCGGGAGACTCGGCTTCTGGCACGAGATCTGCGATCACCGCCGCTCTCGATTAGGGACTCTCGGGAGTGGTGACCTTATCGGCAGGCGGATCTTTCCGGGAGCCGGAATTCTTTTTCGCGCTAGTCCGCGTGCGACGAGTCGGCTTGGACTTGGACTCCTCATCGATCTGCATCAACGATAGCTCTGCGGCCTGCGAGTTCAACTCGAATTTGAACTGCCCGAGAAAACTCATCCCTAACAGTGGCGTGGCTTCGGTCGCTTCTGGACCAAGCACGGCGCATTCCACGTCATTCACGGTGAACTTGCCGACTCTCACCGAATCGAGTTTCTTCAGCCTGCCGCTGATCTTGGTGCCATCAGCGATGATCAGCGTAATCGGCCGGTCAGCTTCCGTGACTTCGATACCACACTCTTTCGCCAAGGCGTGCGGCAGCGAAATCAGGCTGGCTCCGGTATCGACGATCATCTCGTGAGTATGCTCGCCATCGATGACGACCGAAGCGTAAAAGCTGTTGCCAATTCGCCGTAGCGGAATCTTCTCCGACATGATTGACGACTCGAGTTTTTCAAGCCGCTTAAGATTGGCTTGGAATGATTTGCCCGGCTCGAGCGTGAAGGTCTTGCCGGTTGTCGTATTCAGTTCGGCCACAAGCGATTTTGCCTTCTGGTCGTCGGCCAGTTCTTTATAGCGCGCAGCGACCTTGTCGGCCAAGGAGCGCAGTTCCAGGATTTTTCCGACATAAGCCTCCCGCGCGGTATTCGCGGCTTTGCGGACATCGCTGAGATCCTTCTGCGCGCCTTCTTGTGACTTCATCAGCAGATTGACTTGGCCGATATTGGCATTAACGGCTCCAACAAGTCGGTTGTGCAGCGTTACATCGGAATCTCCGACGTTGGCCAGTTGGGCGTTCAGGGCGACGTTGTCCTGCATCAACCGAGTCATCTGATCGTCGCGGGCATCGATCTGGGCTTCCGCGGCAGCCAGATCCTTCGTCGCGAGAAACAACTTCCGTTTTAAGGAATTGATACCTGTTACTCCCTTCGTGAACTCCGTTTCCTCCGCGAGCATCAGTCCAGCCGACGTTACTCGAATCTCCTTTTCGAGCAACTGCTTCTTAGCGGATTCTTCGTCCGCACGTAACTGACTAGCGCGCACACTCGCGATGACAACCACCATCACAGTGAAGCAACAGGAAATGAAGTTCGGCTTCCGCTGCATGATTCAGTTCCAGGGGACCGTTTCTGCGACCGTTGATTTCACGTGACCTCCGCAACCTCTCACGATATTGAAGTGGTTGACCACATATTCCACTATTCCACAACTACCCTGCGTGGATGACACCCGTCAAGATCCGATGACTGTCGCCGGATATTGAGCATTCCCCGGATTCAGGTGATCAGGTTCCATAGAGTCCATCCGGTGAGCGCTCCGATGATGACCATGCTTGCGCACCCGCTTTTCGGCACGATTCCATGCCGAGCCGCCAAAGCTTCGACCGCATCCTTTGCCTCTTTTAATCCGACACCGGTCCGCTCACGATAAAGCTTGATCGCACCGATCTTGCCGCCATTTTCCAATGCCGTGACTACTTCTTCATCCGAAATCGACTGTGGCCGCGTGGGCGGAGGAACCAAGGTCTCCCCTCGCTCCAAAGCTTCGACGGCAGCCTTAGCCTCCGCAAGTCCAACACCTGTTTGTTCGCGAAACAGCTTAATGGCTTCGATCTTTTGTCCGCGCCTTATCAGATCCGACAGCACATCGTTAGCATTGGTCGCGGCACCGCCGGCAGGCGACACCTCATTTTCCATTGCCCCGGGCAGTTCCGCACCGCAGTTCGAACAGCGTGTCGCACCGCGCGGATTTTCCTGATCGCAAAACGTACAACTTGGCATCAATGCCTCCTGTGCGGGTTACTCGACTTTCTCTTCAGGCTTCAGTTCGCGCAAGCGGATTTTTCGCCACCGTACCTGGTACGGCCCTTTTCCCTTTCCAATCCCGTGCACTTGCAAACCAATCACTCCACTCGCGTCGGTCTTCTCATGAAAGTCAGCACACGGCACATCGTTGATCCATGAGCGAATATGATCTCCCTGGGCAACGATCCGGTAGCGGTTCCATTCCCCAACTTTGTAAGCTGCCTCCGCGCCGGGTTTGCCGGCGAGTTCATCCCACCATTTGCCGTGCCGGGCCTCGTCCCAGAAATTCCCCGAAGTTTTCGTTCCCGGCGCGATCTCACATTGGTAGCCATAAACGGTCCCTTTGCGAATCGTTCCCTTTCCGGACGGATTGGGCATATCCTTCTCCGCCACATGGCTGCGGATTTGTACGCCGGAGTTGAGTTCCTTGTCGCAGAGCACCTCAAACTGCAACTCGAAGTCGCCAAACGGCCCCTTGCACAAAAACGTATTCGGACTTCCTTCGCTCGTCGTGCCGACGATCGCCCCTTCTTCCACTTTATACTTCGCGAATCCGCCTCTAACCTTCCAGCCATCGTCGATCGTCTTACCGTTAAAGAGTTCTTTCCAACCACCTCGCGCGGATTCGTCGCGTCCTTCCCGCTCGAACCGAGCGGCAAACGCGACGACGTCCGGATTCTCAAAGACCTCGTTGATCTTCGGGCGTACGCTCGTCTCCTGTGCCGGCAAGAATGCAACGGCGGAAAACAGGACAAGCCCGGCAAGCCCCGATCGAAACACTGCTTTTGCTCCGCGAAACGCGGCACACGACATCGACGACATGAAGTTCCTCCAGGTTTGAGTTTCAATAACCGGTGTATTATCCACGATTCTCCGAGGAAGGGAACCATGAACGATTCGAAAGCCGGGCCACACGGAGCGAAGATTCTCTTCAACATTCCTAGAATTCGCGACATAATCGAAGAAGCCAACAGGGATAATTAGCAGGGCGGTACCTCTTCGGTTTCACTGTTGCCCCCTTACAGGCTTTTTTGATAATCGACCGATGGGAACCTGCAAGTCTCTTGCCAGAGCGTTCGAGGATGAACCGCAACACCGTCACCAAATCGAAGTCGAAACCGTCACGCCGTTGGGTGGCACGATTGGCGATTTGCCTCGCCTCGATCTCTCTAAGCGTAGCTGCGGCGGAAATCGGCGTTCGCATGTTCTTCGCGAATGAAATTTACGTGGAAGAAGGAATGGCCTGGGCCCTCGATCTCACGCGAGCCAGTTCCTCTCCGAATCTGATTTATGAGATCCGCCCGAACATCGGGTTGGACAGCATCGGGGTCAGCAGTGGTTACGATATTGTCACCGACAATCAGGGAGTCCGCGTTTCTCCGTCACGCCCGGTCCCCCAAAAACCCGAAATCAAGATTGCACTTCTCGGGGATTCAACGTCCTTTGGATGGCGAGTCAACTACGAGGAGACATACGGCGAGTTGCTTCGCCAGCGTCTCGAAGCCCGGACCGGCAAATCGATCGAACTCAGGAACTTCAGCGTCCCAGGGTACAATAGTCACCACAATCGGGTCACGCTCGCCGAAAAGGTGCTTCCGTGGCGGCCCGACCTTGTGATTCTGCATTACGATCACAACGATGCCGACGCAATCAACGATCGACCAGACTGGTTGATGCCTGCTGACTACGGCAATAATCCGCTGCATTCCGCCCTCATCAAGTTCACGCTTCGCAGAATCAAACTCGCCCGCAATCACCGGCACGCGACAGTCGCCAGCGACGACCCACAGAATCCCGAAAAGGTCTATCGTGGCTACCGTTATGCCGGTCCGCAGTTCGACAAGCATCTTGACGAGTTACGAGAGACGGCCCGCCTTTGCCGTGAGCAATCCATTCCCGTGGTCGCGTTTATCTTCAACACCTGGCTCGAGCACCACCATGATCGGGAGCAGGATGACTTTTTCATGCTGCTTCATCGACCGGTTCGAGGGGAGCTGGTGGAAATGGGATTTGTTGTGATCGACATGTACGAACCGGCTCAGAAGCTGATGGCCGACCGTAAATGGTCCGACCTTCGAAATCTCTGGCGCGATTCCGCCGACGCTCACCCTAATCCGGAGGGACACCGCTTTCTCGCGGACGTACTCTACAAGGAATTGACCTCTGCCAAGCCTCTTGTCGATTTGTTCTCGGCCAAACAAGATGAAAGGTCGGCAAAGTGAAGGCCCAACGGACAGAACTTTCCGACGCAAATTCCGCGGGACATACTCATTCCGCAATTCGACTGAATGAATCAGAGGGCGCGGTCGCATGCTCGACAAAAACCGTGGATTGCTCACCTCCGAACACTCATCTTTCCACCACTGGTTCGGAGTCGAACCAGAGAACATACCCATCCGGATCACAGACTTTCATCTCAATCGCTCAGGGACAGTTAGTGGGCGGCTGGAGAACGAACATATGCTGCACCGGTAAGCATTGAACTCGTCTTGGAGCAAATCCGCGAAATGATTGACCATCCTAAAATCTACACGCTACTGCTGACGACTTTAGTGTCGCATTTCTCCTTTCTGGCAGATCGTGCTATTTCGGCAGATGACACGCTCGAAGCATCCCTTCCCCGCAAGGTGGTGATGGTTGGCGAACGCAAGGGATTCATCATTCTTCCGAAGAACCCGGCAACCGACGGATCGAAGCCGTGGGTTTGGTATGCGCCGACAATCGGCGGGCATCCGAACCGGGCAAACGAGTGGGCGTTTCGTCCGCTCGTCGAGAAAGGTTTTGCGGTCTGCGGCATCGACGTCGGGGAATCGTACGGCAGCCCGGCGGGGAGGAAGGTGTTCACCGATTTCTATGAAAAGTTGCGACGGGATTATCAGCTCGACACGAAAGTTTCGCTCATCGCGCAAAGCCGAGGCGGGTTGATGCATTACAACTGGGCCGCCGACAATCCGGAAAAGGTCCGTTCGATCGTCGGCATCTATCCGGTATGCGATCTACGGAGCTACCCCGGCCTGATGAAAGCGGCTCCCGCCTACGAAATGTCGGCTGACCAACTGGAGCAGAAGCTGGTCGAGCACAATCCCATTGATCGGCTGGCCCCCTTGGCAAAAGCAGGCGTGCCGATTTTGCACCTGCACGGCGACTCCGATAACGTGGTGCCACTGGAGCGGAACAGCCAGGTGATTTACGACCGTTACCGTGCCCGCGGCGGACAGATGGAACTGATCGTTGTCCCCGGCAAGGGGCACGCGGAGATCCCGGAATTCTTCCAATCACAGCGGATGGTCGAGTTTCTGCTGCGAGGAAAGTAACCGACTACTCCTTCCCGGCATCAAAACCGCATTAGGATTTTCTTCAAACAGAGTAACGACTTACGGCGTACACCCCTTTGTAGCGGTAAAATTGCCGTTGGTGGAATTTGGATCTCCGATATAATTAATGGACGGTATATCTCACCGGGCGGAATATGGATTGAACTCGTCCATGCTTTACAGCCTGTGTAGTCGAATTCGGGTTTGCCTGCTGGCGATTCTGATCGTTGCCGCCCCTGTTGTTTCGCAGGCTGGCCATTGCACCTGCGAATGTTGCCAATCCGGTAAACAAACTCAATCGACTCATAAAAGTTGCTGCCACGCAGAAGCAAAGGCTTGCAGTTGTTGCTGTCAGGCTAACCATGGCTGCGCATCGCACCTTACGACTTCCAAGTCCGGCTGCTGTGGCTCGGAATCTCACCGTGGACTGGTTCTCTCGTCGTGTGCCTGCAGTTCAACGGCGGACCAGCCGTTTGTTCCTACCGACAACCGCTCGACCGTCGTCAAACCAGACCTGAGCGTGACGGCGCTATTCCTCAATGCACTCCCCGCTGCCTCTCTGAACGGCAGCGAATCTTCTCTTTCGATAGACAACCTGCATGCAGACGCGCGCCCTCCCGCGCGCGTGCTCTATTGCACGTGGATCATTTGATCCGCTCTCTCCACGTCCACTGATTCTCCGTTTCCATTTCGTTTTGAAGTTCCGTTTTCAACCACATTTTCGTGGAGGAGATTGTCATGGCTAAGTCATTATTGTTGGCTGCCAGCTTGTTGATTCCGGTCGGCTTGTTCGCATCGGCCGGCGCTCCAGCAACCAAGTGCGCGTGTGCTTCGGCCTGCAACTGTTGCGGCTGCTGCGAGACGGGCGTCTGCACCTGCGGCGCGAGCTGCAACTGTGCCTGCTGTGCTGACGGCTGCGCCTGCTGCGCGAACGGCTGTTGTAGCAAGTAAGCGGGTCGGTAAAACTATCCTGCTAAAGAACGCGGGCGGCGTCGTGAGGGTTCTTACGATGCCGCCCGTGATGTTTTCGCGTCAGTCCAGCGGCGAACAACACTCCAGACGACCAACCAATTTGTGCCCACCGATTCGCGATCTCATGTGAGACACAGTCGGGGAATTCTTGAGAATCCCCCATTGCTGATGAAATCTCTGGAACAGATCATCGCAGTCGAGCCCAAACGCATCCGCCACGAGAATCGATGCCGTGTATGGGTCAAGCGGATCCAGGATGACGGGCTTATCCTCACTGAGGCCCGACGAAGGATTCCAGACCGGCACCTTGAGTACGAACCGGTTCTCGTACAGAATTCCAACGAGCGCCGCCCCCTGCTCCGGTAAGAGCCGCTGAAACACCTCACGGCAAATACGAGATCGCACCCCGCCGATGGTCATCGATTTCTCCCATGGCGCCGCAAGCTCGATCGTGCTTACTTCCCCAGCACCGCTTCGGTTGCGCCAACCATAATCTCGACAATGCGGTCGAGTTGCTGCTCGCTCGTGATGATTGGCGGGGCGAGGCAGAAGACGTCGCCGCGCAGCCTGCTGTAGAGCCCGCGTTCCTGAGCCGCGACGTGTACCCGGTGCCCCACCTGCTCTTCCGGCGAGAATTCTTCCTTGGTCGATTTGTCGCGAACGTATTCGATCGCGCACATCAGCCCGAGGCCACGGATGTCTCCGACATGCTGATGCCCCGCGAGCGCGTCGCGCAACTTGCCGAGGAAGTATCGTCCCTTCTCCGCCGCCTGCCGTGGGAAGTTTTCGCGTTCGATGATGTCGATGGTCGCGAGCGCCACCGCGCAGCCGACCGGGTGCGAACTGTAGGTGAAAGCGTGCATCCAGACCGCTTTCGCCGATTCGAAGGCGCTCGCGATCTTATCATTGACACCGATCCCCCCCAGCGGGAAGTAGCCCGAGGTGATCGCCTTCGCGAAGAGGATCATGTCGGGCTCGACCCCCCAATGTTGCAGTCCAAACATCTTGCCGGTCCGCCCGAAACCGGTGATGACTTCGTCGGCCACGAAGAGCACGTCATATTTGTCGCAGATCTCGCGGATGCGGGGGAAGTAGTCGTCCTGCGGAACAATCACACCCCCGGCCCCCTGTACCGGTTCCGCCAGAAACATGGCGACGGTGTCAGGCCCTTCGCGCAAGATCGCCTGCTCCAGATCATTCGCGGCGGCGATTCCCTGGCTCATTCCTGGCGGGGGTACATAACGATACGGGTACGGCGAGGGAATGTGAACAAACCCCGGCACGCGCGGCTCGAACATCGGCCAGTAGGTGCCGATACCGGTGGCGCTCATCGCGGCGAGCGTCACGCCGTGGTAGCCCCACTGCCGAGAGATGACCTTGGTTTTCTCCGGCTTCCCCTGCAGCTTCCAGTAGTAGCGGGCGGTTTTGAAGCTCGAATCGCTCGACTCCCCGCCGCCGGACGTAAAGAAAAAGTGATTGATCGACGGATATGCCAGCGACGCAAGCTTCTCGCCAAGTTCGATGGCGGGCGGGCTCGAACTTCCCGCGTAGCACGAACAATAAGGCAGCGCGGCCATCTGCTTTGTCGCGGCGTCAATGATTTCCTGCCGACCATGCCCGGCGACAACGTTCCACAAACCGGAGAGGGCGTCGATATATTCCTTGCCGTCGGCGTCAGTGAGGACCGCTCCTTCCCCCTTCACCCAGACATGGCCGGACTTTGTGAGGCCGGGATTGTGCAGCGAGTGAATGAGGTGGGCTTGGTCGCGCGCGATCAGTTCCTGCTTGGCGCTGGGCATTTCGAGGTTGCTCCGGACAATTGTGAGCGGATATCGGCAGCGGCGAAAACTTCGATGATTTCCTGATTTTCGAGTCTTCCCAGAAAGGTTCGCGAATTGCAAGGGAGACGTCGGCGGAACTCCGGTCATCACTCTCAGCCGCTAGCTGGAAACCCCCAATGCTCGGCGTCATAATCACCAGTTCGACTATCATTGTGAACCAGATCGGGCGTGGCGGTGTCGTAGCGCTCAGTGCGGTCGAAGACCCTCGATTGTTCATTCCAGAAGCGGACATGTTATGCCTAAGAAGAGTTGTGTGCTGGCTTATTCAGGCGGGTTGGACACATCGGTCATTCTCGGATGGTTGCAGGATGAAGGGTACGACGTCCATTGCGTGTACGTCGACCTCGGGCAGCCGTGCGAGGACCGTCAGGCGATCTTGAAGAAAGCGGAAAACAACGGAGCGAAATCGTCACGTCTGGTGGACGCCCGCGAGGAACTTTGCCGCGACTTCGCCTTCCCCGTCCTGCAATGGCAGGCGAAATACGAAGCGATCTACCTGATGGGAACGTCGATCGCTCGGCCGCTCATCTCGAAGGTCTGCCTGCAAGTCGCCCGCGAAGTGGGAGCCACCGCTTACGCCCACGGCGCGACCGGCAAGGGGAACGACCAGTGCCGGTTCCAGCTTGCGGCGGAAGCGCTCGACCCGAACGTCGAGATCATCGCCCCCTGGCGGAGGGAGAAGTTCCGCGCAACCTTTCCCGGCCGTAGCGAGATGATCGCCTATTGCGACAAAAAGTGCATCCCGGTCAAGGCGTCGGTCGCGAAACCCGATAGCTCCGACGAGAACTGCCTGCACATCAGCTACGAAGCGGGAAAACTTGAAGACCCCACGGTCAATGGCTGCGAGCTGGTCGACTTCGGCATGACCGTTTCGCCGCAGCAGGCGCCCGATAAGATCGAGAAAGTCACCATCGGTTTCGAATTGGGAGTCCCAGTCACACTTAACGGCAAGGCGCGCTCGCCGCTCGAAATGGTAAGCGACCTCAATCAAATCGGTGGTCGGAACGGTATCGGTCGGATCGACATGATCGAGAATCGTTTCGTCGGCATGAAAAGCCGCGGCGTGTACGAAGCCCCCGGCATGACAATCCTCTATGCCGCTCATCGCGTGCTGGAGCAACTGACACTCGACCGCGATCTGATGCATCTCCGCGACCGACTCTCTCCCGAAGTGGCCGAGATGGTCTACTACGGCTTCTGGTATGTCGCGAAGATGGACGCCCTGATGGCCTTTATCCGCGAGACGCAGAAGCCTGTCACCGGCGAAGTGTCGCTCGACCTCTACAAGGGGAACATCACAGTCGCCAGCCGGACCAGCCCTCACAGCCTGTACGACGAGGCGGTCGCCAGCATGGAGGGGGGCGGCTCGTACAACCAGACCGATGCGGAAGGCTTCCTGCGAATCGTCGGCCTGCCGAGCCGGGTGCAGGCACGTGTTAATCCGCGGAAATATTGACGGTTGAGAATTGAGGGCTTCTGATCGAGAGTTGAGGGACGGAAGGTCAGCCTTGTCCGGTCGCACGCTTGCCATTGGTGATATTCACGGTTGCGACCGGGCGCTCGAACTGCTCCTGGAGATTCTGACCATCACGGCAGATGACACGCTGGTGGTTCTGGGCGACGTGGTCGATCGCGGGCCAGGAACCAAACAGGTGATCGACCGGCTGATCGAACTCGAACAATCGTGCCGGTTGGTTTTTCTGCTCGGCAATCACGAAGAATGCATGCTCGACGCCCTGCAAGGGGGGCCACTGAGGGAACTGTGGCTGGAGCATGGCGGCGTGGAAGCTATTGCATCTTATGGTGACGAACTCGCCATTCCCGAAGAGCATGTGCAGTTCCTCGCAGCCGGTCGCGATTTCTGGGAGAACGACAGGACAATCTTTGTCCACGCAAACCTCGAACCGGGCGTTGTCCTTTCAGAGCAGTCGATCGACTGGCTGCGGTGGATGAAGCTCACCGGTGAGGAGCAACTACATCCCTCTGGTAAGCGAGTGATCTGCGGACATACGCCACAGAAAACTGGCGAACCATTGTACATGCCCGGCTGGGTCTGTCTCGACACGTTCGCCTACGGCGGCGGCTACCTCACCGCACTTAATCTCGATACCAACCTGCTTTACCAGGCGCGGCAGAACGGCGAATGCCGCTTGGAAGTGCCTTTGAAGTAGCGGAATTCGGGCGGGCAGACATTCCTGTCTGTCCGAAGAAATCAGCGGTCAGCTTTCAACATAGAAAACCCGCCGATCATACCCCCTGCGGAATAGTGCTCATCACGGCTTTGCAACCTTTCGCATTTCGAACACGAGGTTCAACTTCACTCCCGCGCGGCATTCGAACTCCTGTCCCTCTGCGTCGGCCGGAGTGTAGAACGGCGCATGATATTGATATCCGACGCCAATCCGATACTTTCCCGGCTCGAAGAATTCGTGAATGAAGCCATCCTTGTCAGTCCGCTGGCGGTCGCGATGGACAATCCGCGTGTCGACTTCCCAACTCGTGGTGTAATAATCGCTCCTCCCCGCTCCCTCCTTTTTCCAAATGTCGACTCCCGGAATACCGAGGCCCGTCTCCTCGTCCACGACCTGTATCTCGACCTGAGCTGCGGGACGGATCTTCACGACGACCTCGGAAGCGGGCGGTTTGGCTTCAACTTGGAACGGGCTTTCTGTTTCAAGATATGGGGTCTTATATTCCGGGAGCAATTCAAGCTGGTATTCCCCGGGAGGAACTCCCAGCAGCACCCGGCCATTTTCGTCACTCGTTTTGTGCGATTCGCCTTCCTTGTTATACAAACCGACCCAAACCTTGGGAGCAGGTTTGCCAGTGTCGCCGTAAACAACGCGAATCGGTATTTGAGTCGGGCGAATGAATGAAACCTTTACGTCCTCCAAGCCGTTGTAGAGCCGATCTTCGCCGTATTCCTCCGGAAGTCCTCCCTGCGTGGCAAACCAGACCATGCGGTCCGGAAAACCGGGGGGCGCGACGCGGACGCGAAACCGACAGCCGGCTGGTAGGCTGGTGAATTCGAACCGTCCGTCGGAATCGGTCCTTCGAACGCGCAATCGCTCCGGCACGTCGGCGTTTAACATCTCGAAGCGGTTGTTGTCGATTATTGTGAATCGTCGTCTCGGAGGATCGTCCGTCCCGACCGAATACCCCACCTTAGGGAGTAATTCACAATCATAGATCTGCAGTTTCGTGTCCGGGATGGGCGTTCCCTGGTCGTCCACAATTCGGCCTCGGACCGTTGTTGCTTTCGCAAACCGCAGGTCGAGTTCAATCTTCTCATCTTTCTGAAAGAACTTGGGGAGATCTTCATCGGTCCGATCCAAAAACCGAAGAGAAGGATTCGGCTCGGGGTAATACCACTTGTCCGGACGCCAGGCGAAGCCATACCCGTCCGCCTCTCCGTAAAGAACGAACATACTATGATCGCGTCCATTCGTGGCTTCAGAACGCAGGATTGGTAACGACACGTCTCTCAATGTGAAGCTTCCATCGGTACCGGACGTTGTTTCACTGAATCGTTTGTAATTCACGCGTCGGTCAGCAATGTAAATCTTCGCGCCGGCGATCGGCTTCCCTTCGGTATTGAGCGCCCGGCCCGAGACGGTGATCGGAACGGTGTAGTCTCCTTTCGGCTTCTTTTCTGATTCCGCACTTTGTGGTTTTTCAGACGCTGCCGGAGGCTTCTTCTCAGAGGTCTCCTTCGTCGTCGATGACGATTCCGCAGATTGCCGCCGCGACGCGGCGGAATCATCAGTCCCTTGATTGAGAATGTTCGCAGGCAATGTTTCCGAAGATCCCCTGACCACCGGCCTCGCCACCGCCACTGCAGCCGTAAAGATCATCCCTGAAAAAACGAACAATAGCATCCCGCGCCGCGTCAGTCGTCCATGGCTACATTCGTTACTGAGGAGCAGACGAATCCGCTTTTCCAGTTTTGTCCGCTGCACCATGCCAATGGCCGTCGAGAGCTGCATTCGCCGTCGCTTTGCACGGGCGATCGCCAAAAGCTGGTCGGCATAATCAGACGCCCGTTCGCCCGCCTGCAGCACCCAGTCGTCGCAGGCATGCTCCTGCTCTTCGCGCATCCGCCGCAGGCTCCACCATGCCAGTGGATGGAACCAGTAGAAAGCGCAGGCAATTCGCCCGATAAGCTGCCACGCAACATCGAACCGTGCGATGTGGGCCAGTTCGTGCAACAAGATGCGCCGGACTTCGGCGGGGGTCCCCTTGAAATCACTCGGAATGACGACTACCGGGCGGAATGTTCCGCAGGTCATCGGTACGTCTACCGATCCGTTCTGCAGCAACGAGATACGCCGCCGGATGCCACGTATCCGCTGAATCTCCACCAAGCTGTGCGCCCATTCGTCGTCCTCCAGCGGCAGCGAACCGCGCAGCAGTCGGAAGCTACCGGCAAATCGCACCACCGTCCCGAAGCCCAGCAGTACGACGCCGATCAACCAGAGCAGCACTGCAACGCCGCCCAGAGATTCCAACGACGGCCACACAAGCTGATCTTCAGTGACGACGGAACGAGGATTACAACTCGCAGCAGGAAACTGATTATCACCTTCGCCGCGAACAACGGACAATTCCGATTTCTCTGATGATTGTGACAAGTCGGCTTCAACCTGCTCTCTCTCCTCGGAAATGGTAGAGACATTCATAGTGTCGAGCTCATCAGGAGTTGGTGTCAGCACCGACGCAGCTGAAATTCGAGGCAGCATGGCCAACTCCCAGGCGGGGAGAATGTACGCCAACACCGGCAATACCAGCAGCAGCACAAGAGCGCTGCACCAGACAGCGTGCCGCGCTGCTGAGGGACGGCGACGCAGCATCCACGCGACGACTGCGGCAGCCAGCAGCACAACAGTCGATTTCAGTGGAATGTCGCGGGCGAGGAAGATCATCGCATCTATCAATTCATCAAATCGGATCATGTTGATCGACATGTCAGTTTCCCTCTTTGCGGGCCTGCTGCACCAACGATTCCAGTTTCCTCAACTCTGTGTCGCTTAACTCGTCCGCAGAGACATCGAGAATGGCGGCTACCGCCTCGGTCGCGGAATTGCCGAAGAAGGTCTTCAATAAATGCCGCAGGAGCGACTGTCGGGCGGTCTCGCGTGATTGCGTCGATCGATAGACGTACTTCTTTCCTTCCTGACGATGCTTCAGAAAACCTTTCGACTCTAAAAGACGGATCATCGTCCGCACGGCGGAATAGCTTGGGGGATCGGCCAACCGGTCGCGAACACCTGCCACCGAGGCTTCCCCCAGTTCGTGAATCGCATCCATGATTTGCCGTTCCCGACGGCCGAGATCTGTTAACCGGGGTTTGTTCTTTGACATTTATTCGCTTTCTCGTTCTGCATGGCACAGTAGTAAGCCACGAATGCCGCCTGCTTCTGCTCTTGCTCAGCGTCCTTCCCGAATCATTCCGGATGAACACCCCAAATGGCAACCCATTAGCACATGGCAATATACTGCCACTTCATGCGGCTGTCAAGATTTTCAGTGATTTTTCCTCCGTTGTCAGACGCATGGACGAGGTCAACTTGTCGTCATTCTTCCGGGCTGCATGCTAGAAGTTCTTGCCTTGGGCGGGTACGCTCGATTGAGTGAAGTCTAGAATCCCGAGCCTCGAATCCTGAGTCTTTCTCTACATGAAAAATCCCTTAAAATCGACGAGATCAACGGCCATTAGTTTGCTTGTCGTCGTCATCTGCGGAGTGCTGCTTTTCCTCTTTGGCCGTCCGGTGGAAATGGCGGTCGTTGCCAAGACCCTCGAAGCCGACGGCAAGCTCCGCTGGTATCGCGGCAATCTCCATACGCACACCCTCTGGAGCGATGGGGACGACTACCCCGAGATGGTCGCTCTCTGGTACAAGGAGCACGGCTACGATTTTCTCTGTTTCACCGATCACAACATTCTGCTCAACATCGACAAATGGAGCGACGTCGAGAAGAACAAGGGAAAGCGAAAAGCCTACGACAAGCTGAAGTCCCGTTTTCCCGGCGAGTGGGTGGAAGAGCGGACCATCGACGGCCGGTTGGAAGTTCGCTTGAAGCGGTTTCCCGAACTGGTCGACAAGATTTCCGAAATAGGAAAATTTCTGCTGATTCAAGGGGAAGAGATCTCTGATCGCTTCGGCAAACTGCCGATTCATATCAACGCGACGAACATCCAGTCGTTGATTCCGCCGCTTGGGGGTGAAAGCGTTTACGACGCTATTCAGAACAACATCAATGCGGTGATCGCCCAGCGCGAAGCGACCGGCAAGCCGATCTTCGTGCATCTCAATCACCCCAACTTCGGGTGGGGAGTGACAGCCGAAGATCTGATGCGGGTCCGCGGTGAGAATTTCTTTGAGGTGTATAACGGGCATCCCGGCGTGCACAACAGCGGCGACGCCGAACATGCCTCGATGGAGCGGATCTGGGACATCATTCTCACTCGCAGGATTACCGAACTCGGCCTGCCGTTGATGTACGGCATCGCTACAGACGACGGACATGAATATCACAACATTCCAAGCCGGGGTTCTGAACCGGGTCGCGGCTGGGTACAGGTGCTGGCGAGTGACTTGAGTCCGCAGGCGCTCATTTCGGCTCTCGAAGCGGGGCGGTTTTACGCCTCATCCGGCGTGACGCTCAAGAAAGTGGTGTCGTCATCGCAGGGCCTGGAGATGGAAATCGACGCTAAGCCGGGGGTGGAATACACCATTGAGTTCGTCGGCACGCGGAAAGGTTTCAATCCGAAGAGCGAACCGGTCACTGACAAAGACGGAAAACCTGTTAACGCAACACACCGTTACAGCAACGAGATCGGTCAGACTTTCGCGAAGGTCTTGGGAACAAAAGGTTCTTATCAATTCCGTGATGAAGACCTGTACGTGCGGGCGGTCGTCACATCTTCGAAACGACATCCGAACCCGTCCGAGACGAAGGTGTATCCGACCAATGAAAGTGAATTTGAGCGTGCGTGGGCACAGCCAGTACTTGGCCCGGCAGCACCAGGGGCACGGTGAGATCGGAATGTATTCCGTCCATCACTTGCCAGTGGTGGGTATTTTTTCCTGATTCCTCTCTCCACTCGTCTCTTGCTCATGTGATTCCTGTCTGATTCCTGACCCCTACCCCCGCCTTTCATATGGCCTCCTGGGAATTCTGGATTGATGTCGGCGGCACGTTTACCGACTGCATCGCCCGCGCGCCGGACGATCGGCTGATTCCCTGCAAGGTGCTCAGTTCTGGAGTGATGAAAGGAGCGATCGCCGAAATTACAGGCCCTGCAAGCTTTCGCGATCTGTCTCGCGCGGGTGACCCCGCCGATTTTTGGCGGGGGTACGAACTACGGTTGGTCGACGAAGCGGGCACCGTGCTCCATATCACGCGAGTGACATCGTTCGAAGCAAAGCGCGGAGAATTTGTCGTCGAGCAGTTGCCCGGACGTTCTGCACGCACTGGTATGCGTTTCGAGTTGTTCTCCGGAGAAGAAGCGCCAATCCTGGCGATCCGTCGCGTGCTCGGATTGCGGCTCGATGACCCGATTCCAGAAGTCGTGGTGAAGCTTGGAACGACTCGCGGCACAAACGCCTTGCTAACGCGAACCGGCGCGCGCACGGCGTTCATCACTACGCGAGGTTTTGCGGATGTACTCCTGATCGGCAACCAGGACCGCCCACGGCTGTTCGATCTGGCGATCAAGAGGCCGGAGCCGATCTTCGAACATGTGGTCGAAATTGACGAACGGCTCGACGCCGACGGGCGGGTACTCGTCGCGCCGACTGAACAACGAGTACTAGAGCAACTGGTAGAGTTGAAGCAGACTGGCGTCGAATCGGTGGCTATTTGCCTGCTGCATTCGTTTGCAAACCCGGCCCACGAGGAACTTGTCGAGCGTGCCGCGCGCGAGACGGGGTTTGAGGAAATCAGTACATCGAGCAAACTAGCCCCCTTGATCAAGATTGTCTCACGCGGCGACACGACGGTGCTCGATGCGTATCTCAACCCTGTGCTCCGCGAGTACGTGGCGAAGCTCCGTGGAGCACTCGGCCGCAGTCGATTGCAGATCATGACATCAGCCGGCGGGCTGGTCGACGCGGACCGCTTCGTCGGGAAGGACAGCATCCTTTCCGGTCCGGCGGGGGGAGTGGTCGGGTTCTCACGAGTAGCGGGGCGGGCCGGGTTCGCGAAATCGATCGGCTTCGATATGGGGGGCACGAGCACCGATGTTTCGCGTTTCGATGGGAGCTATGAATACGAGTTCGAAACTAAAAAAGCAGGGGTGCGGGTCGTCTCGCCGATGCTTGCCATTGAGACAGTCGCGGCTGGCGGGGGAAGCGTTTGCGACTTCGACGGAGTGAAGTTGGTGGTGGGACCAAAAAGCGCGGGGGCAGAGCCCGGCCCGGCCTGCTATGGGCGCGGCGGACCGCTGACCGTCACCGACGTGAATCTGTATTTGGGACGCATTCTGCCAGAGCGGTTTGCCTTTCCCCTCAACACGGCGGCCGTAGAGCAACGGCTGAACGATATGTGCCGGGTGATTGCGTCGTCACCTCTCGGGCGCCGATACACCCCAGCCGAGTTAGCGGAGGGGTTCGTCCAGATTGCGAATGCCAACATGGTCCGTGCGATTCGGAACATCTCGGTCGCAAAAGGTTATGATCCGGCGGATTACGTACTCGTGACCTTCGGTGGCGCGGGAGGACAGCATGCCTGTGCGGTCGCGAATTCGTTGGGAATCCGCAAGGTATTGTTGCATCCCTATGCGGGGATTCTGAGCGCGTATGGCATCGGAATAGCTGACGTGCGACGGTTCGGTGAGCGAGCAGTGCTCAAGCCGTACGATGCAGCAACACTGAAGGAGTTGGAAGGGGTTTTTGCACGCCTAGTGGAGCGGGCAATCGCCGAAGTGCGAGCGGAAGGAATCGAGGCCGAGCACATTCAGGCTCCGATATTCTCGCTCGACATGCGCTATCGCGGAGTGGATGCGACCATCAACGTGGTTCGACCGGCTGATGGAAATGATGTGACGCGGTACGAAGAAATGCACGAGCGCCTGTACGGCTACAAACATACCGGACGTCCGATCGAAATTGTTGCGGCACGGGTGGAAGTCGTTGGGAAGATCACCGATCCATCGGAAGTACGCACACCAGTAGTTCCGCGCCGACCGAAACCGAAACAGATGACAGCCGCCCGGTTTGACCGAGAGTCGCGTGAGACAGCGGTTTTCCACCGAGAGGACCTGCACGCGGGAGACGAGATCTCGGGGCCCGCAATCATGTGCGAATCGACATCGACGATTTTCATCGAACCAGGCTGGTCAGCAACCGTACTCGCCGGAAGAGAGATATTACTTCAACAATCATCCGATTTTTCGATGAGTGCAGTTCCATCAAGTACTGAAGCGGACCCCGTGCGGCTGGAGATTTTCAACAATCTGTTTGCATCGATTGCCGAACAGATGGGAACGACGCTGCAAAGGACGAGTTGTTCGACGAACGTTAAGGAGCGGCTTGACTTCAGTTGCGCGGTTTTCACCCCCGATGGGGATCTCGTTGTGAATGCACCACACATCCCGGTACATCTCGGCGCGATGAGCGAGACCATCAAACGCGTGCTGGCGGACAATCCTGACATGGCCCCCGGGGATGTGTACGTCACGAACGATCCATACCGCGGCGGCTCGCACCTACCCGATGTGACGGTCGTTACCCCAGTGCATCACGTCTCCAGCAGGAAACTGCTGTTCTTCACCGCCAGCCGGGCGCACCACGCGGAGATTGGCGGAATTGTTCCCGGAAGCATGCCGCCGTTCTCGAAGAGCCTGGCGGAAGAAGGTGTGTTGATTCGCAATTTCAAACTTGTCGCACAGGGATCTTCCCGTGAGGCGGAGCTGCACGAACTTCTCACAAGCGGCTCCTACCCCTCTCGCGCGGTGGACGACAACCTCGCGGACGTGGCGGCACAGGTAGCAGCGAACAGCGTCGGCGCGCGCTTACTTGGGGAACTGGTCGAGAGACACACACTGGAAGTTGTCCAGGCCTATATGCATCACATTCAACGTGCCGCAGCAGAGAAAATGAGGGTCGCGCTCACCATGATCCCGGATGGTCGATACGAGCAGGTTGATCATCTCGATGATGGTTCGCCGATTGCTGTTTCGATCGCCATCAGGGGAGATCGCGCGATAGTCGATTTCACTGGTACTGGCCCGGTACTTGCATCAAATTTGAACGCCAACCGGGCAATTGTGACTGCGGCAGTGCTATATGTGTTCCGATGCCTCATCAATGAAGACATTCCGCTCAACAGCGGTGTGCTCGACCCGGTGGAAATTGTCCTTCCAGAAGAATGCCTTTTGAACCCGACTGAACAACCCGACCCCGCACACACCCCAGCCGTTGTCGGCGGCAACGTGGAGACCTCTCAGCGAGTGGTCGATGTGTTGCTTGGCGCACTCGGCTTGGCGGCCGCGAGTCAGGGGACAATGAACAATCTCACCTTTGGCGATGCAACATTCGGCTATTACGAAACTATCTGCGGCGGAAGCGGGGCAACACCCATCGCGGATGGTGCAAACGCCGTGCACACGCACATGACGAACACACGGCTCACCGACGCCGAGGTCATCGAGCGACGGTACCCAGTGCGCGTGCGGGAATTTGCAATCCGACATGGTTCGGGTGGCCGTGGCCGAAAGAATGGAGGCGACGGCATTGTGCGGCGACTCGAGTTCCTCAGACCACTTACCGTTTCGATGCTCTCGGAACGCCGCGGCGAATACGTTCCGTTTGGACTTGAGGGAGGGGAACCAGGAGCGCGCGGAAGTAATCGATTGCAACGTGCGGGAACGGGCGCGGATGAAGATCTGGGCGGAAAATTCGCAATCGTGGTTCAACCGGGCGACGTTTTGACAATCGAAACTCCCGGAGGGGGAGGGTATGGGTCGCCAGCGGGGGCGTAGTTGTGTAGTCTACGGTTCACGCGATTCGAATTCTGTAATTCGTGTGCCGAGTTTTCCTGCGTGGTTCCGCCAGCGTTGGTGACGACGCCACTCGCATAGCATTTCTCACTACACAAACCGAAAGGACTTGTCGTGGCAGCCAACCGCCGAGCCGAAGTGGACCAAGCCATCGCCGACGTCGATTTTTCCAAGAACAATTATCAGATCGAGCTCGACACGTCGGCGGGAATGATCCGCCTCAATCTCGATTCTTCCGTGGCCCCGGGTCATTGCAAGAACATGATCGGTCTAGCGAAGGTCGGCCATTACGACGGCGTGATTTTTCATCGCGTCATCAAGGGTTTCATGATTCAAGGAGGCTGCCCGCTGGGGACGGGTACAGGTGGCCCGGGTTACACTATCAAGGCCGAGTTCAATGCCACTCCGCACGAACCAGGCGTGCTCTCCATGGCGCGCACGAACGATCCGAATTCGGCTGGTTCGCAGTTCTTTATTTGCCTGGAGAAAGTACCGCACCTCGATCGTCAATACACCGCTTTCGGCCGTACCGCTGATGCAGACAGTCTGGCTGTCGTAAGGAAGATCGGTGACGTGAAGACCGGCCCGAATGATCGTCCAGTGCAGGACGTGACAATCAAATCTGCGAAAGTCGTCTTAACGTCAAAATGACCCTAGACGACTGAAAGTTACGGGGTCTCGCGAACGACGTCCTTAATCATTTTTACGGGGCCCGCGTAGTTCTCATCCGTGGGTGAAAAGGAAGTTTCCAGGATCGCTTTCCTTAGCGGTTCGGTAATCTCCTGGCGGCCCCGGTTCGCGCGAAACAATTGGTCGAGCGCGCGGAGCGCCGCAAATCGGACGGACGTAGGAGCTGACGAATCCTCCAGTATCGAGGACACTGTGGAGTAGTTTTCATCGCTGTAACGTAACCCGGCGATGTTCTCCAGGGCTGTTTCGCGCCTAGCCGCCACCATCTTGGTGTCTAACGCGTATTCTCTTAATGCCGCCGGGCCCGACGCGTCGCGCATGTTTCTGAGCGCCGAGAATGCCCACGTTCTGCTGGCAAAGGCATCTCGATCAATGCTCGCATTGCCCCCACCACGTAAATATTTCAAGAGAGCTGCCGATGCCTCGGGACCGCCGATCAAACCGGCGACCTTAAGCGTAGCCTCAGGGCCGACTACCCCCATCAGCTTCTCTTCGGATGTCAGTTCTACCATCAACGCTTTCTTTTCGGGTGGAGACATCAGTCCAGCCGACCGGACCAAGGAAAGGACAAGAATTGAGGCAACTTTCGAGATTCGCTCCTTATCCGCTTTTCGCTCCTCTTCCGTTACACGTTCTTTGTCTGAATACTTACCGATCTTGTACAATGTCTCGATAATTCTCTTTGTCGTCGACGGATTTGGGGGGAGGCCGACAATCCCTTGCGCAACCTGCTCGGCGGGATCTACTTTCCGGCGCTGATCCCCTTCGCCACCAGCATTGGAGATCGCAGCCTGTGCCTTTCCGCCCACTTTCACAACTCCGGGTTCAAACGGAGGCATGTCCCCCAGGTAGCCGAAAAGCAAATCCTGATCCTTGAACGCCCCTTTCCTGGCGGTCGCTCCAACAATTCGCGATCCCGCGAAGAGCCCTTCCTCTCCCGCGGAATTCTTGATCAACATCTCGATCGCCAGCGGAATCATATCAGGGTTCCCAATGACGCTTTGATCACCGAACCAGTCGAATAGCAGATTTCCCGGCTTAGACATGTAAAGATTGGCTTCCAGCCGCTCGGAATACAGCTTTCCGTGCTCCTTCCAGGCCAGTACGGAGCGGGCCACGACCTTTTCTTGAAGACTCTCGCTCTCGGCTTTTTTCTTCAGAAAATCCTCGTCAGCATTCCTCACCAGTTGGTCACGCAAGGGAATATACTCCGCCCCCGAAGCGACAACCGCTTTCTGAAAATCCCCCTCGAAATCTTCCGCCAGGACGAATGCCGGAACTAACAAAAGAATGGCTGCAAAAAGTGTGCGAAGCATGGAACACCTGACATTCTTCACGTAAAACCAAAGCCTCGGACGAAAAAGACGGCAGTATCCGTCTCGCCCAAGCATCAGCTCTCGGGGGAGATCTCGAAACTCAGGAAATCATTTCCCTTTCGAGTTTCCCATAAGCGACTCTTTACACTCCTCATCGTAGACGGTTCCGTGGATGCTTCGCAATGCTGGCTCCGCGGGCCGCGTCCGGTACAATCTAAGGTATGACCGATCGCAGCCGTTTAACCACCGGTGCAGAAGTCCGCAGCGCGTGTCGTCGCCACGAGTGGACCGAGCAGACGTCCGGTCTGGCTGCCGGATTCGTTCAAGCGAATCTCGTGATTCTGCCTCAAGTCATCGCGGGTGACTTTCAAGAATTCTGCCGCCGTAACCCGAAACCTTGTCCCCTACTGGAAGTGACCACCCCTGGTAATTCCGTCCCGCATACTCTTGCCCCCCATGCGGATCTCCGAACCGATTTGCCGAAATATCGCGTCTGGCGGAAGGGAAAGCTGGTTGCGGAACCAAGCGAAATCGGCGAATTATGGCAGCCGGATTTCGTGAGCTTCCTGATCGGCTGCTCGTTCACGTTCGAGGCGGCGCTGTTGCGCGCAGGCATCCCCATGCGGCATATCGAATTGGGCGTGAACGTGCCGATGTACCGCACTAGCCTGACATGCAAGCCAGCAGGTCTGTTTTCCGGTCCGCTGGTCGTGTCGATGCGCCCATTAACTCCCGATAACGCAGCGCGGGCCGTCGAAATCACAGCGCGTTATCCGCGAGTGCATGGAGCACCGGTGCAGGTGGGGCACCCGGAAAAATTGGGCATCGGGAATTTGTCACACCCCGATTTCGGAGATCCCGTGCCGATTGAAGAGGGAGAAATTCCGGTCTTCTGGGCATGCGGTGTCACGCCGCAAGCCGTGTTGATGGATGCACAACCGGAATTGGCAATCACGCACAGTCCGGGATGCATGTTTGTGACAGACCTGCGTGATGAAATGCTCGAAGAGTCGATCGATCAATAACCGTCAATCATCGTGCCGTAGATTGTTCACTCACACGGTTTTCACGCCAGCACTGTTGCCACTTGGTCGACTTCGGCAATTGTCGCGGGTTCGTCGAGCGTCAACCCCTTTTTGCTTGTAATGCCGCGACGCGCATCGACAAGCTTATCGTAGCAGAGCTTATTCAGCCCATCGAATGCGGCGACCTTGTAGCATTCCGCCATGGTCGGATAGTTGAAAACTGTATCGCGGAAGTAGTCGATCGTTCCGTCTAGAGCCATCACCGTTTGACCGATGTGGACAATCTCCGTCGCATACTCCCCGATACAATGCACGCCGAGCAGCTTCCGTGTCTGACGATGGAAGACAAGCTTCAATAACCCTTGCGTGTCACCGATGATGTGCCCGCGGGCAATTTCGCGGTACCTGGCCACGCCGACTTCATAGGGAATACATTCGGCGGTCAGCTTTTGCTCGCTGTCACCGACCATCGAGATCTCGGGAATCGTGAACAGTCCGTACGGCATGTGTTGAAATCGCTCATACGGCTCTCCGAAGGCGTGGCAAACGGCGCGCCGTCCCTGCTCCATCGAGACGCTGGCCAGTGCTGGGAATCCGACGACATCCCCCGCTCCGTAAATGTGGGATGCCCAGGTCTGGTGGTGTTCATTGCACCATAAACGCCCCCGTTCATCCGGCTCCAGTCCTGCGGCTTTCAGATTCAGATCGCTCGTATCCCCGACGCGACCAACACTGAACAGAACTGTTTCGCCGATGAGTCGTTTGCCACTTTCAAGCTCGACGACCGCCATTCCCTGCGGCAACACGTCGATGCCGATGACCTCTTCCCCCAGTCGGAAGGTCATACCGAGCGATCGTGCCTGGTACATCAACGTCTCGACAATTTCCCGATCGCAGAAGTCGAGAATACGGTCCCGGCCATCGACGACGGTCACCTGCACGCCGAGAGTCGCGAACATGATCGCGTATTCGATGCCGATCACGCCGGCGCCTACGACGATCATCGAACGAGGAATGTGGTCGAGGGTGAGGATCTCGTCGGAATCGAAGACATGCTTGCCATCGAACGGAATATGCGATGGACGAGCAGGCTTCGTGCCGCAGGCTATGAGCAGTTTGTCAGCTTCGACAACATTCCGGGATTCCGCGGTGGCAATTTCCACGCGATGCGGATCGACAAATCGTGCCGTTCCTGAATAGACATCGACTCCGTTTCGCTCCAATTGGTCCTGAACAACTTCCAATTCGTGCAGCGTCACTTGTGACAATTTGCGACGCAAATCCCCCATGGTGATCTGGCGCTTCTTTCGGTAAACATCACCATAGACAGCGCGCTGGCGATAGCCTGTGAGATGCAAGATCGCCTCGCGCATGGTTTTTGAGGGAATGGTGCCGGTGTGCAGGCAGACCCCACCCATCACCTCGCGGTGGCGCTCGATGACAGCCACCCGCTTGTGCATTTTGGCAGCTGCAATCGCCCCCTTCTGCCCTGCAGGACCGCTGCCGATGACAAGGAGATCGTAGTGCATGACATTACCGGTTGGCTAAAGTTATTCGATTTCGGGAAGTTCTCTGTTAATCAAGCTCTTCATCGAACTTTTGGATATCTGCGCAAAATAAAAAGAGATTCCCGCTCCCCCATTCTCAATAAGGCACGCAAAACAGATCGATTGTGCCGATTATTCAGGCAGTTACGCTTAAGGTAATCCGACAAAATTCGCGTAAAGTTCGCAGCTTTAATCTACGATCTGACCGTCAGAGACCGTTGCGCAGACTGTGGGCGATGCTTCCGGTTGCATGAATTGATTGTGCCGGGATGGGAAATGTAGGGAAATCGCAAACCGCACAGTAGCAGCCACTTAAGATTTCCCTGATCCAGAAGCTCCGCCGACGCGTTGCCTTAGAGAGCAACCAGCTCGGCATTACAG
The DNA here is from genome assembly GCA_964626885.1 of uncultured Planctomycetaceae bacterium. GTDB lineage: Bacteria > Planctomycetota > Planctomycetia > Planctomycetales > Planctomycetaceae > CAZVJA01. The sequence continues at coordinate 2,196 of CAZVJA010000046.1, read as the reverse complement.
AACCATTCAGACCACTCCAGGGGGAGGCGACTCGATGTCACACTCAGTATTTCTACCAAACGAAGACTCGCCGCGCCGCGGAGCAGCCTGGTTTGCCGGTGTCATCGGGATGGGAATCCTGGGGATCATCCTCGCATGGACGGTCTACACGCAGTTTCTGATTGACGTGGGGAAAGGGCAAATCGCGTTGCTGATCAGGAAAACAGGTCAGGATTTGCAAAACAGTGACGAAATCGCACCTGATAACGAGCACAAGGGAGTCCAGCGCGAATTCCTGACGGAAGGCCGGCATTGGAGGAACCCCTTTGAGTACACCTGGCGAATTGTGGACCAGGAGGTCATCAGAGAGGACGAACTAGGTCTGCGGGTCAGCCTGACGGGGGACAATCTCCCCTACGGCGAATTTCTCGCGAAGCTCGATACGAACGGAAATCCACTGACGAAGGGGATCATGCCCGGCGTGCTCCGACCGGGGCGATACCCGATCAATCCTTACGAATTCAAAGTCATCCGCGACAAACCGCGGATCATTCCCGCCGGATTCAAAGGAGTGGTGACAAACCTTTCCGGCCCAATGCCGGAAGATCCGAATCAGCTGCTCGTTCCGGAGGGCTTCCGCGGCGTTCAGAAACATCCACTTGACGAAGGAACATACTACGTCAACTCATACGAAATGCGCATCAATCTCGTCGATTGCCGCAGCCAGCGATTCAATCTCGCGGAGAATAAAGACATCGGTTTTCCCTCGAAAGACGGTTTCTGGGTGAGCCTGGATGGCATCATCGAGTTCCGCGTGAAGCCGGAAGACGCAGCACTGGTCTATATGATTTACAATGAAACCGACAACGGAGACAGCATTGACGAGGAAATTGTGCGGAAGGTGATTTTGCCGAATGCACGGAGCTTCTGCCGGTTGCAGGGTTCAAACGAGCTCGGCCGCGAGTTCATCCAGGGAGACACCCGCAAGCTATTTCAGGATAACTTCGAGAAGGCGATGCGCACCGCATGTGAAAAGGAAGGAATCGAGGTGCTGCAGGCACTCGTCACGCGCATTCGCCCACCGCAAAAGATCGCCAAGCCGGTGCGGGAGCGCGAAATCGCCAAGCAGCAGGAGAAGCAATACAAACAACAGATCCTTCAACAGGAGCAGGAGCAAAAACTGGCGATCGAAGCGGAACTGGTCACGCAAAAGCAAGCGGTCGTCCAAGCCGAGCAGGAAGTGGTCAAACTGACGACCGAGGCGAAGCGGGAGCAGGAGGTCGCCGTGACCAAATCGAACGAAAAGCTAAGCGTGGCCCAGTTTAAGCTGGAAGCCGCCAAGGACGAGTCGGAAGCAATTCTTTCGCGCGGGCGAGCCGCGGCCGAAGTGATTCGCTTCCAAAACGAGGCGGATGCCGCTGGCTGGAAGCAAGCGGTCGCTGCCTTTCAGGGAGATGGCGCGCAATATGCGCGGTACGTGCTGTTCCAGAAATTGTCGGGAGCGTATCGAGACATCATGGTCAACACCGCCGACAGCCCGATCATGCAGATCTTCGAAACCTTCACGCTCGAACAGCCTCCGAAAAAAGGATCTCCCGGGGCACCGTCTTCCACGGCGAATCATCCGGAGCAGTCAATCGTCAAGCCAGCGTCAACAGCGCGAACGGATGAAACGGCGAAATAGCACAAACCACCAACATCAATTGGCTTAAAAAACTCACAACGAATCACGCGAATCCGAATCAGGCAAAGAGGGCAATTCACCATGGCTCTTCTCCGAAAAAGTCTTACCCGAGGTTGGGGAACGTTGATACTGTCATTGGTCACGTTCGTCGCCATCGGCTGGTTCGGATTCGAGTGGCTGATTAACCGCATCTACGTACCGGAAGGATACAGCCTACTGCTCCGCTACAAGGGACCGCCGCTCCCCTTCCTTCCCGGTATGTACCCAGCCGTCGAACAGGGTCAGTTCGCGGCGATCGATGAGGATGGCGATCCAACGCAACTAGGTATTCTCGAACGGATGCCGGGACCGGGGCGTCACTTCTACTGCCCTTGGTGGTGGGAGCGGGAACTGGTACCCGATCAAATTGTCGAGGCGGGTTCCGTCGGACTGGCGACGAGCAAAATGGGAGGCAACCTTCCCGCAGGCCAGTTCCTTGTCGATGGAGACCTTGGCGAAACGGCGCAGAAGGGAACCTTACGCAAGGTCTTTCC
>CAZVJA010000045.1:0-30572 GCA_964626885.1 uncultured Planctomycetaceae bacterium | reverse complement strand
TCTTAGAGATAACGGCTCACACGATCACAGGACCAGCTCATTGCCACCATTGAACACTCTGAGTTGATCCGCATTTTCACAATAGACGACCGTGGTGTCATTCCACTCTTGTAATTGAAAATATGGCACACCATTAGATGCCGATCCAACGAGTTCGATTTCTTCTTGTTGCTTTAGTTTGAATTCGATTGCCCACGGTTCTATGACCACAGTGCGCAGCTTGGTATCGTTATTTTCAATAATGACCCGAAATTGCATTCGCTCACTCGTCATTTGTATTTCTCTCCGGACCGGTGGCTGGGGAGCTCCTGTGTGATTTACTCTCCACAGGGTCTACGGCCCCAGCCGTAGCCATAACGACCCCGCCGACCTCAATCGACATACCGAAACTCATTCGCGGTGAGGATCGTGCGGGCGTAGCTGGCCCAGGCTTCGAGATCCAGTCGCTCGGCCGGCGTGCCGGCCCGCGCCAGTTCGTCGCGGTACGCAGCCACGTACTTGACCGCGCGCTCTTGCTCCGCTTCGGCCGGCGGGCGCGCATAGGCAAGCTGCAGCGCGAGCGAGACCCGTTCGCGCGGATCGTTCGACGCGTGGATCAGCCGCGTCGCGAAAGCTTCCGAGGTGGTCCGCATGAACTCGCTGTTCATGAAGAAGAGTGCCTGGAGCGGCACGACCGAACTGGTCCGCGATTCGGTGGATGTGTTGGTATCGGGACCGTCGAACAGGGCAAGGTACGGATGCCGCTGCAACCGCTGCGTCATCAGGTAAACACTGCGGTGGTTCGAGGGATAGACCGCCTTGTACGGAGTGTGCTGCGTCCAGTTCCACTGGGTGATGGGAGGGAAAGGATGCACGCCCGGTCGCTGCAGGTCGAGTTCTCCGCTGGCGGCGAGCATTGCGTCGCGCATCGCCTCGGCGTCGAGCCGCTGGCGATCGAACCGCCAGTACCACTCGTTGCCGGGATCGAGGGAAGCATCGTGCGGGTCGTTCTCGCTCGACATGCGATACGTGTTCGAGAGGACGATCAGCCGATGGATCGTTTTGATCGACCAGCCGGAATCGACGAACCGTTTCGCGAGCCAGTCGAGCAGTTCGGGATGTGACGGCGGATCGCCGCGCATGCCAAAGTTCGACGGCGTGTTGACGATCCCCTTACCGAAGTGTCCCTGCCAGATGCGGTTGACCATCACCCGCGCGGTGAGGGGATGATCGGGGCGCGTCAGCCACTCCGCCAGTTGCCGCCGGCCGCTGGCGTCTTTTGGGAAGCCCGGCGGCTCGTTTCCTTCGAGAAACTTCGGCACGCCGCGCGGCACGGTCTCGCCCGGCTGCGACGGTTCGCCGCGCAGCTGAATCTTGGCGTCCGCCACCGGCCCGTCCGCCACGGCGTAGGCGCAGGGAAGATTGGGGGGGAGGCCGGGGCGTTCGAGTCCGAGCAGTTCGGCGCGAAGCACTTTCAGCCGGTCGGTTTCTTCTTTCTTGGCGTCTTTGATTTTTTCCAGCCGGGCGATTTTCTCTTTGATTGCGGCCACGCGCTGCCGGTGCTGTTCGATGATCGGGGCTGCTTCGTCCGGCGGCAGAAGCGACTGAAATTCCTTGCGGGGAAATTTCTGCGACTGGAATTCTTCGGAGCCGGCGTAGGGGAACTTCGTGCTCGAAAAGATTCCGTAGAGCGCGTAATAGTCGGCGGTCGTCACCGGATCGAACTTGTGATCGTGACAGCGGGCGCAGCGCAGCGACAACCCGAGGAACGACCGACCGACGGTGTCGATCGTGTCTTCAAGTGACAGATGCCACAGTTCGTACGGCGCGGTGGCGTAACGACGCGAGAGAGCGAGAAACCCGGTAGCGACGACCCGTTCAGTGAATTTCTCGCGCGGGCCGTCGGCCGCCAGAATATCGCCGGCGATTTGCTCGCGGACGAACTGGTCATACGGCTTGTCGGTGTTGAAGGCGTCGATGATGTAATCACGATAGAGACGAATCTCAGGGATCGGGTAATCGGCATTGTCGCCGGCGGTGTCGGCATAGCGAACGACATCCATCCAATGCCGTCCCCAGCGCTCCCCATAGTGCGGCGATTCGAGAAGTTTTTCGACGACGCGCGGGTACGCTTCGGGAGAATCGTCCGCGAGGAAGGCGCTCATCTCGTCAGGAGTGGGGGGCAGACCGATGAGATCGAAATAGACCCGCCGCAGCAGCGTCCGCTTGTCGGCCGGCGGTGCGGGGGTGAGCATCACCGAATTGCGGCCGCTGGTCGATGCGCTGTTGGTCGGGGGTGTCACTGGCGACTTGTCGGCTAACGCATCCTCATGACGCCGGCCACCCCACCGCGCGTGAATGAACCGGTCGACCTCGTTCGCGGACCAGCCGGTCGGATCGTCCGGGACCTTAACCGGCGGCACCGGCTGAAAGGCCCAATGCCGCTGCTGCGCGAACGGATCGGGCTTCGACGTATCGCGCGCGGGCCAGTGCGCGCCTTCCTTCACCCAGCGTTCGAAATCCTTGACAACATCTTCCCGCAGAGGAGAGTCGGGGGGCATCTGCAGATCCTCACTCCCCCGGCGAATCGCTTTGATGAGCAGGCTCTTCTCCGGATCGCCCGGCTCGATGGCGGGGCCGGTGTCTCCCCCCTTGAGGAGCGCCTCGCGCGCGTCAACCCGCAGCTCGGCGGATGTCTTCTCACCCCCGTGGCACTTGAAGCAGGTGCCGGCTAGCACCGGGCGGATCTTCAACTCGAAGAACGTGTCGCGAGCGCGCGGGCCGGCTTCGTCGTCAGCCGCGGTGGAGACCTGCGACACGACGGCCAACATCGCCGCCGCGAGAAATCCCCGGAGCAACGTTGTCGCGTTCTCTCGTGTGGATGCGGGCCGACCCATGCGCTCCCCCTTTTTACGATCCTCCCATGATGACCGATCGGGGACGCGGCGTCCAGATTTGGTGGCGATTGAACCGGTGCGCCCAGCCACCCAGCACCTAATGCCGAGCATCGTGACGACGGGTACAGTCCTTTTCTCATCGTGACCCAGTCGTCCGCTCCACTTTGTGCTGCTCTGCCGTCTCTCCCGGCTCAATATGGATGAGGACGCCGACGAGGTTCGGAAGTTCCTGCATCAGCGTGGCCTTCACTTTTCCCGCGAGGGCATGCGCGACCCGGATCGTCAACTCGGGATCGACATGGAGATGCATGTCGACGTGGTAGCCGGACCCGCTCTTGCGCACGAACACCTTCTCGACTTCGCGCACGCCCTCCACGCGTCGGGCGATGACGGCGACCTTTGGGACCATGTCGTGTGCCGCCGCGTCCAGCAGTTCAAACAGCGCCGGGCGAATCAGACGACTCGCGGTAATCAGAATGATGCCGCTGGCGAGGATGGCGGCGGCTTCGTCGGCCAGCACCAATGCCTGCACGCCAATCCATCTCGGCCCCCACACCGCGATCGAGACCCCGATGAACGCAGCCGCGGAGGTGATGGCATCGGAGCGATGGTGCCAGGCGTCGGCCCTCGCGGCGTCGGAGTCGAATTCGTCAGCCCCTTGCATCACGAATCGGAACAGGAATTCCTTAACGACGACGACAATCACCAGCACCGCCAGCGTCCAGGCAGCCGGGGCTTCGTGCGGAACGACGATTTCGCGGAATGCTTTCACCACGATAAACAGGGCAGCGATGACCAGCAGCCCACCTACCGCCAACGCGGCGACCGCTTCGGCCTTTCCGTAGCCGTAGGGATGACTTTCGTCCGGCGGTTTGGCGGCTACCCTCAATGCCTGCCAGACGAGGACCGAGCCGAGCGTGTCGGCGAGCGATTCGACCGCGTCAGCCACCAGCGCGCTCGATTGGCCGAAAATACCGGCGGAAAGTTTGATTGCGGCCAGCAGAATACTTGCGACGAATCCGACAATTGTGTTCTGCTGGAGTTTCGGTTTCGTCATGACCCAATTCTAGGATTCGTCGGATGGAGAACGCCAGCATGGTTGGAAGTCTCTGCACAGATGGTATCAAGAAAGGGAGGGCGAGGGGGCACCGCCCGCAGGGTGGTCCGCCGAGCCGCTGCGACCGAAAGTCTCTCGTTATGGCGGCTCCGCAGGAGCGTCGCCCTCCCAAAGACATCGTTTTGAAAACACCTGTCGTTTCATCCTCGAAAACCACCGTCGATTGCGACGCGCGGGCAACATCTCTGGTATCATCAACTGTATGACAACTTACCGAAAAACTCACCACGTTTTTGCTCTTGTCACATCGCTCATCTTGTTGGCAAACGCCACCTGCGCACGGCAACTTGCCGCGCAACAGCCCGGGGCACAGCAGCCCGCGAAAGAAGCCGCGCCGGGTCTGGTCCGCATCGAGTACCAGAACCCCGAGATGTCGGTCGATCTCGGCGTCGGGCTGTATGCCTTTCCGATGCCGGTCGATTACGACAGCGACGGCGATCTCGATCTGCTCATCGGCTGCTCCGACAAGCCGTACAACGGAACATATCTCTTCGAGAACCCCGCCGGTCCGGGGGTGAAGTTTCCGATCTTCAAGCCGGGGCGGCGCATCGGCCCGGCGGTGCAGCACATGACCGTCTCATACGTCAATGGCAAGCCGCGCTTTCTCGCAGGGCCGAAAGAATACACACGAATGCTCGAAGGAGATTCCGCCACGACGCAGGAAATTTATCCCAAAGGAATCGTCGGCGGGGTCGAACAGGTCCGCGCGAACGTCTGGCGAATGGTCGACTACGACGGCGACGGCAAACATGACCTGCTCGTCGGCCACGGCTCGTGGGCAAACTTCGGGAACTTCGGCAAGAACGACTGGTGGTCGAAGTACGATCGCGAAGGGCGCTGGACCAGCGGACGACTGGAGGGGTATGTCTTCTGGCTGCGGAATACCGGCAGTGACGAATCGCCCACCTATGCCGACGCGCAGCAACTGATGGCCGGTGAGAAACCTGTCGAAACATACGGCTGGCCGGGGCAGAACCTGGCGGACTTCGACGGCGACGGCGATCTCGATCTCCTCTGCGGTGAGTTTCTCGACGGCTTCACCTATTTCGAGAATGTCGGCACGCGGCGGGAACCGAAGTTCGCGGAAGGGCGGCGGCTGATGTACGGCGATCAGCCGCTCACCATGGATTTGCAGATGATCAACCCGATGGCGATCGACTGGGACGAAGATGGCGATGTCGATCTGGTCGTCGGCGACGAAGACGGACGGGTGGCGCTCATCGAGCACAACGGATTCGTCGTCGACGGCACGCCGCAGTTTTTGCCGCCGGTCTATTTTCGTCAGCAGGCACACGAAGTGAAGTTCGGGGCGCTCGCGGCACCGGCAGCTTACGACTGGGACGGCGACGGGGATGACGACATTCTGTGCGGCAATACGGCGGGGTACATCGGGTTCATCGAGAACTTGAGCGGGCCGGGAGTCGAACAACCGCGGCTTGCCGAACCGGTCCTGATGAACGCCGACGGAAAGACGATCCGCATTCAGGCCGGGCCGAACGGATCGATTCAAGGGCCATGTGAAGCAAAGTGGGGCTACACGACGTTGAGCGTGGCCGACTGGGACATGGACGGTTTGCCGGACCTGGTCGTGAATTCGATCTGGGGGAAGGTGCACTGGTACAAAAATCTCGGCCCGCGGCGCGCGCGGCGATTGGCGGCGGCGCAGCCGATCGAAGTGGCTTGGGAAGCAAAGCCCCCGAAGCCGAAGTGGTACTGGTGGGAGCCGGAGGGGAATCAACTCGCGACGCAATGGCGAACGACGCCGGCAGCGGTCGACTGGAACAAGGACGGACTGGTCGATCTTGTGATGATGGATCACGAGGGGTATCTGGCGTTCTACGAGAGGCAGCGGCGCGGCAGCGAGCTGGTACTGCTGCCGCCGAAGCGGGTGCTCTGCGACATCAAGGGAGAGCCGTTGCGTTTGAACGATCGCGAAGGAGGCCGCAGCGGACGGCGGAAACTGTGCGTTGTCGACTGGGATCGGGATGGAAAACTTGACGTCTTCGTAAACTCAAAGAACGCCGACTTACTGCGGCAGACCGAAACGCGCGACGGGAAGTGGCTGTTCGAGGATCTCGGCCAGATCGATTCGCGGAATATCTCGGGGCACGACGTGAGCCCGACGATTGTCGACTGGAACGCCGACGGTGTGCCGGACCTGCTGGCCGGCGGCGAGGACGGCCACCTGTATTATCTGCGGAACAAGCACACCGCGCGGTGAACATGTTTGGCGGCGGATGCTGGGTTGGCCCAGCTTTCGTAGGTCCGGTTTTACCGGACGTCTTCGAATATTTCGCGGCTGGTAGAACCTGCCCTACTTGACTAAGAGGGGTGGCAAGTATGCAGATCCGCCTGAGAAGATTTGGAATCATCGCCGTGTTGCTGCTCGCGGTCGCCGTGGTGATTGCACGGCTACCCTGGGTCCAGATCCGCTATCATCGCTCGCGTATGCAGCACAACTGGAACAGAACATTCGAGAAGCCGGACAAAATTCAAGACGGGCTCGCCGGTTACACACTCGGCGAATCGTACGAACGGTATCAGTATCACCGTGAAGAGCTTGTGAAGCTCGGTGCCGTGAAGAAATTGCAATACACGTTCAAACACATTCAGGTTCCCTCACTGGAGGCATCACATCTGACGAAGCTGCTTCTCTCGCCCGAGCGTCCACCTTGCATCGATTTCGAGTCTGCATATCCTCGTGATCCTGTACCAATGCCCCTGACTGTCTGGTGCTACCCGGAACATGCCCAAAGTTGGGACCATTTCATGAAGATGTACGACGTTGACCATTATCGCGAGCAGTTCGTGGCTCCGGGGGTCGCACGGAAGTCCAAGGAGTACATCGCGGGATGGTCGACAATGGGCATGTGGCTGCCGGGTGAAGAACAGATTGCGTTCTTCCGCTCGAATTTCGAGTTGACGCAAGCTAAACTTGCGCAAGCGCTCGCGGATGCGGATCATAGAGTTCGAATGCGTGCCGCGTACGTCATTGAGAAAATCAGCGGGGAAATCGGCGAAGAGGCTCGGTCACTCGGCTCCGACCTGTTGGCGGGTCTCCGAAAGGAATCAGATCGAACCGTACGGCTGTATTTAATCAGCGCTTTGCAGGCGGTTCGCTTCAATGACGCCGCTACGGTGGCCGAGCTGCAGCATCAGTTTGAATCGCTCAGTGATGCCAATACCCCACTCAAGCCCAATGACAACGGCTATGCCGAGGTGGACGAACGAATCCACGTTGCAGCGGCGCTTTACATGCTGGGAAACAGCGCGAATCGCGCCCGATACCTGGAATTCGTCATGAAGTGGTTATCGCCGCCGCCCGGCAATCTGGATCCTGAACAAAAGGAAGGATATTGGGAACGACGTCTGACCGCTGTGCTGGCTCTCGAGAAGATGGAAGGAGCAACGGCCGCGGTCCCCTTGCTGAAGGCGATGCTTGATGAGAAGGATGCCAAGCTGTGGGTTTCCACTCACGTACCTCGCGTGATCGATGCGCTTCGAGAGGATCATGGGCGGTAGGTCCGGCTCAAACCAAACATTATTCGAACTTTGCGGCCGGTGGAACTGGCCCTGCTAGAACTGTCTGCCACGCCCTTCGAGGACTCAGGGCGTGCCACCCAACTAAACGCAGCGAGTCCGGACAAGTCGGATGATGCGCAGTGCTTCAATATCATTCTTGAGTGCGGCACTGGTCGGTGCCTTGCTGTTCAGTGCGGGGCTGATCGTCGTCCCCGCCGCGCGCGGGGCCGAGGATGTCACAACCACCTACTTCGAGCAGTTGCGGCGGCGGGGGTTGTTCAGCGTGGCGGAAGGGTACTGCCTCGACAAACTCGCCTCGAAGGAGATCAGCGACAACCTGCGGGCACGGCTGACGTTGGAACTGTCGCGGACCCTGGCGGAGCATGCACGGCACTCGTCGGGAGAGGAAAGTGCCGAACTGTTCGACCGGGCGCAGCAGGTGCTCGACGAACATCTGCGCAAGTTTGCGCGTCATCCGCAGCGCTTGCTGCTGGAAGTGCAGCGCGCCCTGCTGCCCGCCGGTCGTGGAGAGTTTCTCCGCTGGCAGTCCGAAATCTTTCCGCATGACGCGAAGCTCCACGCCCAAGCCATCGCGACGTTGGACGAGGCGATCGCCAAGCTGACGGGTGTCGAACGGATCTTGGCGGAGCGGCTGCGCGCGACGGGAGCAGCCCGGGGCAACGACAATGAGATCAAGCCGCACGAGGCACGGTCGCTGCTGAACAACGTGCGGTTTGAACTGGGGACCGCGAATGTCGAACGGGCAAAGTTATTCGCGAGCGGATCGGCCGAGCGAGTCGCGGGGCTGCTCGAGGCGGACGAATGGCTGCGACGCTTATCGGGAGGGCCAAAAGAGGAAGAGCTGACCTGGCGGAGCCAGTTGAAGCTGGCGGAAGCGAATCGCCTGCGGGGAGACCACAAGCAGGCGCTGGCGATGCTCGCCGCGATTGAAAAAGAGGGGCCGCCGCAGGGGGCGCTCGATGACGTGACGGCGCAACGGGCGCGGATTCAAATCGACGAGGGGCGCCCGGACGAAGCAGCCCGAACACTTGTAACCTACGGCCACACGCGCCCCGGCCTACCGGGAGAGCTGCAATTCTTGCGAGTGCGAGCGGTGCTCGGGATGTGGGAAGTCGCGGTCGCGAAAAAGTCCCCCGAAAACGCGTCGCTCCCGGATGAGTTGTTCGAGCAGATGAAAGCCGATGTTTCCCGCGCGGAGAAGGAAGTCGGCGGCTACTGGGCCTACCGCTGCCGGATGCTGCTCGACTCGGCACAGGAAACCGTTCTTTACGGCGGGGAAATCGCGGAGTTGGTGCGCGCCGCGCGCGCGGCCTTCGCGGCCGGCGATATCGACGCGGCGGTCGATCAATACACGCGAGCCGCGGCCCGGGCGGCGAAGTCGGGCCGAGAGGATCAAGCCTTTGAACTAGGTTACACGCGCAGCTCGATGCTGTTGCAGGCGCAGCGGCACGAAGCGGCGGCGGCAGCCTTTCGCGAATTGGCTGCGAAGTTTCCGAAACAACCTCGCGCGGCGGAGGCACATCTATTGGGGGCCTGGTGCCTGGGGAAGTTGTTTGAAAAGTCCGCCGACGAACGGCAACGAAACGAGTTCGCGGCAGCGCTCGCGGCGCATCGCAAGGCGTTCCCCGGCCATGCGACGACGATCGACGCAACCTGGATGCTCGCCGCCCTCGATGAACAGCGAGGCGAATTCGAGTCCGCATTGAAGCTGTACGCGGAGATCCCGGCAGCGCATCCGCACGGGCTTGAGGCTCAGGCGGCCGCAGCGCGTTGCTACGAGGCGATTCTGGAAAAGGTCCGCACGAACGGGCAGTTACGAGCGTCGTGGGAGCAGGAGGGCATTCGTCAATTGGAGAAGTTTGCAGCCACGTTTCCCGCGGAGCCGGCTCCTCTCGCTTTGCCGCAGGGGGAGTTGTCGCTCCGTCTAGCACGGATACTTCTCAAACAATCGCGCCCGGATTATGTGCGCGCGGATCGGATATTGGCGAGGATCTTCGCGAGCGCGCCGCGACCAAATGCTGAGAAGAGTGAGAACCAGAAGACGAATCAGACCGTTGCGGGGGGTGAGGCGTGGCAACCGCTGATTGCGCAAGGAGCCCAGTTGCGAATCGTGTCGTTGGCGGGACAGCAGCGCTGGGACCAGGCCGAGGCGTTTGTCCGCCGGTTGTCGGACGCGAGTCCCGGGGAGGTGTTGAGCATTCTTGACGGTTTGATGCAGGTGGGAGCGTCGATCGAGCCGACCGCCCGGCGTGGCCTCGGAAACTTGCAATTGAAGGCCGCGGAAGAGCTGGCGAGACGGCGAACCGAACTGAATGCGGCGGATGCCCAACGGCTCGACCGATGTCTCGCGCAGGCGTACCTGGCGACGAATCAGCCGACGAAAGCGATTGCGATTTACGAATCGCTCGTGGAGCGCAATCCGCGCGATCTGCCGCTGGTGAAAACCGTGGCGGGTTTGTTGATGGATTGCGGCACGGCGGAATGCGCGGAAAAATCGCTGGCATTCTGGCGGAAAATTGAAGCGGCCGAAAAGCAGGGAAGCCGCGCGTGGCTGGAAGCGTCGTACTCCATCGCCCGGTGCAGCCTGCGACTGAAACGGTTTGACGAGTGCCGGAAGATTCTGGGAGTGACGAAAGTTCTCTACCCGGAAATGGGAGGACCGGACCTGAAGGCAAAATTCGAGACGTTGCGGAAGGAATTGGAGCGGGCCGATGAGAGTGGACGCTGACCGTGCTGGAGCTTGGACACAGTATTTCAGTCGCGAACTCCGGCTGGGGCCGTGAACCTCTTTTGGAGTGGAATGCACGTGAGCGCCCCAGGCACCCGGCGCAAACGGGGGCGTACCGTAACTTCAGAAGAAATTGAACGCGCGGCCAACTCAACAAAAAAGCCCGCCGGTTTGTCACCGACGGGCTTCCATCCACACGATTAATTGGTGATACCTCAGGTACCCGTGGTCTCGATCTCTTCGCTTCCCTCGACTGCGGGAGGCAGCTCGAAGGCAGCTTGCGGTCCCGTGGACTCAGCAGGAGGATTCGGAGGAACGACCGGCGATTGTTGTTGAGGAACGGTTGCCGGAGCAGGTTCCGCCGGAGCAGGCTGCGGTTGGTTGATGGCGTTTTCCTGAATGCCGTTGTTGCAGTTGTTGCAGACCTCGCGGCGATGCCACTGCGACGGCCAGGGGCGCGGCGGAATCATCCCCGGATTCGGCCGCCATTGCGGAACGCGCTGATAATAGAAGCCCAGCTGCGTCGTATCGGTCGGAGTGTAGACCATGGGGTAGGGACTGTTCCCGGTGGCCAAACCGGAACCTGGTTCGCCGTACCACTTCGTCGGCCAGTAGCGACGGTATTCCACCGGAATGCGTTGGATATGCTCAACGACCGGGCGGCGGAAGCCATGGTCGGGAGAATAGGTCACTCCATCGCAATGCAGCATGGCACACAACGGAGTGTAACACGAGCTTCCCTGCTGGCATTCATTACAGCCGTCGCAGGATGGGCCAGATCCGTATCCGTTTTCGGGAACGGGAGCCATGGTGCTGCCGGAGTTCGCGGTTCCCTGATCGGAGATTCGCACGACGCCGACCGGGGCTTGGTCATCGGCCCGCAAATCGGTGATCGTTGCGGAGCAGAGGCCGAGGATCGCCGCGGCCGCAAGTGTTTTCAGGTTGTGTTTTAGCATCGTCCTGTTTCCTGAATTATTCGCGGAAGAGAGCGCCGTTCGGGCGCGAATCGTGCAAGCCGCAATTGTCACCGGCTGCATGTATGAATAAACGTTGTTACCGCCCGCTGGTCTTGTTCCTGCTTATTGTTGCCGGAGATACATCGGGTGCGGAGCGAAGCGTGAGATCGGCGTCAGCCGGCTCGATGGGATGCCCCAACCGTGGTTGTAGGTGTATCCCACGTTCGGCGCCAGCGGCACAGCCATTGGAGCACCGTATCCCTGGGCCGAGTAGAGCTTGCCGTCACGCTGATCGAAGTATTCGGGATTGACGGCGTAGTCCATGCCGTAATGTCGCATGCACTGGACACCCTCACCGCATCCCCCGGTGGGAATAAAGTATCCGAATCGACGGTAGCAAGGGCTGTAACGTGACGAATCGCAGTCGCCGTTCTGGCATTCGTCACATTCGCACTGCGCCTGCTTTTCGAGTTGATGTTCGAAGCGGGAGGTCCGTACGTAGTCGACCACGGGGTTCCCGCTCAGGTTCAATACCGGACCGGTGGTCGTCTCGCTGGTCTGAACAATCCGTCCTTGACCGGCGGTGCGATCGGAGATGCGCACTCTCCCCAGCGCGGAGCCGTCGTCGGCTCGGGACATTCCCGGCGCGAAGCAGAGTAAAAGTCCGGCCGACAGCGCCAGGCCCGTCAGGCTCCAAGTGATCGTACGCATAGTCATTATCCCACGGTTTTGAGTTGAGTTCGGTATTCGAGCACGATCACTCTTTGCAAAGTTGTGCTCGCGGTGGTTCACTAGCGAATCGCCGGCGGACAGAATCCCGCCAACGGGCTGACGTGTGAGTTGTATTTCACGGTGACGACGGTTCCCCGCAGCTTCCAGTCTTCGCATTGCGCGACGCCCCACGGAGTCACCTTCCAATGACCGCGGACCTGGTAGTAGTACGGGGGATACATCGCCTTGTATTTGTGCGCATAAAGCATTTCGTGCGGATCGAACGCCTGGTTCGTTATCACCGCGCCGCCGGTCTGGTAAGGAACGTTCTGCCGCGGCGAGGAATACATCGGAGCGTTCAGGTAGGGGTAGCCCGGGACGGCGCGGTTCGCGACATCCGGCTGCACAGGAGCCTGGCCGGGAACGTTGGTTCCCTCCTGGACATAGTAAACCGGCTGAGCGGTTCCGTAAGAACGTGATGCCCCCGAAATGGGCCGCGAATTGCGGCTGTATTCGGGAAGACGAGCCGGGGCTCCGTTTCTTGAGTAATTTCCCGGTTGCTGTGCCTGCGCGCCGTGCAATGTCCACGCGGACAATACGACGGTCAACGCGACTGCTCGAAGATGCAATCGAGCCATCTGATCCCTCCCTGGGTCAACGTGCGGCCGAACTGGTTTTCGATCTTCGGGCGGACGGTTCACGTCACCCTCATCCATGAGGACACGCCCGAGAATCAGTACAAACTTTCGGCCGGTGACGATCGTTCCGATGAGTCTTTTGAGTCACAAGATACCGGTTCGGCTTGCTTTCCCGAATGCCATGCCGGAGAAAGCGTTACAACCGGTAATCCCTGTGATTCGACCGCTACAATTGCTACAATCCCACCGGTCGATCGACCCGGAAAACCTGGTCCAATCGTTCATCTAAAACCATAAGAATCCCGCGACGGAGTGTTCGCGGCAGACGGGCAGGAGTGAGGGCTTTGGCAAGGAAGACGCGGAAGACCACCAGCGGCAGTAACGGCGACAACAGCTCACAAGCGGGCGAGAGTTACGACCGTATCCAGTACGTTTCCCTCAGCCACGAAACCCGCAGACGTTACCTCAATTACGCATTGTCGGTCATCACCTCCCGTGCCCTGCCCGACGTCCGGGATGGCCTCAAGCCGGTACAGCGACGGATCATGTACGTGCTGTACCACGACCTCCGTCTTACAGCCGATGGTAAACCGCGTAAATCCGCGAAGATTTGCGGCGACACCACCGGCAACTACCATCCGCACGGGGAATCGGCGGTTTATGACGCCCTCGTCCGTCTCGCTCAGGATTTCAGCCTGCGTTATCCCCTGGTGAATGGTCAGGGGAATTTCGGCTCGATCATCGGTCTTCCGGCAGCCGCCGCGCGCTACACCGAAGCCAAGCTCACGGCGATCGCCGAGCACTTGATGAACGAGCTGCGGTTCGAGACCGTGGAGATGCGGCCGACATACGACGCCGCCCGTGATGAGCCGGTCGTGCTCCCCGCCCGATACCCAAACCTGCTGGTGAATGGAACACAGGGCATCGCCGTCGGAATGGCGACGAACATTCCTCCTCACAATCTGGGGGAAGTGGTCAAAGCCTGCGTGCATCTGATCGAGCATCCAGACTCCACCGTCGCGCAGCTGATGAAATACGTGAAAGGGCCCGATTTCCCGCTCGGAGGGCGGGTCGTTACTGATCGCAAATCGCTGCGGTTGGCCTATGAGGAAGGGCGCGGGTCGATCAAAGTTCGCGGCGAATGGAAGGCTGAGAAGCCGCGCCGCGGCGAGGGACCGCCGACCATCGTGATTCAATCGGTTCCCTATGGTGTCGAGACCGGCCCGCTGCTGGCGTCGATTGGCGACATCATCGCCAGCCGAAAACTCCCTCAACTTGTGGCAGTGGCCGATGAAAGCAGTGACAAGCACGGGCTCCGGCTCACGCTGGAGATCAAGTCGGGAGCCGACCCCGACGCGGTGATGGCCTACCTCTACAAGCACACCACCCTCGAGCAGAACTTCGCGTTCAACACCACCTGTCTCGTTCCCGACGAGCATGGGGTGCTCACGCCGGCCCGCGTCAGCCTGGTCGAGCTGTTGCAGCATTTCCTCGACTTCCGCTTCAAGACGGTGACGCGGCGGTTTGAGTATCAGTTGCGGCAGCTCGAACGGCGGATCCACATCCTCAAAGGGTTTGCAATCATCTTCAAAGGTCTCGAAAAGGCCTTGAAGATCATCCGCAACAGTCAGGGAAAGCAGGATGCCGCCCAAAAATTGATGAAGGAGTTCCCGCTCGATGAAGAACAGACGAACGCCATCCTCGAAATGCAGCTGTACCGCATCTCGCAGCTCGAAATCGACAAGATCCTTCAGGAGTTGAAGGAGAAACAGGCGGAGGCGGAAGAGATCCGTAAAATCCTCTCGTCGAAGGCCCGTCTCTGGAAAGTCGTGCGGAATGAGCTGGAGGAACTGGTCGACCGCTACGGCGACTCACGTCGCACGTCGATCGGCTCGCTCGAGGAAATCAGCGAATATGATCCGCAGGCTTACATCGTCCGCGAAAATACGAATGTCGTCGTCACGCGTGACGGATGGCTGAAGCGGGTTGGACGGCTGCAATCGGTCGAAGGAACCCGCGTTCGCGAAGGGGACGAAGTCCTCGCCGTCGCCCCCGGCAATACGCTCGACAACATCATCCTCTTCTCCAGCGACGGCATCGCCTACACGATTCCGATGGATCAAGTTCCCGCGTCGACAGGCTACGGCGACCCGCTATCAAAAATGGTCCGCGTGGCGGACGGTGCGAACATCGTCGCCGCGGTCTCCACCGATTCCCGCTTCACTCCCGAGGACCGCGCGGTCCGCAAGCAGCCGACCCCCGCGCCGTTTCTGTTGATCGTTACGCAGAACGGGCAAGTGATGCGCCTGTCATTGAGCCCGTTCCGCGCGCCTTCGACAAAGGTGGGACGCAAATTCTGCCGTCTGCGGCCGGGAGACAAAGTCGTCTATGTCGATCTGGTGCGCGAGGCCGACACCATGTTCCTCGCGACCAAGGGAGCCCGCGTGCTGCACTTCAAGATCGACGAAGTGCCGGTGCTCGGCGGTCCCGGCAAAGGGGTCCGCGGCATCAAGCTCGCTCCGCAAGACGTCGTGCTCGGCGCGGTGCAACTGACCCGTCCGAGCGACTGCCTGCGAGTCACCAATTCGAACGGCAAGACGCTCAGCTTCGGGCAGATGAAGTATTCCGTCACCTCCCGCGGCGGAAAGGGCGTCCGTACCAGCGCTCGCAACAAATTCGAAACCGTCGTTCGCCCCGAAATCGAGCTGATCGACTGGGAGCAGATTGAGGAAGTATGAATGGTCCCGAGCCCAAGGTCCAAAGTCGGGAATCCGAAATTCGCAATATCTTCAACCCCTGAAAACTTAGCACCCTCGCACCCTAAAATCCCAACCCCTGAAGACCTATGGCCACAGTTGAGAAATCGAGTCGGGTCAAGCCCAAAGGAAGTTACAGCTCCGCCGATATCGAAGTTCTGGAAGGACTCGAAGCGGTCCGACGGCGACCATCGATGTACATCGGCGGCGTCGACGTGCGCGGATTGCATCACCTCCTCTGGGAAATCGTCGACAACTCGGTCGACGAATACCTTGCGGAAGCGGCCGACCGCATTGTCGTTACGCTGCACAAGGATGGGTCTTCGCTCACCGTCACCGACAACGGCCGCGGCATCCCGGTCGAAAAACATCCGAAGATCAAAAAGTCGGCGCTGGAGGTGATCCTCACCACGCTGCATGCCGGAGGCAAATTCTCGGACAAGAACTATGCCCGCAGCGGCGGATTGCACGGGGTCGGTTCATCCGTGGTAAATGCGCTGTCTTCGGAACTGGTGGCGACGGTGCACCGCGACGGGCACGAGTGGACGCAGCGCTTCAAGCGGGGCAAGCCGACCACGGAAGTCAAAAAGGTCAAGCCGTTCCGCGGGCATGGCACGTCGATCTTCTTCCGCCCCGACGACGAAATCTTCCGGCGGGTGCAGTTCAGCAGCGACCTGATCCGCCAGCATCTGGAAGACATTTCGTTCATTCACGGCGGCCTGAAGATTACGTTTCATGATGAAACGAAGAACGAAACGCACGAGCTGTCGCACCCGGACGGCATCCAAGCCTATCTCGACAAAATCACCGCCGAAAGCCAGAAACGTCCGGTGCATGAGCAGATCTTCGCAGCCGAAAAGGACGAGGGAAAGACGCGCATCGAGGTGGTGCTTCGCTGGACCGAATCGGCCGACGAACAGATTCGCAGCTATGTCAACGGCATTCGCACGCATGCCGGCGGCACGCACGAGAGCGGCCTGCGGACCGGCATCGCCCGGGCGGTTAAAAATTACATGGACGTGCATGATATCAAACACAAGGGGCTGGCGATCACCGGCGAAGACATCCGCGAAGGGTGCATTGCGATTCTCTCGGTCTTCCATGCCGACCCGATGTTCCAGGGACAGACGAAGGAAAAGTTGAACAACCCCGAGATGGCCTCGATGGTCGAGGGGTTGGTCCGTCCCGGACTCGAAACCTGGTTGAACAACAACCCGTCGATCGCCGATGCCATCAACGGTCGAATCGTCTTGGCCGCCCGCGCGCGGCTCGCCAGTCGCGATGCGGCCAGCGAAGTACGCCGCAAAATACCCGGCACCCGCAAAAACAACCTTCCGGGCAAGCTGCTCGACTGCCGTTCCCACGACGCCGACAAGTCGGAGCTGTTCATCGTCGAAGGGGATTCCGCCGGCGGGACCGCCGCAATGGGACGCGACAACCGCAACCAGGCGGTACTCCCCCTGCGCGGGAAAATTCTCAACACCGAAGCGCTCAACATCTCGAAGATTCTCGACAATCAGGAAGTGAAGGATCTCGTCGAAACACTCGGCACCGGCATCGGTCCGACGTTCGACATCCACAAGCTCCGCTACGGCCGTATCATTCTGTTGATGGATGCCGACAGCGACGGGTATCACATCAGCACCCTGCTCCTGACGTTCTTCTTCCGACACATGCGCGAGTTGGTCTCGCAGGGAAAACTGTACATCGCCCAGCCGCCGCTGTATCGACTTGTCACCAACAGCGAAACGTTTTACGCACAGGATGACGCCGAGAAAGACAAACTGCTGGCGCAGCTCGGCGAGCATCGCAAGGTGGACATCTACCGCTTCAAAGGCTTGGGGGAAATGGACGCCAAGCAGTTGAAGGAAACGACGCTCGATCCCAAGGTGCGCACCCTGCTGCGGGTCGATATTGAAAGCCAGCTCGAGGCCGACAAGACGTTCCACCAGTTGCTCGGCAAAGACGCGGGGGAGCGTTATCGGATCATCATGGAAGAGGCGACCTTCGCCGACGATCTCGATCTGTAATGCCCGAAGCGGCTATTTGAGATCCTGGTACGCGTCGTAGGCCATGTAGCCAATCGCCGCGGCGGCGAGCAGAAACAGAATGTCCATCGTCATCTGTCCCTTGAATGGGAATCCGATGATGACGTCAACAATCGCGAGCACTCCCACCAGGCCGGCAGCCCCGATCGAACCGAAGATGACCTTTTTTGAAAGTCCCGACATGACGGGGTCACTGCTCCCAATGGTGTTCGGCGTTGGCTGAGGATGAACAGCTGGCATTCCCTTCCGAAATAGAGGCCCGCGGGGAACATCCCAGCCAGTTTTCGAGTATAGGCGACCGGCAGGACTGCTTTCCAGAGCTACTTTTCGCCTCGCCACGAGAATCGGAAATTGGCGGCAGCCTGCACGATTTCCGGTGCCCTGACCCGCCATTGCCCGAACTTATTTCCGGGCGGTTTGACCGATCTCTCAAGCCGGCTTGGGGGGCGAACACAACTCGACGACATGCCCGTCCGGATCCTGCACAAACGTCTGCACGGCACCGTCCGGGCGTGCCTTGGGACCGGAGAGAATCGCCACACCCTGTTGAGCCAGCCATTCGGCCGCCTGCCGACTGTCCGCCACTTCGAACGCGAAATGCTGGCTTCGGCTGGAGGCGCGGTGCTGCGAATCGAGCCGCCCTGCTTTGCCCGATTCCTCGTGCTCCAGAATCAAATGAATCTCGGTCTTTCCGGCGCGAAACCAACTCCCCGCGAACGAGAAGTTCGGCCGGGCGAGCATCTCCATCCCAAGCAGGTCCACATAAAACTTCCGGCTCCGCTCGAGATCCTGCACCACGAGCGTCACATGGTCAATCGTCTTCACTTGCAGCTTTGGCACGGCTGGATTCATTGCGGTTCTTTCTCTCCTGCTTGCAGCATCAGTTCGACCGCCTCACGGCCGGTCATTCCCACTTTAATTCCCAGCGCCTCCGCCTGCGGCGTGAGTCCGACGATGCGGGCGTTAAACAAGTCTTCCGGTTCGGTCAGCGGCGCGGCGGGTGTCCCTTTCGCGATGGCGATCGCCTGGCCGAATTCGGCCGGCGTTTTCAAATCGTAAATCCCGCAACCGACAATTCCCGCTTCGGTGAGGATCGAGCAATACTGCCCCTTCCGCCAGCGGTTGCTAATGCCGATGGCGACGCCATGCTCGAACTGCAACTCGCGGCTGCTGGTGCGGGGAAGTTTGTCGGTCATGGAAAATTTGGCTTCAGGTGGCCAGGCTTCAGACCTCAGGATGACAATGCACCGGCGAGAATCGGTTCGCCGATGCTCCAGCGTGCGCCGTCCCGAATCACGCGTCGATAAAGTGTGTCGCGCTCGACCGGCTCGCGGCCTGCTTCGCGGATCAACTGGTGCAGCTGCTCGACGGTCAGCCCTTCCGGCGTCTTGGCCCCGGCATCGTGGTAGATCAACTCATGCACGACCGTGCCGTCGATGTCATCGGCTCCGAAGCTGAGCGCCACCTGCGCCGTCTTCTCGCCGAGCATGATCCAATAGGCTTTGATGTGGTCGAAGTTGTCGAGCATCAGTCGCGCGAGCGCGACCATTCGCAGGTCCATCAGGCCGCTTGCCTTGGGAATGTGCGCGAGCCCCGTGTTTTCCGGATGGAACGCCAGCGGGATGAAGGTTTGAAAGCCGCCGGTCTCATCCTGCAGTTCGCGCAGCCGGCAGAGATGATCGACACGATGCCGTGCCTGCTCGACGTGGCCGTAGAGCATTGTGGCGTTGGTCCGCAGCCCCAGAGCATGTGCCTCGCGGTGGATTTCGATCCAGCGCTCGGCGTCGGATTTGTGCTCGCAGATTTTCTCGCGGACTTCGGGATGAAAAATCTCCGCCCCGCCCCCCGGCATGCTGCCGAGTCCCGCGTCGA
Organism: uncultured Planctomycetaceae bacterium; assembly: GCA_964626885.1. GTDB lineage: Bacteria > Planctomycetota > Planctomycetia > Planctomycetales > Planctomycetaceae > CAZVJA01. The sequence continues at coordinate 11,327 of CAZVJA010000045.1, read as the reverse complement.
TCATTTGTTCGAGCACCCAGCGGATCGGCTTCTTCGCCATGTAGCTGAACCAGTGAATTTCGACCGGCGTCCAGGCCTTAATGTGGAGCTCGGGATAGGTCTCATGGATCACGCGGATGACGTTGAGATACCAGTCGAATTTTTTCAGGTGATGCAGTCCGCCGACAACGTGAATCTCGGTCGCGCCGTTCGCCTTGGCTTCGAGCACCCGGTCGCGGATCATGTCGTCGGTGAACACGTAGCTCTTTTCGTCGCGCAGGTCGGAGCGGAACGCACAAAACGTGCAACGGTAGACGCAGACGTTGGTCGGGTTGAGGTGGACGTTTGTGTTGTAGTAGGCGAAGTTTCCGTTCTTTCGCTCACGGATGACGTTCGCCAGCCGCCCGAGCGCGAGGAGATCGACCTTCTCGTCGAGGAACACCCCTTCATCGAAGGTGATCCTTTCGCCCGCCGCGACTTTCTCGGCGATTGCTTGGAGCCGGGAATCGGTCTGCATACTCGCTGCTTTCCGTTTGATACGTGATCGGCCGATCAATTCTTCTCTTCGGCCGGGGGATGCTGTGCCCGCTATTTTAGACATCCGCAATCCGAAGGGCCAACTAACGCGGAGGTTTCCCGAATGTTTGGCCTCTTTCGGTTGAAACCTCCAAACGATTTCGCGGGTAGACCAAATGACGCCGCTCGGCCACGGTTAGGTTTGTCCGTCGGTCACCCGCCGCTTTAGAATCGAAGTTCACCCATTCGTTCCGTGTTCACGGAATTCCGCTGCTTAACCCGTGGAGAGAGATGATGCCCGCCTTGAAGATGCCCCGTTGCTTGTCGGTCCTGTTCATCCTAGTTGCCGCGGTCGCCGTGACTGCAAGCCGATCACCTGCGGAGGAGATCACGATCCATCGGGACGATTTCGGCACGCCGCACATCTTCGCCGAGACCGCCGCGGGGGCCTGTTACGGCATGGGGTACGTCCAGGCGGAAGACCGGCTGGAAGAACTGCTCAAGCAGTACTTGCGGGCGACAGGCCGGATGTCGGAGTTCTTTGGTCCCAGCAATCTCCGCGACGACTGGCGGCAGCGTCTCTGGCAGCATGCGAATATCGCGAAGGAAAAGTATCCGCAACTGAGCGCGAAGTCGCGGGCGATCATGGAGGCGTACCAGGCCGGCGTGAAGCAGTACATGAAAGAGCATCCCGATAAGGTGCCCGCCTGGGCGCCGGCGCTTGAGCCGTGGATGTGCGTCGCGCTCGGACGTTACATCATCTGGGGTTGGCCGGAAGGGGATGCCGGCGGCGACATGATGCGAGGCGGCGTGAAGCCGGACGACGTGGGGTATCGCGGCTCGAACGAGTGGGTCGTCGCGCCGGGACGGACGGCGTACAAAGCGCCGATCGCGCTCATCGACCCGCACCTCAGCTGGTACGGAGCCTTCCGTTTCTACGAAGCACGGCTGTACGGCGGCGAACTGGAAATCTCCGGCATGGCAATTCCCGGCATGCCGATTCCGTCGCTGGGGCATAGCCGGTATTGCTCGATCGCCATGACTACCGGCGGTCCGGACGCGGCCGACTGCTATGAAGAAGAAATCAATCCGGACAACGCCCGCCAGTACAAATATGACGGAAAATGGCGGGACATGACCGTCAAGACCGAGATCATTCGCGTCAAGGAAGGGGATAAAGTCATCGAGAAGTCAATCGATCTCGAATACACACACCATGGTCCGGTCGTGGCTCGCAAGGATGGCAAGGCCTATGTACTCAAGCTGCCGTACTTCGACGAAGTGGGATTGGCGGATCAGACCTACGAAACAATGATCGCCAAGAACCTCAACGAAATGAAGAATGCGCTGGCCAAGCTGCAACTGATGGAACAGAACGTGATGGTCGCGACGGTTGAGGGCGATATCTTCTACGTGCGGAACGGTCGTGTCCCGCAGCGCGATCCCCAATTCGATTACAAGAAGCCGCTCGCGGGCAATACGTCGAAGACCGAGTGGCGGGGCATTCATCCGTTCGAGGATCTGATTCAATTCCGCAATCCCCCCACCGGCTACATGCAAAACTGCAATGTCAGCCCGCAGTTCCTCGCAAAAGGGATTCCGCTCAAGCTGGCGGACTACAAGGATCGTCCGTGGCTGTTCAACGGCTATGTCAGCCTGAAAGAAAGCGACCGCAACGACAACCCGCTGCATCAGCGGGCGGCGATGTGCCTCAACCTGCTCGATGCCGAGAAAGATTTGACCGTCGAAGAAGCGATCGGCATCGCCATGAATCCGCAGGTCTACGGAGCCGACGTCTGGCAGAAGATGCTCAAAGAGGCATGGCAAAGCGCCGATGATGACATGAAGAAGGACACCGATCTCGCGAAGTTCTGCGAGGTCATTCTGCAATGGAATGGACGTTGCGAACCGACCACCAAGGAAGCGATCGCCTATCACTATTGGAAGGATCAGATTTACGCAGGAGACGATCTCGTCAAACTGTACGACCGGGCCGGCTTCCCGCCGCCGAAGCATGTGAATGGCAAGTTGATTCTGGCCGCGCTCAAGCCAAGCGCCGACAAATTGAAGTCCGACTTCGGCCGGTTCGACGTGGCCTACGGCGACGTGTATCGCGTCGGTCGCAAGGGAGCCAAGGAAACTTGGCCGGTCGGGGGTGGGTCGGTCGACGGCATCGCCACGCCACGCGCGGTCGGCTTCGACAAGAACGGCGACGACAAAACGTTCATCGGCCGTGGCGGCCAGACCTCGACGCAAATTGTTTTGCTATCCAACCCGCCGAAGTCCTGGACAGTGCTGCCGCTCGGCAACAGCGACGATCCCCAGAGCAAACATTTCGACGACCAGGCCGAGAAGCTGTTCAGCAAGGGGCAGATGAAGCCGACCTACTTCCTCGACAAGGAAGAGCTGATGAAGCACGTGGAGTCGACGAAGGTGCTGACGTGGGCCGCAAATTGACGGTGGCGGCGTAAGCCACGCGCAACGAACAACCCTCAGATCGCGCGAGCGGTCTGAGGGTATTTGTGTTTATCGCAGTGAGTCCCGTGCCTACAGCCCTGACGGTCCCGGCGCCTCGATGAGGCATCCCAGAAACGAGACGAGCGCGGTCGGGTTATCGGGAATCATCGCGGCCGCAAAGGCAATGACCGGGACGAGCAATGTGCATGCTTTTCGCACTAGCAACGGGATGAGCATCATGCTTCCCTTTCCACTACGATCAAACGCGGCAGTCAATGTGTAGAGGCAGTTTCAATACCTTGTCTTTGGGAGGGCGACACTCCTGTGGAGCCGCCACAACCAGAGACTTTCGGATGCAGCGGCTCGGCGGACCACCCTCCGGGCGGTGCCCCCTCGCCCTCCCAGTTTTGAAACCACTTGCATGGTTTCTACCCGTATCACTTGCGGCAGCCCCCGACTCCGCGGAGCGCCGCGCCGAAATCAGGCTTCCACTTCTTCCAGATCCTGACCCGACTTGATCGCTTCCCACTGCTCCCAGGTGTAGAGCACTTCGCGGGCCTGCGAACCGTTGTATTCTCCGACGATGCCGTCTTCCGCCATGTAATCGATCAGCCGGGCTCCGCGCCCGTAGCCAATGCCGAGCGCCCGCTGTAACAGCGAGACGCTTCCCCGTCCTTCGCGAATGACAACATCAATCGCCTGCTCGTACAGTTCATCCCGGCTGCGGAGCGAATCGGAATCGGTCTTCCCTTTGCCGGATGATGCACCCAGCTGAGCCAACTCGGTGCTGTACTCCGGCTCGTAATCGCCGAAGAACTCGATCACACTGTTGACTTCCTCATCACCGACATACGTTCCCTGCGCCCGGGTCAGATGGCTTGTGCCCGGAGCGAGGTATAGCATGTCACCGTTCCCCAGCAGCCGCTCGGCCCCCATTTCGTCGAGCACCACCCGGCTGTCGGTCCGGCTGGAGACCTGGAAGGAGATTCGCGCCGGCAGGTTCGACTTGATCAACCCAGTGATCACATCGACGGTCGGCTTTTGCGTTGCCAGCACCAGGTGGATGCCGACAGCACGCGACTTCTGAGCCAGCCGGATGATATGCCCTTCCACGTCCTTCCCGGACGTCATCATCATATCGGCCATTTCGTCAGCCACGATGACGATATAGGGCATCGACTCGGGGACGCGCTCGGCCTCGTCGGAATCTTCCTCAATTCCGAGCCGTTCCAACACTTTATCTCTGCCCAGCTTGTTGTAGCTGTCCAGGTGGCGCACCCCGCATCTTGCGAGCAAGTCATACCGTTCCTCCATTTTATCAACGGCCCAGGCGAGCACCGCTTCCGCCTTTTTCATGTCGGTAATCACCGGATGCATCAGGTGCGGAACCCGTTTGTACGGGCTGAGTTCGACCATCTTCGGGTCGATCATCAGCATCTTCACCTGGTCCGGACTGCGAGTCATCAACATCGAAATGATCAACGTGTTGAGGCAGACGCTCTTACCGGTGCCGGTTCGTCCCGCGATAAGCAGGTGCGGCATCTTCGTCAGGTCGACCACCAGGGGATGTCCGCTGACATCCTTGCCGAGATAAATCGGGATGCGCATCTTCTCCGAGACTTCCGGACAGGCTTCGATGAGTTCTTTAAGTCGAACCATGACCTGCTTTTCATTCGGCACTTCCACGCCGACGGTGTTCTTACCGGGAATCGACGGCACCACGCGGACCGAAGGAACGCGGAGCGCGATCGCGAGGTCATCGGCGAGCGCCGTCACCTTCGAGAGCTTGAGCCCCGCTTCCAGTTCCAGTTCAAATTGCGTGACGACCGGTCCGGTGTCGATTTCAACCACCCGGACATTCAGCCCGAAATCCTGAAAGGTCTTTTCGAGCGTTGCCGCGGCCCCTTGCGCTTTCTCCGCCAGCAGTTCGTAGGGAAACTCCTCGGCTTCTTCCAGCAGGTCGAGGCCGGGGAGTTCGTAGTCGTTCGTACGGCGCAAGCTCCCGGCTTCGAGCCTTTCGATCACTTCGTCGCGCATCGACTTTGCGGCCGGCGGATTCACCTTGATCGGCGGACGGCGCACCGGAACAGGTTTGGCGGGAACTTCGTCCTCTTCTTCCTCCGCGGACGCGGAGTCTTCTTCGGTCTCGGGGTCGGGTTCTTCCGCGCCGCCGGCGGCGGTTAGTTCGGTGACATCGTCTTTGGAAGTGTCGCGCCGGCCAAAGATTGTCCAGCGAATCAACTTCACCGGTGCCAGAAGAACGGCGGTCACGATCTTCAAAACCACAATATCTCCCGAGAGGAGCAATCCCGCCAGCGCGAGCGCGCCCGCGATGATCAATGTTCCAGTCGTCGAAAGATGCCGTTCGAGCAACACCGACGCATACGCCCCCGCGTAGCCCCCGCTCCCGGCCAGAGAGCTAGGATCTAACCCATGCGCGAGAATTTGCAGCGCGATGCACACACCAGTCAAAGCGAAGAGCGCGCCGATCCAGCGCAGCCAATGATCGCTCGACACCGCGCGAGAGAAAAGCCGCAGGTCTGCCGTGACCATCAAGGCCAGCAGAGACCACGCCCCCAGTCCGAGCCCCTGGCGCAGGTAATGGGCGACCACTGCTCCGTAGGGACCGGCGAGGTTGACCGTCTCGGCGCGCAACGGATAGACGTTCCGCGCGGGGGGGTCCGCGGGATCATAGCCTGCCAGGCTCAGCCCCACGAAAACCGTGGCGGCCAGCAAAGCCAAGGCCAGTAGATCCGTCCTGAGGCGTCGGAGGTCCATGGTCCAGTTTCTGAGGAGAAATCGAGGAACAACATTGATGCCGCGGCGAACGTACGCTCCTGCCGTCGTCCACCTGCCGCAAGCAATCTTTTCTTCCCAAACGCAATACCGTGAGAGCAATGCGTCATGCCGCAAAAAGTTCTGGGGAATCCGAGGCGCGCAGCGTGATCCGGAATGCCGACCGCCAGACAACCCCGGCAGGGGCCGCCGCATGGCAACATCCACGAAACGCCGCCCGTCTCAGATTCCCCAGGGAACTTGGTCTGTGGCGAGGGTGCGTTACTCCCAGTCACCGCAAGCCTAGCACAGATCGCGCGGCATGCTGCCGCAGCGGAACGCGGGGCGTTGAGTTTCGGCAACACCGGGTCGGATCGAAACGATTGGAACGGCTCGACGGGCACTTGCAGCAGCTGGCACCCAGCTTTCAGCGGTCAGCGTCCATATAACCGGAACATTCGATTCTCACCCCTGAAAGCGATCACCGTGACTTCAGCCAAGCTGGGGGCTCGCTGACGGTCTGCCTTATCGAGTGAACCGATTCCAAGCCGACGACGTGTCGTCGGTCTCGCACGAACGGCTCACGGCAGTACCTTCTCAGCGCGTCACGTGCTGCTCGATCCAGGCGATCAGTGCCTTCGCGACGTCGTGCTTCGTGCCGGACGCGGTGCTGGAGACTTCCCCTTCCCGGTCCATGATCTCCACGGCGTTCGTCTCGGCCCCGATGGCGGCCGGACCATTGACGATGATCCAATCGCAGTTTTTCGCGCGCAGCTTCTGCAGGGCGTTCTCGCGCGCGTTGGTCGCTTCGAGCGCGAAGCCGACCACCCAGCGGTTTCCCTTCTGCCGGCCCAGTTCCGCCAGCACGTCGTCGGTTTCGATCATCTCGAGGACAATCGGGTCGCCGGTCTTGGCGATCTTGCCGGCAATGCGGTTCCGCGGCTTGTAGTCGCACACGGCCGCCGCCGCGATCACACCATCGCAATTGACGAAGCGGGCCATGCAGGCATCTTTCATTTGCGCGGTCGTCTCCACCGGCACAACGTCGCAATTGACGGGGGCGTCGAGGTGCACCGGACCGCTGACCAGAATCACTTCGTGGCCGTGGGCAATCGCCGCTTCCGCCAATGCGTACCCCATTCGTCCGCTGCTGTCGTTCGACAGGTAACGGACGTCATCTAGATATTCGCGCGTCGGCCCGGCGGTGATGAGGATGCGCATGCGGAAAAGGGGGATAGGGGTCAGGATTCAGGTATCAGGGAAGAACCAGCATAGATTGGAAGACTTGAAAATCTTCCAAGCCGACGGCTTGCCGTCGGAATACAGCGTATCAGAAATCACTTCGCGGGAAGGACCGATTTGATTCGTTCGAGAATCTCCAACGGTTCGGCCATACGGCCGGTGCCGACTACGCGGCAACTGAGCCAGCCGGAACCAGGCTCGACGAACTGCACACCGTCTTCCTTCAATTGTGCGACGTTCCGCGCGACGGCAGCCTTGCCCCACATCTCAACGTTCATCGCCGGTGCGAGCAAAATGGGACCGGTAAAGCTGAGCGTCAGCGTCGACAGAAGATCATCCGCCAGACCGTGGGCTGCCTTTGCCATGTAGTTCGCGCTGGCTGGTGCAACGACCAGCAGTTCGCCGCGACGTGCCAGACCGATATGCTCCCCAACATGATGTTCGCGGGGAGTAAAAGTCCGCCAATGCACCGGGCGGCCAGTAAGTGCTTCAAAGGTCATCGCGCCGATGAATTTTCGGGCGGAACGGGTCATCACCACGGAGACGCCGGCTCCTGCCTGCACAAGCTTGCTGGCCAGATCGGCCGCTTTGTAGGCGGCGATCCCCCCTGTCACTCCCAGTACGATTTCGCGACCTTCAAGCATGATGCGAACACTTCCAGACGCGGTATTCCAGGATTCGTAACCTCAAAGAAGCCCACCGACGGCCATCGGTGGGCTTGCGTATTCGTTATGTTTTTTGGACACCGACGATAAGCCTGACTCTCACAGATCGTCGAGCGACGGGCCGCCGGCCGTGATGCGATTGGCCTCGGCTTCCTCGGCGGTGGCCAGACTGCCCGATTCGTCGAGGAAAATTTTGTCCTGCATGATCTCGGCCACGACGATTTCCATCGTGTTCTTGGTCGGCAATTCGACCAGCGGACGGGCCCCGCGATTGAGCGCCACCCAGCGTTTCTGAATCAGCGAAGACAACTTGAACCGTCCGCCGACCTTGTTGACGATCTGTTCCTCTTTCAATTCATCCAACATGCGATTGACTCTCCACCTGAGAAAAGATCCCCGCGATTTCCCGCACCGCGTCGTCCAGATTGTCGTTGACCACCTGGTAGCGGTAACGTTCCGCGTGCTTCAATTCGTTCTCGGCCGTTTTGAGACGACGGCGAATGACCTCTTCCGATTCCGTACCGCGGCCGCGCAGCCGCCGCTCGTATTCTTCCTGCGAAGATGTTCTCAAAAAAATCGAGACGGCGTCCGGGTAGGCTTCCATCACCCGCAGCGCCCCCTGCACGTCAATCTCCAAAAAAGCCCATGCTCCTTGCGACCGGGCCTTGTCGAGTTCCGACTTCAGCGTTCCGTACCAGTAACCCGAACCGTGAACCTCGGCAAACTCCAGAAATTCGTCGTTCGCTCGACGGGCCGCAAACTCATCCGGCGTCAAAAAGTAATAGTCTTGCCCCTGAACTTCTCCCGTCCGCGCGGGACGCGTCGTTGCCGAAACAGCTTTGTACAACCGCACCGGTGACTCGCGCATCAGGCGATTCACAATGGTCGATTTGCCGCTGCCGCTCGGGCCCGACAACACCACGACGCGAAATCCAGTCCCCGCCGGGGGAGTGCTGCCCGACACGCCCGTCTACTCCACGTTTTGCAGTATTTCCCGCATTTTTTCAATCGAGGCCTTCATTTCCACCACATGGTGGGCGATAGCCACGTTGTTCGCCTTTGAGCCGATTGTGTTCACTTCGCGGAACATTTCTTGCCCGAGAAACTCCAGCTTCCGACCTTGCGACTCCTTTTCCATGAGGAACTTATCGAACTGTTCCAGGTGCGAACGGAGCCGCGTGATTTCCTCGTTGATGTCGCAGCGGTCCGCGAAAACGCTCACCTCGCGAATCAGGTCCGATTCCTCGATCGACGCTTCGGCCCCGGACAATAATTCCCGTACTCGCTGCAGCATCTTGTCGCGGTATTCCCGAACGACGTTCGGCGCCTGCTCCACCACCTTCTGTAACTGTTCGGCAATCACTCCGCAGTTCGCGCGGAGTTCCTGCTCCATCTGTCGTCCCTCTGTCCGGCGGAATTCCTGCAGCTTTTCGAGTGCTTCCCGCAGAGCCGCTTCAATCTGCGGCCAATCGGTTTCGCTGTCGGTCCGTGTTCCCAGGTCTTCCGCCACAACTCCCGGCAGGTTCAGCAACGCTCCCAGATCCGGGGGAGCCGCCACATGCAACGTGCCGGTCATTCGATTCAATTGTTCCCAGTAATTCTTCAGCACTTCTCCGTGCAGCGAGTACTGCGATTCGCCGCTGATGTTGTCGGTCCGCACGTTGATGGAAATCGTGCCGCGCGAGACGGCTCCTCGGACCACCCGCTCAATCTCCGACTCGAGCGAGGCGTACCTCTCGGCGCACTTCGTCAGCACCTTGAGGTACCGGTTGTTGACCGCCTTCACCTCCACCACAACGCTCAGCCGCTCGCCTTGATGCCGCGCTTCTCCGAACCCGGTCATACTCAAGAGCACAGCGATCGCCTTCTCTGCAAAAATCGGAATCGAGAAAACCCATTCAAGCCCCAATTCGAACGTCCGCACCCAATACGCGCGGCCGAGCGAATCGTCGTCACTCCCAGCTACTTCTTTTCGTCCGCCTTGGGGGCATCCTGTCCCGAAGCACCTTTCTTCGGAGCCTCAGCCGGCTTCGACTCGGCCGGTTTACTTTCGACGGGTGTGTTCTTGGCGGCTTCCGATTCCGGTTTCTTGCCGTCCGCTTTCCCAGCGCTGCTCTCCGACTTCGCTTCCGAGCCGGGAAGATCAAGCACCTTGTCGAACCCAGGCTCTTTCTGTCCCTTTCCGACCGGCTCTTCACCTTTTTGGTCGGCCTTGCCATCCGCAACCGCACCCATCGTAGCAGTATCCGAGACCGCTTCCTTGGCCCCTTGGAATCGCCCTTTCGATTCCCAGCGCATTGCGAAGCCGGCTCCCGCGGCAAGCGCCACCCACACGACCGCCATGGCAATCGTAATGCGGGTGAACACGTCACCGGCTTTGGTGCCGAAAGCACTCTGTCCGCCGAGCCCGCCAAACGCCCCCGCCAGACCGCCGCCGCGACCGCGCTGCAGCAGGATCACGAACATCATCAGCACGCCGACGATGGCGAGCAACATACACAACACACCAGACAAAGACATCGAACAACTCCCTGAATCAACCCCAGCCGGACTAACCGGCGGCCGCTTCAATGATCGGCACGAACTGCTCCGCCTTGAGACTCGCGCCGCCGACCAGCGCTCCGTCTACGTTCGGCAGACTCAGCAACGACGCGGCATTGTCGGGTTTTACGCTCCCCCCGTACAAAATCCGCATCTGCTCCGCCACGGTCGGATTGTAGCGAACTGACAGCCACTTGCGAAGGTGCGCATGGGCGGAATCGGCCTGTTCGGGAGAAGCCGTCACCCCGGTGCCGATCGCCCAGACCGGCTCGTAGGCCAGCACTACGTGCGATAACGCCTCGACGGAGACATCGGCCAGCCCCCCGGCCATTTGGGAGTCAAGCACCCCTTCCGTCCGCCCTGCCTGGCGATCTTCAAGCAGCTCACCCACGCACAAGATCACATCCAGCCCCTTGGAGAGGGCACTTTTCAGCTTGCGATTAATCAGCGAGTCGTCTTCCCCCAGCACATGCCGCCGCTCGCTATGCCCCAGGATGACATATTTGCAGCCGACGTCGAGCAGCATTTCAACCGCCACCTCGCCGGTGAAGGCTCCCGGGGGCTCGAAATAGACGTTTTGTGCACCGAGCGCGACTCCCCCCCCCGAGCCAATCGCCTCGCGGACGGGAATGAGGTAGGGGAAAGGTGGACAGACCAGCACGTCCACTTGCTTCGCATGCGCCGCGGCAGCCGCGACTTTCCGCGCGAGGTCGACAGCCGCGTCGCGCGTGGTATTCATTTTCCAGTTACCGGCAATCAAGGGGGTTCGTTCTGGCATGATCTTTTGAATTCAAGATTAGCTTGGGTCGGGTGTTCGCAACAGCAACGAATTGGATCGGGTGTGTTTCTTTGATTACGGACCGCGTTCACGTTGCCGGACGCAGCAGGTTGCAGCGCTCTGCCATTGGTCAAGGTTCGCGAGCGCGTCGTCAACGAATCATCGTGACATCAGAGTCGCGGTTCAAGCCCAGGTTGGCAGCCGGGTTAGTCGATCGCTTCGCACCGTGGATACGAGCCGAGCACTTCCAGCCGAACGGCTTCCGCCTGCAATTCCTCGATCGTCCGTTTCGTCTTCGCGTCGTCGATGTGTCCCTCGAAATCGATGAAGAACAGGTAGCCCGACTCTTGCCCACGCAGGGGAAACGATTCGAT
>CAZVJA010000044.1:20132-30921 GCA_964626885.1 uncultured Planctomycetaceae bacterium | reverse complement strand
CGTCGAGGCCGAGTTCGTGCGTGAAGATCCGCAGGTGCTGCTCGTAAGTCACCTTCGGCGTCCAGAGTTCGCAGGGAAAATCACTTCCCCAGACGCAGCGCTCGGGGCCGTAGGCTTTGATGATCTCACGGCAAGGGGCGTGCATATCGCGGCACGGGTATTCCTCGGCACTGCCGGTCGGGATGAACGACAGCTTTGCGTGCAACGTCGGAACCTTCGCCAGCGCGATCATGTCCGCCAGGATCGCGTCCTGTTCCGGCCCTACTTTGAGATTCAGGCAATGGTCGATCACCACCCGCAGCTTGGGGTGCCGCGCGCAGAGTGTTTCGATCTCGGTCCGCTTGTCACGGTTAACGAGGGCATTGATGACGATGCCCAGCCGCTCAGCGGTTCCCCACAACCTATCGACACAGGGGTCGTCCATCCGGCCGCTCTGAGCCGGGATGCTCCGCATGCCGCGGATGTTGTATTCTCGGACATACTTCTCCAGCGTGGCGGGGCTTGTGGGGTCGTCCGGATCGAGCGTACAGACGCCGGCTAGAATATCCTTGTTTGCGCGCGAGGCGTCGGCGGTGAAACGGTTGTCCCAGCGGTAAAATGTGCTGGTGTGGATGGCGGTGGCGTAGCGGACGCCGTGGGTTTTCAAGGTCTCGCGGAGATGTGCGACGGTCCCTTTGCCGACCGGCGGGCGATACGGCTTTTCGATCGTCGGATATTTCTGCTCATCCTCGCCGTAGATGTGGGCGTGGCAATCGATGATGAGCGGGGCATCCGTCTCCGCAGCACGCGCCCGATACGTCAAAGCTGGCATGATGGTCGCGGCGGCGAGCGCGCCGCCGGCTTGAGTGAGAAATTCACGGCGGGACGTGGTGCATGACGGCATCGGCTGCGACTCCCGGGAGATCGTTAACAGTTACTTCTGTTCCGCGTCCGCTTCTTCCAGCTTCTTGACAAGGGGGCGGTACGCGTATTCAGCCAGAACGGCGATCAGCCCCCGGTCGCTCTGATCGCGGGCGATGTCGCTCAGGGTATCGAGGGCGTTGTACATCTGCTCGACGGCCGTTTCGAGCTGCTTCGTCGCCTCGTCCGCTTTTCCTTCTTTCTTTGCAAGCGCGGCGGCCCGCACCGCGCCGACGGCGGTCAGGTATTCGAGCACGTATTCGCTCCGCTTCGCGTAGTAGAAGAGGAGCTTGCGGGAGCGCGGCGCGGCGGCATCGTGGCTGCGGTACAGCTCGTTGCTCGACTCGGTGTAGTGGGTGATGACATCCTTCCACCACGACGGGGCAGGCTCGGCATTATCATGGCTTAAGGACATGCGCTGGTGCGGAAATGCAAAGCCGACATTGTTCTCATCGATCAACTCCGACGCCTGCTCCAGGTGCTCGAACGCCTTCCAAACCCGGTCTGAAACCGCCTGTTTTCCGGTGATCGTGACGAAGAGATCGTCGAAGGCCTGGCGGGGGGTGATCTGCGGATCGAACGAGGCACGCGAAAGGTAATGAATCGGGGGATCGAGTTCCCCCGGGGCTCCGTATTGCACCACAAAACCATCCCACTTGTTCCTGATGAGCCCTTCCGTCAGCGCTCCTAGCCTTTTGAGGGAGGATTGCGGCAACACGCCGGCGCTGATGCCGGTCAGTGAAAGATCCAGTATGCATTTCACATTCCTGGTCGGTGCTTTTTCGAGGAGTTCTAAGGAGTGTTTCATGACCACGGAATGTTCGCCGACGGTGGTTCGTACCGATCCACCTTCAGGGAGCAAGGATGCAAGCGGCTCGATATTGTCAGCCGCAATTTGGCCGATTTTGACTTCGGCCGGATCACCGTTAGAGCGTTCCAGAATCGACTTGTCAGCCAGAGCCGCCGCGATCAGCTTCAGCGTTTCGCGCTCAAAACTCAGCACGTCTTTCCCTGAAAACATGCCTGCAAAAATCTGCTGGACGGTGGGGCCGGCTACTCCCTGGACCATCGGGTGCATCACTTCCAGATAGATGGCATCGACGGCGGGATAGGTTTTCAGATGCGCTCGCAAGACCGTTTGCACAAGTTTCGCTAATGTTTCGTATTGCGGAGTCTCCTGCGAAGGAAAGCGAGGCAAGAATGATGAAGGAGCAAATCCGCCGACTTCGTTTCGTCCCCCGAGGATGTCGCGAAACTCATTTGTAAAGATGAGAGGCGTGATGGAAAGTTCCGCGCTCATGCCAAGTTCGTGAGCCGAGTTGATGAGCGTGCGGACATATTTCACCCCGGCTGCGGTCATCTCCTCGTAGGTTTGCTTGCCGGCGAAGTCTGGGTTCTCGAAGTACTGCGCGCCGCCAAAGGCAATTTTTCCGGGGGTGTCGCCGTCGACGCGGAATTTCTCGCCGTACCACAGCTGTGCGGTTTTCTTTTTTACGCCTTTAAATTCGTAATCGACAAAGGGCTGCCAGGGGTAGACCGCGAGTGTGATGCGGTTGAACTTCATCTTGGCGAGTTGGCGGAAGAGCTTCTTCTGATCGGCCGCGCTCCACCCTTCGGGGCCGATGGCGAAGTCGTTGATCGTCCGCCAGGCACGAGTGCGGAGCGCCGGCTCCATCAGGATTTCGTAGCCTTCGAGTTTGAGCGGCTTCGTCTCACTGGGAAAGATGTCCTCGTGGAGCAGATAGCGAACGCCGTTCTGATAGCCAAACTCGCAGACTGCCCAGAAAGTTGCGGCCGGGCTGCCGCCGCCGAGTACCAGCGCCGGCTTGCCGTTGCGTTCAAAGCTGCGGATCACGATCCCTTGATCGCTCGTCTTGGGCCAGGCGTTTCCCACGGCCTCTTTCACGGCGGGATTGGTGGCGGGACTGCCGATGAGCACGACATGCGAGGTGTCGCCGGGAATAACTTTGCTGACAGCGACATCGACGCCGAACAGTTTCTGGAACTGCGCGGCCGATTCGTTCGCGGCGTCCGCTTCGAGCGCGGGAGCGTCGGGGCCGATGACGAAATCGACCCGCTCGGCAGAGTGAGCTATGTCGGTAAGAAACAACGTCAACGCAACGGTGGCGACCACACAGGCCAAACGTGCACCCTCACCCCCGGCCCCTCTCCCGCGAGGGGAGAGGGGAGATTTTTTAGGGTCCACTGTGCGGACTGATCCCTTGCCCATTCTCATCGGCAACTCATTTCGCTTCCGAGAAGCAGTACAGTTTTTTAAGCGTGCGGACATACAGGCGTCCGTCGGCAATCGCGGGAGTCGCAATGCAGCTTTCCCCCAAATCGTTGCGGGCGAGCACGTTGACTTTCGGTCCTTGTTCGAGCACCACGATGTTGCCGTTCTCCCCGGTCACGTAGATCTTTCCGTCCCCGGCGATCGGCGAGGCATAATAATTGCCGAGATTCTTGATGCGCTGCTGCATCCAGATCGTTTCGCCGGTGGATGCGTTGAAGCTGGCGGAGATGCCCCCCTTCTTCACCACGAACACTCGCCCGTCAACGACGAGTTGTGAGGCGATGTTGGAGGGAGAGGTGTTATCAAGATTCCAGACAACGTGCGTCTTCGTGACGTCCCCCGTGCCGCCGCCGCGGATCGCCTGGATGATGTTACCGCCGCCGGCCATGTTGTCGGGCGATTGAAACGCCAGGTCGATCTCGTCATCGACGAGGAATCCGTCCTTGTTCTTGTCCCCCTTGTCAAACTTCTCGTGGAAGGCAGGGTCGATCTCCGTCTTCGAGAGTTTCTGGTCCTGGTTGGTGTCCTTCCATTCGAGCAGGGCGAACTTGAGAACGCGCGACGTGTCGCCATAACTTTGCACGGAGATGTAAATCAGATCGTCCTGCACCGACGGCGTAGTCATGATCGTCCGGAGCAGAGTGTTGCAGGTCCAGAGTTCCTTGCCGGTCGCCGGATCGTACCCTTTCATCTTTCCCGTCCCCGCGACGACGATGTCGGTCCGTCCGCCGGCTTTGCAAATTACCGGGACGGCATAACCCGCGAGCATATCGGGGCGCGGGGTTCGCCAGCGTTCCTCGCCGGTCCGCTTGTCGAGCGCGACCAGAAACGGCGCGAGGTCGTCGTCCTGGTTGAAGATCAGCAGATCTTCATAAACGATCGGGGAAGCAGCGGCCCCCCAGCCCATCAAATAGAACGGCTTATCGATCGACCGAGTCCAGAGCGGTTCACCTGTCGTTGCGTCGAAGGCCATCATGCCGAGCGTGCTAAAGTAGACGTAGACCCGCTCGGCGTCGCAGGCGGGAGTCGATGAAGCTGGTGTGTTCGGAGACATAATGGCCGGCAGCGGGCCGGTGTCGAACTCGCGCCGCCAGAGTTCCTTGCCGGTCGCTGCATCGAAGCAGAGGACGCCGAACTTTTTGTCGCCGACCATCGCGGTGGTGAATGCCTTGCCGTTGCAGACGACCGGGCAGGCGATGCCATCGCCGATCTCCGCGGACCAGAGGACATTCTCCCGAACCGAGAACTTCACCGGCAGGTTCTTGCTTTCGGTCGAGACACCGGTGGCGTTCGGTCCGCGAAACTGCGACCAGTCCTCGGCTATCGTGCAGGTCGTCGCGATGAAACCGACCGCGAGCAGAAAGCATCCGATGGAAAGGATCGGCCGATGACTTGTCGCCGAAAGAAATCCGCGTTTCCGCAGCATGATGACGCTCCAGGAGACCAGCGTTATGGGGAGCACGCGACCCTTGGGCCGCGAAATTCCAGTCCCCCGAGCGTACCCGCGCCGCTGGCGGATCTCAAGAAGCGACGCTGAGCGGCCTGAAATCGAGCGCCGACGTTACTAATTCCCTGCGTCCGGACGCTTGCTGATCGGGACGAACTTCTGCGCCTGCTCGCTGTAGATATCGCCGACGTACAGATTGCCGTGTCGGTCTTCCGCGATGCAGTGCACGCCGATGGCTGAGCCGCGCGGCGTCTCCTTCGGCTTTTTGGGATCACCCAGCGGAATCGACCAAACTTGCTGCACGCGGCCATCGGTCGAGAACCGCATGAAAATCTGGTCCTTGTACTCCTGGTATTTGCCGTTGCGGTACCACCAGTGAGGCGAGGAGCCGCAGACCCAAAGATCTCCCTTCGCGTTGAGCGACAAACCCCACGGCATGATGAGGTTCGACCATTGGCCGAGGAATTGGCCCGACTGCTCGAACAATTGAATGCGACCGCTGTTGCGATCGGCCACATACAGGATGCCATTGCCGTCGACTACGATCGCGTGCGGCAGGACGAACTCGCCGCCGCTGGAGCCGTATTTGCCCCAGGCCTTGACGAACTTTCCCTCTTTGTTGAAGTGGACCACGCGGCGATTGCCGTAGCCGTCGGTCACGAAGATATCGCCGGCCGTCGTGACCGCCATGTCGGTGGGCCGGTAAAAATGTGTTTCATCTTCGCCTGATGCGCCGCGCGTACCGAGCGTGAGGAGTAGCTTTCCTTCCGGGGTGAATTTCCGCACGATGTGCAGGCCGAAGTCCGCCACCCAAATGTTTCCTTCATGGTCGATCCGCAAGTGATGCGGATCTTGAAAGTCTCCTTTTCCCCAGGTGCGGACGAATTCGCCAGTGGCGGAGTAGACCTGCACCGGATCTGGGCCCTTGTTGAATAGCCAGACCTGGTCCTTGTCGTCGATGGCGAGGCCGGACACCCATCCGAACGGCTGGATATTCTCCGGGCGCTTGGGCCAGTTGGGATCGGCATCGTATTCCGTGATCGTTTCGACGACCGAATAACTCGGCGAGTCAGCGGCCATCAATGCGCCGGGCATAAGTTGGAATGTAGAGTTGTAAACCAGCGCCGCGATTACAATCAGCAAGGTTCGAGGAAGGTTCATCGGGAATGCCTCAGTGTCAGGTTCGAAATCCGATTGCTTGATTGCTCGGTGTCGAGTTCCGAAATTGCAGAGCCGGAGGGCGAATCAGCTCCACTGTAACGGATCGGACTCTGCTTCGCTTGCCCAGACGGTCAGATCGGTGAACTGCGCTGAAACTGCCTTCGCCAGTTCCAGCATTGCAGGGCGTTCGGTGGCATAGTGACCTGCCAGGATCAGGCCGATGCCTAGCTCGCGAGCTTCCAGTGCCGCGTGGAATCGTCCCTCGCCCGTCAGCAGCGCCTGGCAGCCAAGCTGGTGCGCGTCGCGGAGAAACTCGGCAGCGGAACCGCAGGCGATTCCCAGCCGCTCGACCATCATCAATTCGTTCCCCACGAACTGCAGGCGTTCGACACCGAGCCGTTGCTTGATGATGCCGACGAGATCTTTCAATTGGATCGGGCGAGGAAGGACGCCGCACCGGCCGGAACCGAGCAGGTCGGTGTCAGCATCGTCTGCCTCCAAGGGGCGGATTGGTGAGATTTCACGGAGTTCCAACAATTTAGCGAGTTGCTGATTGATGCCGGATCGCGCGCTGTCGTACGCGGTGTGTGCACTATACACGGCGACACCGGCTTGAATCAGCCCGAGTAAGAGACGCCCTTCCGCGTTCTCGCTGGTAATTCGCTGGACTGGCCGGAACAGCACAGGATGATGGGTCACGACCAGCTGTGCACCGCGGCGGATCGCTTCTTCCGCGACGTCAGACGTGAGCGTCAGACAAGTGATCACTCTCTGAACATTTGCCGACGAGTCGCCGATGAGCAGGCCGACGTTGTCCCACTTTTCCGCCGAAGCCAATGGAGCAACCGAGCGAAGGAATTCGAGGATCTCGGCGAGAGGACGCAACGTAAGCTCCGTAATGAAGGTCAACCATTCGAATTGGAACAGATGGTGCCAATGGCCGACGGATGCCGAGGCACCCAACCCCGATCAGGGTTCGACCACTGGTGATGAATCCGGATTGTCCCAATTCTCGCCGACCTTCCAACGGAAATTCAAGACTCGTTGCCCGCCGGTCTGCCGAGCTCGCAGGAGAAGTTCCTGACCGCGGAGCTCATCGGCACCGGGAACGAGGTACACCTGAGTATCCTTCCCCTTCGCCAGCTTGGTCACTTTCTTAAGTTGGCGTTTCTGATTCGGCACGAACAAGCTGCATTCGAAGTTCAATGTCTCCAGCGGGGATGTGTTGTTGGTGATCACTTGCCGAATTTGAATTTCGTTGTCGGGGGTGCGGATGTCGGTGACGCTCATCAGCACGTCCCCTACTCCCACGCGATACGGCATATAAACTCGGAATGGATACGGCTGTCCCGAGATTTCAAAGTCAATCCACAATAGCCACGTGCCAAGACTCGTATCGGAGGGAAGTTCGATCGTGAAGGGGAGCGTGAATTTTTCCCCGGCCCCCAATTTGAACTGCAACCTGCGCGGCTCCACGCTCCAATCACTGGGAACATTTAGCGACGCTTCTCCGCTGACCCCCTGCGGAAACGTGTTCCATCCGAGAATCGCTTCTTTCTGCTTGCCGGTTTTGCTGGGAAGCGCGCCCTTTTCGAAACGGATCGCCAGCCCCCAACGAACAATCTGCTCGGGCAGATGCCGAATGATGAGTGGATTGGGACCGACGCGTATCTTGCTCCGCCCCGCACCGGCGCGCTGAATGTCGGAGACGGTTCGCCCCAGCACATCGGTGATGACCGCATCCGGTCCGAGAAACAGCTCTTCTTCCCCCTCCGTTTTGTTCCAGATGACCATCATGGCTTCGTCGCGGCGCGCGAAAACGTAGTTCTCGCTCCCACCGGGGAGTACGATCGACCCGAGGAATTCGCTACCCCGCAGCGCCATCGCCGTGGTCCGCCACGGAAGATAAAGCAGCGTCGGCGAGCATTGCCGATCAAGCAGGCCAAACTCGTCATCGAACACGTCGGCAGCGAAGATCGCATCAGCTCCACCGACTTTCGCCGCGACCATCCGGCGCATCAAATCCGCGCATCGCTGTTCGGAAGTATAATTAGCCTTGGGAAGCGGCTTGAGATTGACCCACCGTGGTTGACCGGCATCAGCGGTCGCTTTGAGGTTCTCGATCAACTTGGAGGCTTCCACGGATGATGAAGTCCCCACGGATACGAACGTTCCGGGCATCGTTTGACGCGTCGGAATCGGCGTCTGCCAATCCCAGGCAACTCCAATTTGCGTGTCACGTCCGACCCGATCGAATTCCGACTTCACCGTGGCAAGTGTTTGCGGCAGATTGGCCATGCCGGTGAAGCTGAGGTCGTTATCGTCCCCCAATTGCCAATAGCGCACCTGCGATGAGAAGTTCGCAACAATCTTTTCAATCGACGGATACCAGAATGACGGCGGCAGTGAAAACACTTCTTGCAGGCCGGTCCAGTCGCGCGAGAATTGCCGACGAATCTCCGGCGGCGGCGAATTCAACAATCCCACGCTGGCAATTCCGTTCTGATGAAATGTCTCGAACAAGTCGGAGATTTTGCGGCTTCCCTGTGGTGCATCCGAGTCGGCGAGATCCCAGAGCGGAAATTTCACCCAATTGACTCCCGCCTGGCGCGCGGCATCTGCAAAATCCTCGTGGGAAATCGACTCATCGAAGTGGCTGACGGACCATCCAAACTCACCGTGGCTGGTGTCATCCGTCGAGCCGACGACGGCAAACGACGTTTGCTTGTCCAAGATCGCGACGCCGTCTCGTTTGAGGAGTGCACGGACCCGATAGTAACCGTTCGGGAGGGCCGGAAGCTCCCAGACAATCGGTTCTGGGGGCTGTTGGTCATTCGCTCCATCTTCGGCCGGTGCGGTCGATTCCGCGCTGCTCGATTTCGCAGGTGCATTCGCTGGAAACACGGCAGTGGCGATGGACTGGTCATTCACGTTATACGCCGCGAGGTCGAGCGTGTAGGACCATTGCGGATCGAGACCGGTCGCGCGGGCGGTCACCACCGATTTTGAATTCGGCTGCCGCAGATGCGACTGGAAATTCGTGCTCAACGAAAGCTGCGGAACCTTGCCGATCCACAGGTCATCAAACCAGACCGCACCTCGAATGTCGGCCCGATTGCGGCCGGGAATAAGATGACATCCGACCGAGAGGAACCGAACATCGGAGCGCGGCGAGATCGGGCCGATCGTGACTTCGACCCATCCCGAATGTGTTCCGGTGACTGGGGCGGAAACGTAACGTTCCACACGCTGTCGTTCGTCATTCAAGAACGAGAGCGAAATCCGTGCAGCGTCGTTTTCCAGGGCTTGGGTGCGAATATGACCATGCAGGACATACGCGTGCAGCGGATCGACATAGATCGGCTGCGCGTACAGCGCCGCGGCCCCTCCATTGACCTTGATCCTCAGGCTGCCGCGGCTGGTTCCTTCCCCACGCTCCCGATCGATTTCCGCCTTCACGTAGTTTGGAAAATCGGGGCCTTTACGTCGCGACCAGCCGTCGGGAAAATTATCGTAGTTCTGGTCTTCTTCTTGCTCAAATCCGTAGCGGATGACCTGGACCGCACCATCATACGGAACATCCTCTGAGGGGTTTGCCAGCAACCCGGCACAGACGAGGTAGAACGCGGCTGTGGATGCGAGTATCATGCTCTCGCCACCTGTGGTTTATGAGGCGCCCAGGCCCTGAAGCGGCTAATTTGGGCCCAGATTTGTTGATGATCGACGGGGTCGCTTGGACCGCTTGACGAATGTTCCGACCGTACCGATTGTTCGGGTCAGGCGGGACGAGTCCTCTTCGGCGAGCGGGGCGACTGCGTAAATTGTAAGCTTTTCAAGTGGTGTTGATCTTGCCAGAAATCAGGGAGTTTTTTCGTTTCCATGCAGCGTCTCCGTCTGTCGGTTGCCTGTGGATGCTTGCAACTGCCATTGAAGCAATCCCTTCGTCGAGCGGCCGAATTGGGCGTCTCCGCCATGCAGTTCGACGCGCGCAACGAATTGAAGCCGTCGGACTTTTCGGAGACCGGTTGTCGGCAGTTGCTGCATGCGATGTCGGAGATGCGGCTGGCGGTCGCCTCGCTCGATTTTCCCACTCGCCGACCGCTGCAAGATTCGGATCAACTGGATGCCCGCATTCACGCGCTGAAAGAAGCCATGCGGCTGGCGGCGCGACTCAAGTCTTCGGTCGTCACCGCCCGTATCGGAACAATTCCCGCGGAGACCGATTCCGACGAGTACGAGTTGCTCTTGAACGTTCTCAACGATTTGGCCCGGCATGGGAACCATGTCGGCGTGACACTCTCAATTACGACGGGCCGTAACGCTGCCGAATCTCTTGCACAACTCGCTCAAAGAATCACCGAGGGGCCGCTGGGAGTCAATTTCGATCCGGCTGCGCTAGTGACTCTTGGTGAATCCCCCACGCAGGCCTACCGTTCACTGTACACACTGGTCGCACACGTGCGCGCTCGCGACGCCGTGCGCGAGGCGGGGCTCGGCCGCGAGGTGCCGCTGGGACGAGGTGAAGTTCCGTGGGATGAGCTTCTCGCGCTGTTCGATGAATCCGCGTATGCAGGCTGGGTGACGATCGACCGCACGGAAGGGAACGACAAGCCGGGAGACGCCGCTCGCGCCGTGCAATATCTGAAAAATATCGCGATGGGCTGAGCACCGCCCCTGGCCGGGAATTGAGGAACGATGGAATCACCGACCGTTTATTCCGTCACGCAGGTCACGCGGCAATTGAAGGATCTCGTCGAGGCGAACTTTCCATCGGTTTGCGTCTGGGGAGAGATCTCGAACTGCACGAAAGCCGGCTCCGGGCACATCTATCTCACGCTCAAGGATGAGAACGCCCAGCTTCGCGCGGTCATCTGGCGCGGCACTGCGTCGCGCCTGCGGTTTGACGTGCATGACGGCTTGGAGGTCGTCGCGGCCGGACCGATCGAGATC
The DNA here is from genome assembly GCA_964626885.1 of uncultured Planctomycetaceae bacterium. GTDB lineage: Bacteria > Planctomycetota > Planctomycetia > Planctomycetales > Planctomycetaceae > CAZVJA01. Next base: position 20,170 of record CAZVJA010000044.1, on the reverse strand, counting down.
TACGAAGCGCGCGGCACTTATCAGATGATCGTGCAGGA
>CAZVJA010000044.1:1934-20032 GCA_964626885.1 uncultured Planctomycetaceae bacterium | reverse complement strand
GGCCGGTCGAACGGATTCATGAGTTGGAACGCCAACTGGACGAGTGGAGCGAAGAACTGCGGCGAAGTTTCGCCCGTCGAATCGACCGTTCCCGCCGTCAGATCGAATCTCTTGCACAAACGCTCGACGCCCTCAGTCCGCTCGGCGTCTTGCGACGCGGCTATTCGATCACCCGCCGAACGACGGGAGAAGTCATTCGTGATGCCACCAAGATGAACCCGGGAGAGGAAATCGAGACGATTCTCGAAAAAGGACTGCTGACCAGCCGAGTGGAATCGGTCGTCCCCCCTTCATCGAAATAGCTCTACTGTGCATAATGGTCCCATGGGAGAGAAAATGACTTCGCCGGATGAAACACCAGCCGCAAGCTCCACCGCCGACGGTTCGCCGAGCTTTGAAGAATCGCTTGCGGAGCTCCAGCAGATCGCACACGAGCTGGAAGAAGGTGCGCTTGGCCTGGAAGACTCGCTGAAACGGTTTGAGCGCGGCATCGCCCTGCTGCGGCAATGCTACAGCACGCTCGAACAGGCTGAACAGCGGATTGAAATCCTCACCGGGTTCGACGCCGCCGGAAACGCCGTGACGAAGCCATTCGATGCGACCGCAACGGTCGACCAGAATGCAACCCCCGCGGCCGGGAAGCGCAAGCGGAAGTCGGGCAAGCCTGCGAAGGAATCGACAAAGAGTGAGGAAGCGTCGTCCGATTCGGAAGCGGATGATGACGATACCCGGCTGTTTTGACACTACTCCGAGACCAAAAATGAGCGAATTGCAGCTTAAGAAGACGAAACTTCTGGTTCGCGATTCAAACGTGCTGAAGGCGAACACAGACGGCTCGATTGTGGCACGCTTTCCCCTCGGGGCGGTCCGAGATGTCCGGGTTGAGGCTCAAACCGACTATCTCGCACCGTTGATAATTTTTGTGTTGTTTGGATCGTTGGCCGTCGTCTGTAAGCTCTATATTTCCAATCCCCTATGGTCATGGCTGGCGGTGTTTTTCTGTCTCTGCATCATCGGATTTGGTCTGTTCGGGATGTTCAGCCACCGGTTGGTTATTGAGACGAATGAGGGGCACGCCTGTTATTCAATCACGGATTCCCTTGGCGATGCCCAGGGATTTGCCGTGTCAATCAAGTTGCTGGCCAGCGGAAGATCTCCCGTCGGCATCTGGCAGGCAACAATTGGAGACTCATCAGTCTTGCTCGAATTTGGCCGCGGACCGTGGGAAGGTACGTACAAACAACTCGTCGAAATCGATGATAAGCAGATTCGTGAGTTCGGAAGCTGGTCGGTCTATTGCGATAAATTGCAGATGTTGATTTTGGCAACCGATATTCCGGAGCATCCGCGTTTCGGAATAAACATGGATTATTCGATCAGTTACCTCGATGACGACAGGATTCGGATTGACGGGCCCGAACGCCCGAATTTGTTGTTCATCCGCGCGCCGGTCGGGATGCGGCTTAACTTCGACGAGGCAAACATTGCGAGCATTGACTCCGAGAGCTCTCACGAGTTGAACATCAACGAAAAACTGTCAGAGCATCGAATCGAGTGAACATCCGAGTTTCCGTCTTAGCCGCTCGCGCGAACTCGACACTCCCCGCAACTGTCTGATATCTTGGCGGTTCAACCCGCCAGGAACCTCCGAGAAAGCTGCCCGGCATGAGCCTCTTCCGACCCGACATTGACCGCATCGAAGGTTATACCCCCGGCGAACAGCCGCAGGAGCCGGGCTGGATCAAGCTCAACACCAACGAAAATCCGTATCCCCCCTCGCCGGCGGTCGTCGCGGCTATCGAACAGGCGGCGCGCGGGCGGCTGAATATCTACCCCGATCCGCTGGCCGGCCGCGTGCGGCGAATTATCGCCGGTCTCTGTGATGTCGATCCCGAGTGGGTACTCCCCGCCAACGGCAGCGACGAGAACCTCACGCTGGTCACCCGGGCGTTTGTCGATCCCGGCGAACTCGTCGCCTATCCGTACCCGAGCTACATCCTCTACGAAACATTGGCCGACTTGCAGGGAGCCAGTCACGCGCGGCTGCATCTCAATGCCGACTGGTCGTGGAATCACCAGCGCGTCCGTCCGATCATCGAGCAAAGCAAGCTGGTCTTCGTGCCGAATCCGAATTCGCCATCGGGAAATGCCTGGAGCAACGAGGATCTCGTCTCGCTCGTTCCACCGCGGGGAGTTTTGTTGATTGACGGCGCGTACTGCGATTTTTCTGATCATCCACCGCGCGCGGAGATGCTGTCGGCCCCTGAAGGAGGACGGATCATCCTCACCCGCACGGTGAGCAAATCGTACAGTCTCGCGGGCATTCGCTTCGGGTTTGCGATCGCGCATCCCGATGTGATTGCCGGTCTTCGAAAAGTCAAAGACAGTTACAACTGCAATTCACTGACATTGGCGGCGGCCGCGGCGGCGCTCGAAGATCAGGCCTGGATGCGGCAGAACGTCGATAAAATTCGGCGAACTCGCGCGCGGCTGACGGAGTCGCTCCGCAACTTGGGGTTCCACGTCGTTGAAAGCCAGGCGAATTTCGTCTGGGCGACACGTGCATCGGGAGGGCATCGTCAGATTTACGAGGCTCTCAAGCAGCGGCGGGTGCTTGTGCGGTACATGAGGTTCCCTGCGGCCGGTGGTGAAGGAGCGCCCGATCTTGACGGTCTTAGGATCACCATCGGAACGGACGACGAAATCACCCGGTTTCTGGAGCTGCTGGCCGAGGTGCTCGCCTGACCACGAACGGCTTCCGAGAGCTTCGTTTCGGCCGCGGAACCAACCGGAGCGGGATCGGGAGACCGGTATCGATTGTGGCGGTCATTCCGGCAGTTCCGGTTCAGGAATGGTTCGCGAGTGGGCCGTCCGTCAGGATTTCCCCTCTTCCTCCAGCAAATCGTTGCCGGAGTGGCGGAAATTCGTCACCAGCAACGTTTTCCGTGCTCCAGTCAGCACTTATGATGGCAGAATTGGTGGTATTTCCCGGAAACCTCGCTGCTGCAGATGGCGAAATCATCCGCTGAAGATCATCGTATGGCTGCCTCCTCGAAGAATTCGTCCGGTCAACCGTCCCGTTCCGCCGTCATCAAGCGGCAGACCGCGGAAACAAAAATCGAGTTGAAAATTCAGCTCGACGGCACCGGAGCCGCGCGCATAAAGACTGGCGTCGGATTCTTCGACCACATGCTGACGCTGTTGGCGAAGCATTCGTTGATCGACCTAGAGGTGACGGCTCAGGGGGATCTCGAAGTCGACGCGCACCACACTGTGGAGGATGTCGGCATTTGTCTCGGCAAGGCGCTGCAGCAGGCGCTCGGCGATAAATCGGGGATTGCGCGCTATGGCAGCATGACGTTGCCCATGGAAGAGACGCTCGTCACGTCGGCGCTCGACCTGAGCGGGCGGATGTGGTTCGTGTACAAAGTGGATTTCCCGACGGAGAAGATCGGCGAGTTCGACACGCAGCTTGTCGATGTTTTCTGGCAGGGTGTGGCCGCGAATGTGCCGATGAACCTACATCTCGTGCTCCACCACGGCACGAACAGCCATCATATCGCCGAGGGAATTTTCAAGGCCACGGCACGCGCCTTGCGGCAAGCAGTGGCGATCGATGCGCGACAGAGCGGCGTTCCTTCTTCCAAAGGAACGCTGACGGATTGACGCGCGTCGACTGCGCAGTTTATTGCACAAATTATGCAACGCGCATCGACAGATCGAGCGCGCATCGACGCAACGAAAAAACTTTTCACGAATTCGTCAATTGATCGTTGACATCGCGCGGCGCAGCGATACGCTAGCTTACTCTTACGAAGTGAGACTCGCGCAACGACAAAAAACACGTCGACGATCGATGCGCGACACGATTCAAGCGGGAACTCCCGGACAACAGCCAGCTTGTGCCAATACGGACGGCAACAAAGGTTATTTCGACTGTCGCTTTGCAACTGTCCACCACGCCTGCGGGCGACAGCCTAGGACCGATGGCTCGGTACGGAGTAAGAGAAGTTGGATCTCGACTGGCGAACACGCACGTTAGCGTTGTCCGGTAGTTCCCCTTTTTCTTTTTTTCGCGCGGACTTGTAGAAGATTTCTCGTGAGTCCCCGTTCGACGCCGCTCACGGTGCATCTTCTTGCAACGAGGACTCTTCCGTTCGCGAAGAAATTCACGATCGCAACGAAACGGCTTCGTCGCATTTCTGCATCATCGCTCGCATGCCAATCAGCGCGTTGACACAGCGCACACCAAGCGCTAAGATCGACTTCCGACTCCCGGGTGGTGGATACGCACTCGTCACGGCGGCGAGATCGTCCTGTTGAGAATCATGCGGACGATGCGCCGATTGCCGAATTCCGATCAATCGCGACGAAGAGGGATCTGCACCGGTGCATGGATGCCGCCCCGCCCGGCCATTCTCGATTGACAACACGGCCGGCAAGCTTCATGCGTTTGCGCACTCTGTCGCTCGCCGGCTGAAAGGAGCACCGAGCGATGTCGAAGGAATCGGGCGGCAGTATCGAAAGCGTTCTGCAGGAAACGCGGAAGTTCCCTCCCTCTGCCGAATTCAGCGCCCACGCCCACATCAAGAGCGAGGAAGAATACAATGCGCTCTGGCAGCGGGCGAAAGACGATCCGGCCGGCTTCTGGGGAGAAATGGCCGAGAACCTCACCTGGTTCCGCAAGGCCGACAAAGTCGTTGACGGCAAAATGCCGGAGACGAAATGGTTCGTCGGCGGCAAGATCAACGTCTCGTACAACTGCCTCGATCGGCATCTCGATTCCTGGCGGAAGAACAAAGCCGCGATCATCTGGGAAGGGGAACCGGGTGACAGCCGTGTGCTCCGCTACCAGGATCTGCACCGTGAGGTCTGCCGCTTCGCCCACGTGCTGAAGAAGCTCGGCGTGGAGACTGGGGACCGCGTGACCCTCTACATGCCGATGATTCCCGAACTCGCGATCGCGATGCTCGCATGTGCACGCATTGGAGCCACGCATTCGATCATCTTCGGCGGGTTCAGCGCCGACGCCGTCAGCGATCGGAACAACGACGCGCAATCCAAGCTCATCGTCACTGCCGACGGCGGCTGGCGGCGCGGCAAAGTCGTGCCGCTCAAGCAGACCGTTGACGAAAGCCTCGCAAAATCTCCGTCGGTGAAAAAAGTCGTCGTCGTTCGCCGCACCGCTAGCGACGTGACGATGGTTCCCGACCGCGACTACTGGTGGCATGAGCTGATGCAGAACACCACGGCCGAGTGCGACCCGGTCGAACTCGATGCCGAGCATCCTTTGTTCATCCTCTACACGTCGGGAAGCACCGGCAAGCCGAAGGGGGTGCTGCACACCACGGCCGGCTACCTGCTTGGCACCACCATGACATCGAAGTGGGTCTTCGATCTGCACGATGACGACACCTACTGGTGCACTGCCGACATCGGCTGGGTGACCGGTCACAGCTACATCGTTTACGGACCGCTTTCCAACGGTGCGACGACGGTGATGTACGAAGGCGCACCCAACTGGCCAGACGAGGGACGCTTCTGGGAGATCATCGAAAAGTACAAGGTCAGCATCTTCTACACAGCCCCGACCGCCATTCGTGCGTTCATCAAATGGGGGAACCAGTGGCCTGAAAAGTATGACCTGTCGAGTCTGCGGTTACTCGGTTCAGTTGGTGAGCCGATCAATCCCGAAGCGTGGATGTGGTATCACAAGGTGATTGGCCAGGAGCGCTGCCCGATCGTCGATACCTGGTGGCAGACCGAAACCGGTGCGATCATGATCAGCCCACTGCCGGGGGTTACCGCGACGAAGCCGGGGAGCTGCACCAAGCCGCTGCCGGGCGTGGTTCCCGACATCGTCGATAAAGCGGGGAAGAGCCAACCGAACAACTCCGGCGGCTTGCTGGTGATGCGTCAGCCGTGGCCCTCGATGCTCCGCACGTTGTACGGCGATCACGACCGTTTCGTGCAGACCTACTTCTCGGAGATTCCCGGCTGCTACTTCGCGGGGGACGGTGCCCGCCGCGACGAAGATGGCTACTACTGGGTGATGGGGCGCGTCGATGACGTGCTGAACGTTGCGGGGCATCGCTTGAGTACCATGGAAGTCGAAAGCGCGCTTGTTTCGCACAAGGACGTGGCGGAAGCAGCGGTCGTCGGCTATCCGCACGAGCTCAAAGGAGAGGGAATCTGCTGCTTCGTCACCCTCAAGAAAGGGGACGGCGAAGAGAAGCTCAAGGAGGAACTCAAGCAGCATGTCCGCAAGCAGATCGGCGCGGTGGCCACTCCCGACATGATCCGCTTTACTTCAGCGCTGCCGAAGACCCGCTCGGGAAAAATCATGCGCCGCCTGTTGCGCGACATCGCCGCCGGCAAGGAACAAATCGGCGACACGACGACCCTCGAAGATTATGCCGTCCTCGCGCGCCTCAGGCAGGAGGATGAGTGAGGGGGGTAGGATTCAGGATTCAAAGAATAGGAAAAGGCGAGCCGCGGGTGTGAACCCGCGGTTTGTTTGTGCTAGGGCACTCGGTGAAAAGAACGTTCCCAGCTCGTGGATTTTTCTTCCCGACCTACGCACGGCAGCAATCTCTTGTGCCGAAGACACTCCATTGGACAAAGCAGCCAACAGGAATACCCGAAAACAGAAGATCGGACCATGTATGAAATAGATTTGGCTTGCAAATGGGTCGAGGAATCGAAGACGAGTGACGCCCCGTTCGAAGTGAGCCAGTATTTTGAAGCCTATTTTGATTTTAACTTCCCCTTTAGACCTCTTCTGGAGTTCATCCGTGACTGCATGCGGATGAAGGGGAGCCGTGTCGAAATTGAACTCCCGGAGTACTGTAAATTCGAGGATTTCGTTTCTGGGAGTTTCATCGTTCAAGGTCGTCGAATTAGAATCTACTTTGAGAATTCGTTGGCCTACATGTCATTTTCGTCCTGTAATCGTGGCGATTTGGTGATGTTGCTTGAGGCATCCAATGGTCATCGGTTCCTGCACGTGGGTTATGGATTAGAAGATGCGGATTGAAACGTGAATGGGCATTGATCGCTTGGCCTGGCATCCCCCGACTGGCCATGCTGTTTTCGTACGCGATTCAACGTTTCCCGCAACCTAATTATTCGATGATTCCTTCAACGAGGTTTCGATGATCGAGCCGGATTTTGAGAGTCGGACTGTGCTGGTGACCGGCGGGTCGCGGGGGATTGGCCGGGCGTGTTGTGAACGTCTGGCAAAAGCCGGGGCGCGGGTAGCGATCAATTATCATTCCCACGAAGATGGCGCGAGAGAGAGTGCCAAACTGGTTGAGGCGGCCGGTGCCAAGGCGATGATCGTGCAGGCCAATGTGGCCGACGAAAAATCGGTCGAGCGGATGGTGACGCGGGTCAACGACCAGTTCGGGCCGATCGATATGCTGGTCAACAATGCCGGTATCTTTGAATACGTGACGCACGAAACCACCACGCTCGATCACTGGAAGCGGACGATTGATGTGAACCTGACCGGCCTGTACATCGTCACGTGGGCCGTCAAGGAGCAGATGATCGCACGGAACTTCGGACGGATCGTCAACATGTCGTCTATCTCCGCTCTCCGGGCGCGGCCCTACGGCATCGCCTACTCCGCCAGCAAAGCCGGGGTGATTGCCTTCACGAAAAGCGCCTCCGAGGCTTTGATCCCGTACAATATCCGCATGAATGCCGTGGCACCGGGGTTGATCGAGACCGAGATCATCGATGACGTCGATCAGTCGGTGCTTGATCGTATTGTCGACCAAACGCCAATGAAGCGGATTGGCCAGCCCGACGAGATCGCCGACGTCGTCCACTTCCTTCTGTCCGAAGCATCCCGATTCATGATCGGGCAGACGCTGGTGGCGTGCGGCGGGCGGGTGATGTTGCCATAACAGCCATCGACAGCGGACGCTCCTAGAAATCCAACGGAGCACATTACGGAGCGGACGATTTCAATCGTCGGCCGGTCTATTTCAAACAGAGCACAGCCACAAGAATGGCTGCTCCGACCGCTGCCAGTGAGATGGCCAGGAGCTTGGAACGGTTCGAAGATCGCCGAGCGGCCGGCTGCCTGTCGATCGAAGTTTTTTCCGCGTGGCGTGGTGTCGGCGGCGCAACTTGCGCAGAGGGATGGGCAGAGGGAACCGCAGTTCGCATGGGCGGCTCTTCTTCCATATCCTCCTCATCGTGTTCTGGAAGAAGCTCGAGCATCAGCCCCGTGGTGCATTCGAGACTCCGGCGCAGTTCCTGAATCTGCTGCACCCGGGAGTTGAGCGCGTCGATGAATAAACCACCGGAACCTGCTTGAGTCGCGGAGTTCGATCCGCGCGATCCATTGCCCGAGGCCCGCGCCGCGGCGTCGGCGGCGAGCTTCCAGACCTTGTGGTCGTTCCCGATCTCTTCGCTCAGCTTGAAATAGTTGGCCAGCCCTGCGTCGAGTCGCAGCGCCATGAACAGGCTGGATGCAAAGCGGCCCCATACGGCGAGATTGAGTTCATTTGCGGAATCGGCGCGGTCGATCATGTGGACCTCGACAAACGACCGCTCGACGTCGGAGTCGGTTCGCTGCCGCCTGGCCATTTTTGCGACGCTCCAAAGCCTCGCGTCTTCAATCGAAAACTGGAGACCCGGCCCGCCAAGGTCGGTATAAAGCGCTGCAAGCTCGCGAAACAGATCCGTCATTTGTGTCTGCGTGGCATCACCGGGTTCGAGGATCATTCTCAAGCGCGGAACATTCGCGTCGGTCCCACGGTGAGCCTTGCGCTTCTTCTTACCGCTTGCGGGACTCAATCGACCGCTGGTGACCAGAGCCAGCACTTCCGCGAGTTGTTCCTTCTCTGCTTTAAGACGATGCCGTTCTTCCTGCAGTTGGCTGAGCAATTGCTGCACCTGGGCCGGACTGCTTTGCGCCGCTTGCTGGCGGCTTAGAGCCCGCAGCGCGTCTTCCTTCGGCGCATTCTTTTTGCGTTCATCCTCAAGCTTTCGGAGTTCCTTATGCAGGTCCGATTCCTTCTGCAGGAGGTCTGCCCGCTCTCGATGCAACTCGGCACGCTCGGCTTCCATGGACTTGCGGTCCGCCTCGTACTTCTCGCGCTCTTTCACGAACTTCGCTTGTTCAGCGGTAAGATCGACTGGAATCGGGATCGCCGCCGCTCCTTGTGCCTGCCGATTTTCATTCTGCGATTCCCAGACGGTCCGTTCCTCTTCGAACGCCTGTTTCTCCGCCTCAAATGCATCCCGCTCAGCCAGCAACTCCTTCTGCTTGGTGCGGATCATTGCGGCCAACATCTCAAGCTTCCGCAATTGCTCCGGATCGGCCGATTTGACAGAAGCTGTTTCGGCCGGCACATCCGCCGTGTCGTTCTGCTCCGCATCGAATTTTTTTTCGTCCGGAACTTCATCGAACGATTGGCTGGCGATGTTTGGCGAGCCAGTGGATCGCTTTACGGTATTGGCGTTTGCATTCGGGGCGCGCCGGAGCGGGCCAAGAATTCCGGATTCGGAAGGATCGATCGTCTTTCCCAACTCCGGAAAGTTCCCCAGCCGCATGCGATGAATCATTTCCCAATCGAGCTTTGCAGCCGCTGCAATTTGGGGATCCGCGGAGAGCGCCGCATCGACGGCAATCAGTGCAGATTCGGCGGCGCTCTCGGCGGACTGCAGCGAGTCCGGAGAATTCTGGCATTCAATGACAGCCTTGAGCGCGCAGGTGGCGGCGTAAGCGGCGTTGGCGACGTAGGCCGCGACGGGATCGGCCGTCTTGGACTGACCAACCGCCATCAGCGCGCAGACCGTAGCTTCCTCAATCCGCGATACCGTCTTTAAACCGACTTCTTCGCCGGCGGCGAACTGCTCGATAAGCTCCAGTGCCTTGCCAATGGCAGTCACGCATGCCGCGGCGGCAGGGAGTTGTGCGGGGACCTTGTACAACGGCTGCACACGACGCACGCAACGCACTGTGTAAGCAAGCTGCGCACGCAGTGAGAGTTGCTTCAAATCTGGATTGGTCTCAGTCGCCGACACGAGACACCCCGCCCCCTCTGATCGACTTGTCTCTAAGCAAGTCGACCCGATCTGTAGAAAGTCCGCACCATCCGCGCGATGCGGTGGCGCATGTCAAACTTAGCTCACGGATCGGTTTCCGTCGGCCACAGGGAACAGAAATCCACCAGCGGAAAGGGGGCAGAAACCCAGGAACGCCGAGTTCTCGTAACAATCGGAACGGGGGCTGCGTAATACCACTCGGCGAGCCGCTTTCCCAGCCGGATTACGACTCTGAATTTGGGCGTCTTGAACGATTCGGAGGATGGAGATTCGCGCAATCCCGGCAGATCGGCAGAACCGTCAGAACCAATAGCCGGTGGTAAGATCCCGCGAGAATTGTGGCCACTATGAGGCGGCGGATTCCTCCGTCCCGGGAATCTCTTCCTGGGCCGCGATGCGGTGGAACTGGTTACTTTGAATTGGCATCCTCTGTAATTTCACCGACCAATTCACGAACCTTGTTGAGCTCGATTTGAAACACCAATGTTGAGTTCGGGGGAATAAGACCGTGGCGCTGGTCGCCATAACCCAGTTCCGGAGGAACAACCAGTTCGATCATTCCCCCTTCATTAACATGCTGAACACCCTCGATAACTCCGGGGGTGTCAAAATACTTTAGCAAAGTTCGCCTGGGATAACCATTAGCGTAGGTATTAGTGATCTCCGTTCCGTCACTCAGTTTTCCCAGAACCTGTACCTCAAGTTCGCTGTTCAGGGTCGGTGTTGGGCCATCCCCCTTCCTCAAGATGCGGTACTGTAAACCGGATTCCGTCCGGGTGAGTTCCGTCGGAGCATCTTTGTCCTTGGGTCCGGGACTGTTCTGAAACTTGATGACTTCGATCAATTCAATCCAAAGGTGTAAGGTGGCGTTTGGCGGGATACCGGCTTTAGACATTCCAGCCTCACCAAAGCCCAGATTGCCGGGAATTTCGAGCTCTATCATTCCCCCTTCGCCGGTCAGCTGAATTCCTTCCTTCCAGCCGGGCAGCATCTGATTGACCTTCGTCACAAAGGGCTTGGCGGCATGATACGTGCTCTCGAACTCGCGGCCATCATCGAGCCAGCCGCGATAATGTATGATGACGCCATCGAGCAGTCCGGGCACGGCTTTCACATGTTTGCGAAGAATGCGATATTTCAGCCCCGAGGGGGTGGTCGTGAATTCCTTTGGCGCATCGCGGTCAACCGGTCCCGGCGCGAAGCCCGACATCCCTTTGTACCCTGCGGGAGAGTTCGGATCGTCGTCGCCTCCACCGCCACAGCCGACGACGAGTAATGAGAGAATGGACGCGATTACGGCACCAAGCCAATGGAAATGGATGCTACGTTGCTGCATTGTTGTCACTCCGAAATACCTCCACTTCCACCATCCGGCACGGCGCGGGAATTGTCAATCCCACACGGAGGCCCTCTCTTCTACGAATGAGACACCCGCATTGTTGGAATGGACCAATCGACAGGATCGTGACACTTTTCAGGCTTCGTTCAGTGATAAAGCCAGAGCTGAATTCGACGATTTCAGGTTGCCCGTGGCTGTCCGTTCAGCACCTTATGCGAGCCAGTCGTGGATGACGTTCCCTGCCACGTCCGTAAGGCGGAAATCGCGACCTTGAAATCGATGGGTCAGGCGAAGATGGTCGACTCCGAAGAGATGCAGCAGGGTTGCTTGCAGGTCGTTGACGTGGACCGGATTCTTGACCGGCGCCCAGCCGATCTCGTCGGTTTCGCCGTAGATTTGCCCACCCCTGATTCCCCCTCCCGCCATAAAGATGCTGAACGCGTAAGGGTGATGGTCGCGTCCCGTCACATTCTCGTTATCGCGACGGTTTTCCCCGAGCGGAGTGCGCCCGAATTCGCTGGCCCAAACAACCAGCGTTTCGTCCAGCAGCCCGCGCGCTTTGAGATCTCGGATGAGGGCGGCGACTGGCTGGTCGGCCATCCCGGCGTTAAACGGCAGTTCACGGTCGATATCGTCGTGATGATCCCACGACGCGTGCATGACGTTGACGAACCGCACACCTCGCTCAACAAGACGTCGTGCCAGGAGGCAATTCCTCGCGAAGATACCGTACTGTTCCGGTCCGCCGCCGCGGTTCCCGGAAACTTGAGGACCGACGCGGTCGACGCCGTACATATCGAGCGTCGCGCGGCTTTCACCCGAGAGGTCGATCAATTCCGGAGCGGCCGATTGCATGCGAAACGCGAGTTCATAACTGGCGATGCGGCTGGCGATCTCGGAGTCCCCGACGGCGTTGAACCGTCCCCCGTTCACGGTGCGCAGCGCGTCGAGACCCTTGCGCTGCAGTTCCGCGGGAATGCCTTCCGGATTCGCAAGGTTGAGCACTGGCTCACCCTGATGACGAAATCGAACCCCGGCGTAGGTCGATGGGAGGAAGCCGCTCTGCCACAACGATGTTCCTCCGCTGCCGCCGCGCCCCGCCGTCAATACGACGTAACCCGGCAGGTTCCGCGACGTGCTCCCCAGCCCGTAAGTGATCCAGGCACCCATCGTCGGCAGACCGAACGAGGCCCGGCCGCATTGCATCAGCAGTTGCCCTGGATGGTGATTGAACTGATCGGTATGCATGCTGCGCACCAGCAGCAAGTCATCCGCGACGCCGCCAAGATGCGGCAGCAGGTCCGATAGTTCCATACCGCATTCCCCGTACTTGCGAAACTTGCGGTTGGAACCCATCAAACGAGCTCCCTCTTTTTTGATAAAGGCGAATCGGACCTTTTCCAGGAGTGAGTCGGGCAGTTTTTGTCCGTGCAGTTCTCGAAGCTTCGGTTTCGGATCGAACAGGTCGAGCTGACTAGGTGCCCCTTCGAGGAAAATGAAAATGCAGGACTTCGCGCGGGGCGCGAAGTGTGGTCTCTTCGGTGCAAGTGGATTCGCGGATTCGAGCTGTCGTGCCGTATCTGATGCACTCTCAGATGCCGTCGCCGATGTCATGATCCCGTCTTGATTCAACAGCGACCCGAGCGCGACCAACCCCAGGCTTCCGGCCGTTGTCTGGAGAAATCCGCGGCGTTTCGAGTCGATGTGAGGATTGCGGTTTGATTCGTAGAAAGACATCGCTGACGTTCCCGTATCGCGTTGACTTGAGTTCATTCCCGGGTAATGAATTCATCCATATTCAAGATAATCCGTACGGTCGCCAGCCAAGCGGCGGTTTCTTGTGGAGATACATTATCAAGCTGCTGTCCTCGAATCGCTGATTTCGCTTCGTCTGGATGCGCTGCATACCAGGTGCGGCTATCGGCAAGCAACTCGAGAAATGCGCTCTGTTCCGTAGCGGAAGGCGGACGAGCAACACATCGGCGAAATGCCCGCTCGATCCGTTGCTTGTCCTCAGTCGCCGGTTCGAGCAACAGCACGCGGGTCAGGGTTTGAGCCGCTTCGACAAACGTATCGTTGTTCAGCGTTGTCAGTGCCTGGAGCGGCGTGTTGGACGTCGATCGCTCCACGGCGGTCGTGTTCGCGTCCGGACAATCGAAGGTCGTCAAATTCGGATGAGGCGCGGTCCGTTTGAAAAACGTGTACATTCCCCGGCGGTAACGATCGAGCCCGCTGCTCGTGTTCCACTTGAAATTGTTCGCGTAACTCAAGGCCGCGACATCCGGGGGCATCGGTGGAAAGACGCTGGGCCCACCGATTTTTTTTGCCAACCGGTCCGACACCGCCAAGTGCAAATCCCTCACGATTTCTGCTTCCACCCGCAAACGATTTTGCCGCCAGAGCAGCCCGTTCTGCGGGTCTATGTCCACCATTTCCGAACGATTCAGTGAGGCCTGCCTGTAGGCGGCGGAGGTGACAATCCGGCGAATGAGTGTCTTGCGGCTCCATCCGACCCGTTGATACTCGCGCGCCAACCAGTCGAGCAGTTCGGCATGCGACGGTTTCTCGCCCCGGGTGCCGAAGTCGTTCAGGGTCGAAACCAATCCATGGCCGAACAGCCTCGCCCAAATCTGGTTCGATACGACTCGTGACGTCAACGGATTCTTCGGATCGACCAGCCATCGTGCCAGATCCAGCCGATCGGCCGTTGCATTCTGCTGTCGCGGACTGAACGCATGCAGCAGAGAAAACGTGGCGGGGACAACTTCCCCCTGGGGCTGGAGAAAATCGCCGCGCCGCAGCAAATGCGTCTTGCGGGGATTCTCAGTCCGTTGGTGAATGACGCGGGCATTCAGCACTGGCCGCGCGGGAATGTGCTGTTGATGCTCGGAGAGCTGTCTTTTGAGTTGGCGATAAGCCTGATCGCGCACGACGACTGCGTCGAGCAGCAATTCGTTCTGCTGTGCGGAGCGTTTTTCTGGTACGACGGTCAGAATCTGTGATACGTCTTCCGGCAATTCAATGCGCGGGTCATTGCCGGTCATGATTTCAATGCGGAATCGGCCGAGTGTATGCGATTCGCCGTGCGGCTGCTCCAGTTCGATTCGTAGCCATCCGGCCGATTTGGAATCGATGGGAGTATCGGAAATGACGAACACAGCCGAGTGATCGCGTCCGGTTTGCGGTGCAATTGCCCAACCGGTTCTTTCATTTTCGTCAACCGCCTGCGATGCCGAGAAGCTCTCCTGCGCGAAATCAGACCGACCGGCGACCAGCGAGACGTGCCGCCAATCTTTTGCGTCTTCCGCGGTACTGGTTGCGATGCGAATCTCGCCCAGCACGAAATTGCCGTTGCTCGCGCGGCCGGGACCGCTCCCGGGCAAAGAGGCGTCGCTGAGCGCGGTGACTCGAAACCCGGTGATCTTCTCGATACCTGCTTGTGCAACCAGTGTGTACTTGTCCTTCGCCGGAGATGGACCCGAGACGAGATACGAACCATCATCCAACCGGCGGAATTCCGCTTTTCCTTCCGATTTGATGCTCTTCGTATTGAGCGGATGGAATTGGACAAGCGGCACTACGGAAGACGTCGAGGCCGATTGGAAACTCGCGGACACACGCCGTTCCCAATCTGGCAGCGTGGAGGCTAACTCCGCACGGCGCGAACTCAACTGCTGTTTGATCCGCTCCATTTGCAAATCATGCTTCTGCTTTTCGCGCTCGTAGCGCACCACCGCTTCGTCCGAGATCGGAACTTCCGCGGTCGTTTCATCACCGTTGTTGAAGAAAGCAAAGAGCTGGTAATACTCGCGTTGAGTGATGGGATCGTATTTGTGGCTGTGGCATTGCGCGCAGCCGACCGTGAGCCCAAGCCACACGGTGCCGGTCGTGCTGACGCGATCGAACACCGCCTCGACGCGGAATTGCTCTTGGTCCGTGCCTCCCTCGGTATTGGTGAGGGTCTGCCGGTGAAACGCGGTTGCCAGCTGCTGCATCGGCGTAGCGTTGGGTAACAGATCGCCGGCAATTTGCTCGACTGTGAACTCGTCGAACGGCATATCGGCGTTCACGGCGTCAATAACCCAATCCCGATAGCGCCAGGCATCGGGTCGGGAATTGTCTTTCTCATAACCGTCGGAATCGGCATACCGGGCCTTGTCGAGCCAGTCTCTGCCCCAGCGTTCGCCGAAGTGAGGCGACCCCAGGACACGCTCGACCAGTTTCTCGTACGCATTCGGCGATGTGTCGCCTAGGAATTCATCGACCTCATCAATCGTCGGGGGAAGTCCGATGAGGTCGTAATAAACCCGGCGGATCAACGTGTAGCGATCCGCTTCCGGAGAGGGAGCGATCCCCTGCGATTCGAGCTTCGCGAGAATGAAGCGATCGATCGCCCCGCGTGGCCATTCCCTGTTCTGAACTTCCGGGAGCTGTTGGTCCGCGATCGGCTGGAATGCCCAATGCCGAGTCGCTGCATCTTCCGTCTTGTCCGCCGGCCACTGGGCATTCTGGTTGATCCATTCCGTCAACTGCATGATCTCCGCTGCAGTCAGCGGCGTCGACTTGCCTTTCTCGTCAGGCGGCGGCATGCGAACATTCTCGTCGTCCGCGGTGATTCGGCGAATCAACTCGCTCTCTGCCGCCTTGCCCGGCACGATGACTGCTCCTAAATCACCTCCGCGAAAAGCGGCCTCACGGCGATCCAACCGCAGCCCTCCCTCCTGCTTCTCCGGCCCATGACATTTCACGCAGCGCGCGGCAAGCAGCGGTCGAATTTCTTTCTCGAAACGGACCCGTGCCTGGAGGTCGTTGTTGCGCGGGGCTTCTGATTTTGACGGATCGGCGCCGAACAAGCCGCCGATCAGCGCGAGAACCCCACAGCTTCCGAATGCGAGTGTCACCGTATTTCGACGCATCACGTCCGAACATTCCCCCCAATTGCCGTGACGACGGAATTTTCAGTCGGAAACCCGGGCCACCGCCTTGCGAATTCCGCCCATCACGCGATCTTCGACCGATGGAGCGAAGGGGGTCGCCACCAGTTGATGAACGATCCCGGTTCGTCCTTCGTAGCCACCTTCTTGCAGCACGCGCAGCGACGGCAAATAGGCAAAGACGTCGTTGCAATAACCGGCGACCCAGACCATCGGCCCGGCGAATTCCGCCTTCGGTTTCCGCGAATAATCGACGACCGTTTCACCACTCACCGTGATGAATACTAGCTCGCGGCCGAAGCGGGCAGCTTGAATCGGACAAGATTGCGTCAATTCCACTTTGCCGTGCTGCTTTAACTGGTCGAGCAGATACCGCGCTTTGCGGCGAGGATGGCCGTTGGGGCCCTCCGCCTCTTTTTCCAGTTGTGCGACCGGCGGCAATGGTTCGAGATCGAGCGTGACAACTTCCCGCGACACGCGCAAGCCACTGTGTATTTCCGTTTGATCGGAAGCGAGCGCCCTTTCAACGGCGTCAGCGAGTTCCCGCCCGTGATGTCGGCAGTGGTCCAATCCGTCGGGGCCATGCCGCGGATACGGGTTCTGGTCTCCGCCGCAGCCCATCACGAACATAGCAATGGTGCCGGGGTGGGCCTTCTCGATGTTTTCCTGAGCGAATCCGGCATAATCGCCGCAGTACTGGTAAAAAGCGAGCGTCGTGTTATGGCAAGCATAGCCGAATAGAATTCCGCGGAGCGTGCCATCCGGAGAGAGTATCCGCATGACGGGCACGTCATGATCGGTCACGCCGTCTGGGTTGCGATCGTTGACGACCGTGCCGTCACGAAACAGGCGGCGGTTGGAACCGAACGCCGCAGACGATTGGCTTAACGTCAGCCGTGCCGGTTTTAAGTCTTCGATCGCCGCTCCAATCAATTCGATGAGTTTCGGCTGAAGCTCGTGATCGATGTACTTTTGCAGTTTTGCTTCTTCGGACTGCGTGAGGTCGTGAAATACGATTCGTTCCGCAGCGACTTCCGGCGCGCAATGCGTGTGCGAGACATTAATGACCAAATTCGCGGGAGGAAGCTGATAGCGCTGTTGCGCGGCAGCCGCGACTTTGTCGGTCAACGCCTGGTAAACGGAACCGAGATCGCAGGCAACAAGCACCAGACGGGTACCGTCGGGGGACTCAAATGCGGCAGCTTTGGCATATAGATCGTGCACTTTTCCCTGTGCTGGCTTGTCACGATTGCTGTAGCCCGAAAGCCAAGTCGGTTCGCCGGGGGTGATCACGACTTTCGCGATCCCCGCTTTCCACTCCGCCCCCTGTGCCATAGGGCTCCGGCTGCCCACCAGAACGAGTGCGCACTTCAGCACAAAGATTGTGAACAGAGAATAATCACGGCCGCGCGTCATGGACTGGGCTCCTCGATAGCGAATACCTGCGACTCCGGACGGCGCGCATCTTCTGGAACGGGAGAGCTGTGTATCTCAAGCCGATCATCAGCCGCCGAATGACATATCCACGTTCACTTATACCATTTTGGGGGACATCGGGCCAGAAAGTAACGGTTTTAGCGACTTTGACGTCGAGCGCCGGTAGTGCACTGACATTCATGATGATTCGTTGCGGCCGGGAAACAGGCATCGATGCGGTTGAGGCTTCTTCGCATCGAGAAATCGTTTCACTGTGAGAGCCAAGCCGGCCGAAGAATCGTTACGACCATCAAGTTCGGTAGACCCACCGCGGCGAATCCAGG
>CAZVJA010000044.1:0-1834 GCA_964626885.1 uncultured Planctomycetaceae bacterium | reverse complement strand
GCGGCGTCGCGGTGCGGCGATGGTCGAATTCGCGATCGTCGCGCCAGTACTGCTAACTCTGGTGATCGGCTTGCTCGAAGCGGGCCAGGCATTACGGGCTGCGAACATCATGGCCTCCGCGGTGCGCGAAGGGGGACGACTTGCGGCCATGGACTGGAACGGCTTCGTACCGGAAGGATGGACGCCAAACCAGAAAGTGATCAGCGACGTTCGTAACTTTCTGAACGCATCCGGATTGCCGGGCGACAGCGCAACTATCACCATTACGTCGGCCGATGGAGCTGACGCAGGTAATGAATTCGTGCTGACTGATCCCAATAACACGTATCGATTGTTCAAGATTTCGATTCAGATTCCGTACTCGGATATCAGCACATTCCCGTCAACGTTCATGCAGGGCCAGACGCTCACCTCCGAGCTGACATTCCGGGCCGTGCGGAGCCACGCGGGTTAACATAAACCGGCCAACGCGGGGCCGACTGAGGAGCGCGACAACAGGCGAGGAGTACTACAGTTCGTCAACAGGTTCGGTGGGATTGGGGGAGAAACATCTATGAGACTCAACAATGTGAAGCAGGCCGGTAAGACGCGGTCGCCGCAAAACGAATTGAAACGGCGCGGCATTTTCATGGTTTTGGCAGCAGTCTGCCTGGTGGCAGTGATGGCGTTCATTGCCCTCAGCGTCGACCTGGGAGTCGTTTCGCTGACAAAAACTCGCATGCAGAATGCGGTCGACGCTGCGGCTTTGGCAGCCGCGACGGAGATCACGAACGCCGTGCAACAAGCAGGGCAGAATGCTGACAACGGCAACGTGCAGGGGGTCGTACAAGACGCTAACAGCATCGCCGTTGGGGCCGCCAAGGCCATGGCTGAGGAAGTAGCCGAGCACAATGGCATCTATATCGACCCCGAACAGGACGTTCAGTTCGGCAAACGGGTTTACAATCAAGGTACAGGACACTTCGAGATTCTCTGGGGCGTTTCGCCTTACAACGTCGTGAAAGTGACGGCCCGTCGCGATAACGAAGTCGCCGGACAGCCGGATTCAAAACTGCAGCTCTTCTTCGCCCCGGTGATGGGGAATGACACTGTCGCTCTCGAAGCGCATGCCATCGCGTTCGTGGAGGCTCGCGACATCGCCGTCGTGCTCGACTATTCGGGGTCAATGAACGACGACAGCACGTTCGCCGGGATGGCTTATCTGAGTAAGCCCTCCGTCGAAGCAAATCTGGATGAGATCTGGCAATCACTGGTTGATTCCGGCGTGACCTTCACCGGCACCACGAAGGTCAAGTTCCCTTCGACCGGGTTTGGCGGTATCAACTCCGCCGTGGGGACTTCCGTGAGTTCCAGCACGAGTTCCACGGTCTTCACGACGCTGCACCTGGGCGATACCAATCCTGACGGCAGCCTGAAGTATCCCTTCCCGCAGGAAGGAAAGAATTCGGACGGAACCATGAAAGGAAAGCCGTCGGCGACAGCCAGTCGCAATGCATGGCTGGCGTACATTGACTACGTCCGGACAAACTCCACGGTGAACAGCCAGGGTTACCGGAAAAAATACGGATACCGGACCCTGATGGAGTATCTGCTGGTGAACAAGGCTCAAAACAACCTTTCCGAAGACTTGTGGCGCACGCCTCAATATCCGTTCCACAACCTGAAACAAGGGATGACCCTCTTCTGTGAGTTTCTGGATGGACTGGAATTCGGGGATCACATCGGGCTGGTGACCTATGCCACGACGTCGAGAATCCAAACCGGCCTGCACAAGGCTGATATCGCCGAAACTGTCGACCTCGTCTGCGCCGCGCCGGATGACCTGATCGGCGCT
>CAZVJA010000043.1:0-31468 GCA_964626885.1 uncultured Planctomycetaceae bacterium | reverse complement strand
CGGCGACGCGGCCGTGCAGGAGCTCGCCCGGACGAACGCGTACTTCGTCGGCCAGGGGGTCGGCTTTGTCGGGCAAGTCGTGGGAAGCTTCGGCGCGGGGGCGGTGCTGGGAGCCGCCAAAGTCTCGACACTCGGCGGAACGCTGAAACTGTTGCGGACCGGCACCGCATTGCAAAAGGTGGCGGCCGGCGTGGCCATTTATGACACGGTCGGCGCGGGGGTCGCCTTCGGCCAAAGCAGCTATCATGCGGCCACGGGGCAATTCACCGTCGCGGACACGCTCGGCTTCCTCCCGGCCCTCGGCTTCGCCGCCGGATTGGCTCGCTCACGGCTGTTGACTCGTGTCGACGACGTTTTCGCAACTGCCGCACTGGACGACCTTGTATCTTCTTCGTTTAGCCAGCCCATTGATGCTGGCCTTAGCCTGGGAAATAACAAGGTTATTGGAGGGTTGCGAGAGAGCCGTGTACAAGGAAAACTTGAAGCGAGGTTCGGAACAAACAATGTATTGCGGGAGCGAAAACTGCTTGATGCCAGTGGCAAAGCGGTAATCGATCCATTAACGGGCGAGGCACGTAGAATCGACTTCGTCGTTTTAGGCAACTCAAGCAATGCGAGGTTTTCAGTTGAAGTCACGAGCAAGACTGCCGATAAAGCTTCACAGTTAGCAAAAGAAGCGCGAATTCGGGCGGCTGGAGGCTCATTCATCCGCAACCCAGCAACTGGAGAACTCATCGATATTCAGTCAATCCCGACAAGAGTCATAAGGGTGAATTAGCAATGACCGACTTTGTGATTGATGATGCCAGTGTGCATTTTGCAGCCTCGAAGGATTCAGGTTATCGCGCGAGGGTGAGAGAGCGTTTTTGTGTGTTTATTGATTTCCTTCAGTCAAATAACCTCACAACTCGCACGATCCTTGAGACTGGTAGAACGCCAGACGAATCAATCAAGATCAGGGTTTCAGATCTTACACCCGAAGGATTTCAAGTTGTGCGAGACTCCTACGACAAATGGCTTCGCGGAATCGATCAAGGCAAGCCAATCGCAGATATCTCGGTGTTAAAGAAATGCCTGGATCGTATTCGAGGTGAACAGAGTGGCAGTTCAGCCAAGTAGGGTCCGCTGTGCGGACCGTTTGTGTATGCACGTGCAATTCGCCTACGACGCCCTTGATCGCCGCATCGAGACGGTCTTCAATGCTTCGGGGAATATCGTCAGCCAGACACGCTTCTCTTATGTGTATGACGCCACCGGCGAGGCGTTCGAGCTGCAACTGGCCGGCGACAACGACGGCAACATCGTTCGCCGCAACCTGCGCGGGCCGGGGCAGGCGGGGTTGCTGGCGGTCGATCAGGCGGTTGATAATGACATCACTCGAACCGTCTGGACCTTCGCCGATTCCGCCGGAACCGTGCACACGACCGCGTTCGTCGATTCGTCCGAGAATTGGCGGCAATATCAACTCCGGTTCGATAGCAACGGCGATTTGATTCCGTTGGGAGGTGGCGATTCGGACGCCGCACTAACGTCGGTGCCGGTCGTCTGGCGCGGGTTGCGGAAAGATCCCTTCAGCGATCTGTATCTGGCCGGCTTGACGGTCTACGATCCGCAAAACGGCCGATACCTCACGCAAGCCGCGCGCGACACAAACCCTTACCGCTTCAACGGCAACCGCCCCAACAGCCCCGACCCGGCCACCACCACGGTGGCGACGACGGATTACTTGGCGGGGGTCTACTCATCCGGTCTCCAGCGCTTGCTTGGCGAAGGGTTCCGTAGTGTCCTCGGTGATGCCTATTTGGCTCAGGCAACGGACGCAGAGCTGCGAACTATTGTCTATGGTAGCTCGATTGCAGGCGGCGTCGCAGCCTTGTTTGCCCCTGAGATTTTGGGACTATCCGGCCTTTCGGCGGCGGTCGTCGGAGGGGCGGCCGGCGGCCTCGCGGAATACTCGACCATCATTGGTACCGCGAGCATTTTCGACGAGACCGACACGGTCCGGTACCTGGCAGGTGACGCGGCGGCCTT
This sequence comes from uncultured Planctomycetaceae bacterium, assembly GCA_964626885.1. GTDB lineage: Bacteria > Planctomycetota > Planctomycetia > Planctomycetales > Planctomycetaceae > CAZVJA01. The sequence goes on along the minus strand of CAZVJA010000043.1, from coordinate 29,437 downwards.
CACGATCGGTGGCGCGATTGGCGGCGGAGTTGGCGGCGGAGTTGGTTATGGAGTGGGGATAGCGGCCGGGCAGATCGGCTCGGCCGCTATTCGCAGACTGCCGCTCGGGGCGCAGCAGGCGATAAATGATATTCTGTTCGTCGGTGGCGCCGACATCGCCTCGACATCCGGCTTGCGCAACATTGCCAACCGCCTGCGGGTGATCCAAAATATCCGTGCGCTCCGCCCCGGCACCGCCACCAGCGGCTTCGCGGAGTTTTCAAGAAGAATTGCGCCTCGAAGCATCGCCTTCGAAATCCAGATAGCCATTCGCAACTCATTGGATCAGGGAGAGCTCCTAACATTCCGGACGATTGACCCCGAGGCAAGGATCGGATTGACGGGAAGTGCTGTCACTGGACGTGTCGGAAATCCAAACAAGGTCACGTATGGACAGCCCATTAACCCAAATGACTTCGACGTGGATCTTTTCATTCAGAGTGATATTCTTTATGAACAATTCGGTGGTGGTTTGAGAGCAGCACCGAACTTGCGAAACGCGCTGGTCAAGCAATATCCGGAAATCTTTGTGGGATTGAGGCCTGGCAAAAAAGGACTCTCGATCAAATTCCGGGAGGCGTCTGCCGTTTTGCCCGACGGTTCGATTATCTTTTAGTAGATGTATCGCCATGACTGAATTGCAAAAACAAATTAAGGCGGCTCTGGAGTCGTTTTTGGATAAGAGCGATCCCAACTCACTGCAACATTTGCTCACAGATAATTCTGTTGTTTGTGCTGGAGTGAATGGCGACTATCCCAACTTGCACAGGATCATGGACATCCTTATCGGAAAGTCTTGGTACCGTGTATGCCGGAAGGCTTCTGCGGACGAGCAACTGTTTTTCGTACCAATAGATGCACCCGACAATACCGTTCCTGGCGTACCGTTGTGGCTCGAAGGAGAGCAGCTTCGTAAGTGGATCGAAGATGAGGAAGCAGAACCTTCAGAGGGTCCAATCAACTGGGATAAGTACAAGCTGCTTACGTAAGGTAAGCGGCCGGCATCGCGGATTCGTTCTCGTTCGGCTGGTTCTCGTATCTCGCCGGCGGCGACGCGGCCGTGCAGGAGCTCGCCCGGACGAACGCGTACTTCGTCGGCCAGTGAAGTGGCCCAGCGAATTACGAGTATACGGATGTGAGCGGAGCTTGGCCGGAAATTCTCCGGCAGAGTGAGTGGAAAGCAGTCAGCACAAGTCGCTGACGGCGAGAAATCGCCTTCGTTCATTGGCAATTTGATTCAGTTTTGGAGCGTGCAGTACTGCCCGCGCGCACGAAGAACGCTGTCGGTCGCCGAAGCGTCGTGGGGAACTACGCAACGCAGCGGAGGGTGACGATGGGGAGGTGCTTTCGCCCCGCGACGTGTGTCACATCGAGTTCGACGACCGTGCCGGGCTTGCCATCCACCGGCGCACGGGGCTGAGCGCACGCCGAACGAGCCGGCCATCGTGCTCGTGGCTCGATGCGCGGCCGCTCGTTTGCCGGCGGCAAAGCGTCGTACACTTCGTCAGGCGTACTGCCACCGAGCCAGGTATGCGGACGGTGGCCGTTGTACCACTCCGTGAATAGCGAAAGTTCCGCGCGGAATGTTTTGTGGAGCAAAGGCACAAGCAGTCTCCGAGTGCCTTCTTCCTTGAGGGTTTTTATGAAACGTTCGACGACCGCGATGCTCCCTTGTTTTCCGACGGCGCCGAATCGCGGGCGAATGCCGCGGCGCTCGCACCAGCGTTTGAAACCTTCGCACCAAAACTGCGGGCCTTTGTCACAGATGAGGTGCTTCGGCGCCGTGCCCGCCTGACGAATGGCGCGCCCCAGAAACGCACGCACCATTTCCGACGTCGGTTGTTGTCGAAAGGCAGCGACGCCCATCACACGACGGGAGTAATGGTCGATCGCCACGGCCACCCACCAGCAGCAGGGCCAGCACTGCGGCAAGGCGAGGGGCAGCCAGGCTGTCCAGAAACCCTGGGATGTCGGGACGGTGGTGAGATCGACATGCCAGACGTGGTTCGGACGATCCGCGGTGGGGACGCGGGTGGCATTCTGTTTCTGCGGAGCCGGTTTCGGAGTCGAAGGTTGATTCAGTATTCTTCCGACTGTTGTGGGTGCTAAGTGCAAACCCACCCGTGCGAGCATCTGGGCGATCTTCACCTTGCCGAGCGACGGACAGAAGAGCTTCAGCCTCTGCACAATGTGGCGGACGAAATCGGGAAAACGATTCACCCGCGCCGTCGATTAACCGATGCCTGAAAGGTTCGAGCAGCGTTTTCGTTCTCCAAAACAGACGCGAGAGACTCGAACTCGGCAACTCTCAGGGATTCCCCGTTTAAACGAAGTGCGCTCGCGCGCCGCAGCTCAGGAAGAGAGTTGTGTACGGGGAGGTTTGACACTGGGAGGGAGGTGATTTCCAGATTTGCATCATAACACTTGCTCCTTCCCCCACGCTTTGGCCAGTTCGATGAGGATCTCGACCGCCTGTTGCATTTCCTCGACGCTCGTCCATTCGAGGGGTGAGTGGGGGTTGTGCTGGCCGGAGGAGAGGTTCGGCGTCGGCAGGCCGAGTTCCGTCAGCCGCGAGCCGTCGGTGCCACCGCGAATGATGGAGAGGCGCGGTTCAACGCCGGCCGCGCGGGTTGCTTCGATCGCTTTCGCGAGCGCTCGCGGTTCTTTCTTCAGCCCGTCCCCCATGTTGCGGTATTGCTGGTCGATCTGGATGTCGATGCGCGCGCGAGGATGCTTTGCCCGCAATTCATCAGCGATTTTTTCGAGCAGCGCGGCCTGTTCGCGGAGTTTCGCTGTCTCGAAATCGCGAAGGATGATTCTGGCGGACGCTTCCGCGACGCTCCCTTCGACATGATACGGGTGGAGAAACCCTTCGCGCCCGTCGGTTGTTTCGGGCGAGAGAGTTTCGGTCGGCAGCCGGTCGAGGAAGCGGCTCAGAATGCGGATCGCGTTGACCATCACCCCTTTGCCGACCGAGGGGTGCGTGTTGACGCCGGTGACCGTCACGGTCGCTTTGTCGGCGGAGAAAGTTTCGCTGTCGATCCGCCCGAAGCCCTCGCTGTCGAGGGTGTAGGCGCAGAGCGCGCCGAGCTTGGCGAGGTCGAGCTTATCGACTCCACGGCCGATCTCTTCATCGCAGGTGAAGCAGAGGCGGATTGGCCCGTGCGGAATCTCGGGATGCGCGAGCAGGTGCGCGGCGGCCGTCATGATCACCGCGATGCCCGATTTGTCGTCGGCCCCCAGAAGCGTCGTGCCGTCGGTGGTGACGACCGTCGCTCCCTGGAGCTTGTTGAGCGCCGGATTCTCCGCGACCTGAATGACGCGCGACGTATCGCCCGGCAGAACGATGTCGCCGCCAGAGTAGTTCTTGTGCACCACCGGCCTGACGTTCGTGCCGGAGAATTCAGGGGAGGTGTCGACATGCGCGACCCAAGCGATGGTGGGGGCGTTGTGCGACACGGTGGCCGGTACGGTGCCCATCACGATGCCGAACTGGTCGAGCGAGACGTCGGCCAAGCCGAGCGCGCGGCATTCCTCGGCGAGCATCCGACTCAAGTCGAGCTGCTTGGTGGTGCTGGGGTAGGTCGCGCTCGTTTCATCCGACTGAGTATCGACCTTCACGTAACGCAGAAAACGATCGAGCAGGCTGTCCATTCGCCGCGGACTCCGATGAAAACTGATGAAAGGAGTTGGATGGTGTTATGATACCGATCGTAGGCACGGCTCACACCCCGGCACGCTCGGGATGCGATGAGCCGACCGGAAAGGGGATTTCCATGAAGATGAAGACCTTGAGCATTAACGGCGTGACGCTGGCCTGTGTTGATGAAGGGGCCGGCGTGCCGATTCTTTTTGTGCACGGGTTTCCGCTCAGCCATGCGATGTGGCGGGAGCAGATCGCCGCGTTTCGCGGGTCGCATCGGGTGATTGTGCCGGATCTCCGCGGGTTCGGAGCCAGCGGCGTGACGGAGGGGATCGTCACGATGGAACAGTTCGCTGACGATCTGGCCGCGCTGCTCGACGCGCTCGGGGTCAACGAGCCGGTGGTGCTCTGCGGGTTGTCGATGGGGGGCTACGTGGCGTTTCCGTTCGTGCGGAAGTACCGCGAACGGCTGCGCGGGCTGATTCTGTGCGACACACGTTCCATTCCCGACACAACTGAAGGGGCGGAGGGGCGGCGCAAGCTGGCGGCAATGTTGATCGAAAAGGGGGCGCGAGTAGCGATCGATGCGATGCTGCCGAAGCTGTTCGCAGCAGCGACGCGTGAGCGATCGCCGCAGATCATTGATGAAGTGAAGCAGACGATCTCGAACACGAGCCCGCAAGGGATGGGTGCCGCGCTATTGGGGATGGCGGAGCGGCCCGATTCGACGCCGCTGTTGCCCGGCATTGATTTGCCGACGCTGGTGCTGGTGGGCGCGGAAGACGGCATTTCGCCGCCGGAGGAGATGCGGCGGATCGCGGATTCGATACCCGGTGCGACGTTTGTAGAAATAGCAGGGGCGGGTCACATGGCACCGTTGGAAAATCCCGAGCCGGCGAACAAGGCGATTGCCTCGTTCTTGAAGTCGCTGAGTTGACGGTGATTCAGCGAATCAGAAATCGCGCCGCGAGATGTAGAAGCATGTGCAGCCGAGGATCACTGCCACGAACGCCAGGCTGCTCCACGCCGGCTGCCAGACGTTGACCACGATCTGCTCGGAGCGCAAATCGGTCACACCCGAACGGCCACGGTCGATTTGCACTGTCTTTTGTTCTGTCAGCAAATAGTTGACGAGATTGTCGAGTTCTCCCGGCTTGGGGAAGACGGTGTAAATGGGGTTGATCGCGAAGCGGTAGGCGAGCTCCAACGTGTCTGGAGGGGGCTGGATGCTCTGCGTGATCTGGAAGGGGTCAAGCTGGTATTCGGTGACACGCGTGAACCGGTCGGCCACGAGCAGGTGGTTCTGGGGAGTGAATGTGACCGAAGACGTATCCTTCCTGCCGCGGATCGGCAGGTCGAGCGGCTGGTTTCGTTCCGCGTCGAAAAGCCACAATCGCCGGTCATGATAGACCACCGCGAACCAACGGCCGTTGGGGGAGGCGGCCACAAGCCGTGGCTTCTCTTTGCCGAACGGTTGAAATGTTTGCAGCGGTTCGAGCGTATCGACGGCGAACGTGCGAATCTCGCCGCTTTCAAGCGCGACGAGTAAGGTTTTATCGGAGCAGCCGACGAGCGCCGCGTCTTTCGTTTCGAGATCTCGGGTCGGTCCGGACTGAAATTTTCCGTCGTCGCCGCGCCGCAACTGCAGCAACTTTCCCTGCGTGAAGACAGTCATCGCCCGCGCATCGGAAGTGAGAGCCGCGGCGAAGGGCCTGTTCCAGGAGCGATCCCGCGAGGGGCCGATCTCGACGAACTTTCCTTCCCCCTTCGACCGGCCCAAATCGCGACCGAATACCATGAAGGGAACATGCTCGGCGGTGGGGTCCCCCTCGAACCGATGAATTCCCGACGAGCCGGCGGTGATCAAAGTTCCCGCGGGATCGACGAAGATCGCCCCGACACCGTTGGGAGCGGCCGCTCCCTGCGTGCGGAGCCAGTTGGCGCTCTGTTGGCCGACGAGCAGCTTGCCGGGTCCGTTGAGCAATTCGAAACGAGCGGGGGTCGTTTCCACGGCGATGATTCTCTTGGCGTGCGCGTCGTACACCGGCCCGATGACGTTGTTCGGCATCATAATTTGTTGAAAATCGGCCGGTCTGCCGAGAAACACTTCCCGCCATTGTCCCAGGGCGGCATCCCATTCGAACGTCTGCCGCGCTTTGTTGACGACGAGCAGCTTGTCGTCCGCCGGGAGAATGGTCGCCAGACGCGTGCCGTTCAGAAAGGCCGTTTCGACGATCGCTTTTGTCGTACCGACCGAGAAACAGGCGAACCAGAAGAGCACCGTGATGATCACCGACACCACGGCGTTTCGCCAGACGACTCCCGCCAGCGCCGAGATGGAGTAATAGATGATGAACAGAAACAGGAGCACCGGGATGCATAACAGCAGCCGCCCGCTCCAGATGTCGAACCGCAAACCGAGGATCAACCAAAGACCAACGATGAGGTACGCGGCGTTCAACAGAATGAACGCACACGCCCCCGCGAACTTCGTGAGGAACAGCAGTGACCGCGAGACAGGTTTACTCAGCAACAGGTCGATTGCCCCCGGCTCGAACATTTGCGGCACGATGGAGGCGGTGACAAGGATCGCCACGAAGACGCCGATCACCCCCGCCATGTAGCTGATGAGGGTCGCCATGACCGATTTGACGATCGTTGCCGTTTGCGCCGGGCCGAAGGGGAGTTCCGGCCCGAACTCCCAGCCGAAATACGACATATGCAGTGCTGCCTGCGCGGCAGGGGTGAGGTAATCTCGCAGGGCCACATCGACCAGCAGCCGATTGAAGCGGCGCAATTCGACCTCGGAAAGATTGTCGGTTCCCCGTTTGAGATATTCTTTTGCCTCGTCGCCGAGAGGGGACGATTTCCAGGAGTCCTCGTCATAGAGGTCACGGCGGTCGAGCAAGGCGTTGAGTTCGTCGACGAGATTCGAGAGAGCACCTCGTTGGCCTCCCAAGTCTTCGGACGAAACGTTTTTGATGCGCTCCTTCAGGTTGCCGGAGAGCAAGCTGCGGAGACGGGCGCGCGGCGAGTGCTCTCCCGGCGCGTCCTGCTTGACCATCTCCTGCAGAAGTTCGTAGCCGTTTTGCAGCTCACGTCGCTCCAACGTCGAGGCAGCTTGCGTCGACAACCCAAACGGTGCCAGTGCCGCCAGAATAAGCGTGATTAGAACCAGCAGGATCCAGAGAACTCGCGATGCCAGCGCCTCGCGAAATGAATCCTTGATGACGGCGAAATAGACTCTCATCGCGTGACGGGCTCCGAAGGCCGTATTAATTCTCGGATGGGTTCTCTTGCACCAACTTGAGGAAGGCTTGCTCCAGCGTCATCTGCGGGCGAGTCACCGCGGCAATGCTGATTTGTTCTTTTCGGAGCGCATCGATCACGCGGTCGAGCGTCTCCTGTCCGCTCACCTGCAACTCGACCCGAACGTGGTTTGAGCCGCCCGGCACGCAGGAGAGGATCTCGAAATTCGCCAGCGTCGCGCGGGCGGCGGCCTCCGTGGTGCGGAGCGTCAAGAGCGTCTCGGCACCCGAATGGCTGGTAATTTCGTCGATGCGGCCGACGCGGCGGACCTGGCCTTTATCGAGGATAGCCACTCGATCACAGACAAGTTCGACTTCTTGCAACAGGTGACTGTTGAGGAACACCGTTTTGCCTTGTTGGCGCAGTTCGTTGAGCACGTCCCGAATTTCCGCACGGCCGACCGGGTCGACTCCATCGGTCGGTTCGTCGAGTATGAGTAGCTGTGGGTCGTGTAACATGGCCTGCGCGAGCCCCAGCCGCTGCAGCATCCCCTTCGAGTATTTCTTGACCGGAGTCTTTCCCCACGACGCGAGCCCGACCCGCTTGAGCAGGCCGGAGCGGCGATCGCGGATGGCCGAGACCGACATCCCGCTCAAGCTGCCGTAATATTCGAGCGCTGTATCGCCAGTCAGATGATGCGGGATGCGATGATGCTCGGGGAGGTACCCGACCTGGCGGCGAGTGCGACGATTTCCGGCCGGTTTCCCTAACATCGTCGCCGTGCCGGACGATTTGCGGACGATACCGAGCAGCACCTTGATGAGAGTAGTCTTTCCGGCGCCGTTTGGGCCGAGCAGGCCGAACACTTCGCCAGGGGGGACTTCAAGCGAAACGCCCCGGAGGGCGGCGACCTTCTTGCGGCCGAACATCCCGTGGCTGTAAACCTTCTGGAGATCGTAAACGGAGATCGACGCGGCGGTATCGGACACGCGACTGCTTTCCAATTCGGGTTGGGGTGCATCATAATCGAAATCGTCGCCCATCCCCAACCCGGCGCGCACCGTTTGCGAAGGGCATCCCTGGTAATTCGTTCCTGGCGACCGGATATTCACGGAAATCTTGCGAAGCCAAATGTCAAACTTGGCTGGGAGAGGCTGCGTGCCGCGACGATCGATGATCGACAGTTTCCGTGATGCCTTGGCGGGCATTCGCTCTGTGCTGCGCACGCAGCGGAACGCGCGGATCGAGTTGGGTGTGGCAGTGCTCGTCGTGCTTCTGGGAAGTTGGCTGCGATTGCCGGCGCGCGATTGGGGAGTGTTGTGGCTGGCGATCGGCGCTGTCTTGTCGGCTGAGATATTTAATACGGCGATCGAGTCTCTGGTCGATCTTCTTTCGCCGGAACATCGTGAAGCAGCGCGGAACGCAAAAGACGCCGCCGCCGGGGCAGTGCTGATGTTCGCCTTAACGGCGGTGCTGGTGGGGCTTTGCGTCCTCGGACCGCCGTTGTGGGAACGGTTGCAAGCGCGCTAGACAAGCGTGTGTACGTACCGTTCGACACGGAGGATCAGCTCTTGAGGCATGCTTCCGAATGCTCGGGCAGATTCGCCAGATCATTTTCCGGAGTCACGCCGTTCGCGGAAGAGAGAGTATCGGTCCCGCATTGGCGGCAATGATCCAGAATCACCGGAGCTTCTTCGCCGTTTTCGGAAGCGGTGTAAAACTGAACTCCCTGATCCATAGCCTGATTCACCTGAGCGATACTCCACCCAGAATCACACTTTCCGGGAACCCCCGTTCCGACTCGCACAATATGCACATGCGTGGATGGATGATGAAAAACATGTCGTGTAACACAGACGATCCGATGACGGCCCATATCGCCCTTTCCAGCGTAAGAATGGGATCTGATGAATGAGGGGCGACTCAAAGGTTCGACTGAAAACGATCGCGATCCGCGAGAGCGCTCGGGCTGCGAAACACCTCCTTGACAAACATCTTAGGGCTTTCCCCGATGCAGGCATCGAGGATGGCTGGCTTACAATCCGACGTAGCTGACAACTTTTCGTCGCCAGCGCACTTTACGAAGCCTTCAGGTTCGTTGCAACAACGGTTTATGTGTTGTTGCGATCTGTGGGGTTCATTCCCCATCGCTTCGATTAGAAATGGTTTTCGTCACGTACTAAAGACGCGAATGTTCCACCGAAAAATATCGGCATGGAGCATCGAGAAAATGCGGCGTGGCGAAAATGCCCCATCCGCCGTGAGTGGGGAATGAAGCAAGCGTCGGGCAGCGTTCCAAGATTGGTCCGGGGGCAAGGCCTCGCGCAACGCGGAGGATTTGGGCGGTGCGGCGGGGCTCCACGCGAGCAGCAGGACTCAAGGAGCGGCCGGTGTTGCCTCCTCGGCAGGCGCTCCAAATCGTTGCAGGCGTCCCCCCACCCGTTGCGGGTTTGGCTTCAACGAGCCGACCGCTGCTGCTAGAGCGGTTGCCACCGCGGGGTCTGCCTCGGACCGCCAAGCTTTTTCGAGTTCCGCCACTCGTTCGACTGACAGCAGGAGGCCGAAACGGCGAATGTGTCTTGCGAGACGACTGGCGGCGAATCCGCGGGTTGCGTTGTCGATCTTGGTGCTCGTCGAGAACTCCTGCAACTGTTCTTGCGCGGAGACTGTCCCGATGCCTGACATTGCGGCGAGCAATTCGCGCGACAAGCGAGCGTCATTCAAGCCACTCGATAACGACTTTTCCGCCGCGGCAAGATTGTAGATGCCCGTTTTCCCGCAATCGGCGATTTCCGCCAGCCAGTAAGCCGCGGCGGCTGTCTGAACCGATCGCTGCTCCGGCGTCAATTGCGGCGTGGCGAGACTGTCGAGGAATGGCCGCAGCTGCGAGGAAATACCATCGAGCGTCAACGGTTCAACAACGAACGTCGTGAAGGGATAGCGGGCCACGAGCCGTTCAACGTCGGTCTTCACCGACTCCGGGCCAAGGACAGCGATCGGAATGGCAGCAGTCCGGGAGTCCGCACGCAGATTGGCCAAAGTCATCGACAGCGGCCAACGAATCGTGTTGGCATCCAGCAGAATCAACTCCACGTCCGTTTGTTCCGTCGCGAGCTTGAAGCCTTCCATTCCGGTTTGCGTAACGAGCGGCTCATAACCCATTTGACCGACGAGCCCCGCCGTCGCGCTTCCACGTTGCGCGTGGGAAGTCACAACCAGACATTTCGGCATGCCGGAACCCTGAAGCGCACGGGCCAAAATGCTAACGACCCGCTCGGACCCGCGAAATCTGTTCTCGGGATCAATTTTCAATACGGTCGTCGCTGCGGCGAATTGCACGCGACGGTCCGGGAAGTTCAGTGCCGCAATCACCGGTGCTCCTTGGGCTTCGCGAACAAAGAGCTGATGCGGTGTTCCGATTTGTCCCAAAACCTCGAGTGCCGCGAGTGCCGCGTCCGCATTGCGACTTTTCATCGCAAGTCCCAATGCGTTGGAAACAGTCTCGGCACCCGCGGAGAGGGCTAGATTATGAACCGAACCGGGTCCGGTCGGCAATGCGGACTCCGCACCCGACTGCTGCTTCGCGGCAGCCAGACTGACTGCGACGACGAGTGCCTGGTAGTTTTTGTCTTCGGGGGCAAGCGCCAATGCCTGTCGGGCGAACGACAGACCTGCGTGAAGCGACGCTTCATACGGACGGACGTTCTTCGAAATTAGTATGTTGTTTTGCGAGTCCCATGTCCAAAGTTCGACGGTTCCGTCATCGCGCAGTGTCCACGGAAATTCTCCCGCGAGATAGCGTGTGGCGGTCGTCGACAATTCGCGAGCGGCGCCGAACGCGGATGTTTCGACCACTTTATCGGTGGTCGTCCCCAGCAGCCGTGCGATTGACTCGCGGGCGGTACTCTTCAAGCCCGTGGGCTCTTTCTCCGCGAAGGCAGGATACCAGAGATACGGAAGCACATCTTTCGAGTGCAACCATCCCAGAGTTTCAATCGAAGCCATCCGGGCGTACTCGCTCGGAGATTCCAATGCACCCAAGAGTGCCGGTATCACCTGCGGTCCCATCGTAATCATCGCTTGAATCAATCGCTCGTGTTCTCCCTCACCCGGATTCTCGATGCGTTGCAGAATCCTCGGGACGGCGATCGATCCGGTGCTGTAGAGCGTGCTCTCGGAAACTTCGCGATCCTGTGGCGAACCGGCGAGACCCGCCAGAAGCTCGTCGATGTATTTGGGATCAACTGCCCGCTTGCGAAACGCGTCGTTAACACGATCCAGAAGTTGTGTCGATGCTGGCCGGAGCTTTTCGTTGTTCGCGAGTTTCAGGAAGATGGCCGGGCCTAGCTTATCGCGCAAAGACAAGAAAACTTCATCGGTCGGTTGCGATTCCAGGAGCTTTTCCAGATACCGCTTGGCGTGCGTTGGAAGAGCCAGCTTGTCGCAAAGAACTGCCGCGTCGAAAATCTCTGCCGGTGTCTTCGGTTCGATCAACAGCGGCGATGCTTCCGCGGGTGCGGGAGCGGACGCGTTGGGATCGTTCGCGGCTGGCGGAGCGGGCGAGTCGTTCCCCGCTTTCGGCTGGGCGATGGCCAGGGCATAACTACCCAAGCAAACCGCCGCAACCAGGCAGAGTATGCGAAGCTTCGTGTTTTGAACGAACATCCAGGAGACTCCAGGGATGCGCCCCGACCAATGGTCGGTCGGGACGCCATCCGGGGGTCGAATGAAACAACAACTCCGACGTCTATCTGAGGTGGCAGACTACCGCGTTGGCCCGTAATTCTTCATGGTAGAGACTCTAAAGAGGGGAACACAATCATATTCCGGCCATTTTGCCCATTCGACGCGTTCGTGCTCGTCCTGTTCATTTTCGCTCTTTTTTAACGAAAAGAAGGAACTAAGGGAACAATCCGATCCCCCCGATGGAGCCCATCGTTTCGATTTTATCGAGCATGCGGCGATTGCCCCTTGAACCCCTACCTTCCTGCCAACGGGGAACGAGGAATCATCCGTCAGTCGCACCGTCCGGCGGGAGAGGTCCGAAGGTGCCGATTGCACCGGTTATGCCGGTCGCACGGGTTGGCGTCCAACAGGGCAGGTGCAACTCTGGTGACAGGGAACCTTATCGCAAGATCTCTTTGACCACGCGACAAGGCTGGTTGTTGGTCAGCTTGTATTCCTGCCCGTTGTAGTGAAACACAAGCCGCTCGTGATCGATCCCGAAGAGCGACAAGAGCGTCGCCTGATAGTCATTTGGGCTGACCTTGTTGACGGCGGCCTTGTGGCCGAATTCGTCAGTCTCCCCGTAGGTCATCCCCCCCTTGATGCCTCCGCCCGCCAGCCAAGTACTGAATCCCTGGCCATTATGGTCGCGTCCGGACTGCCTGGGATCGCCGTTATCTTCCGTGACCGGGAGTCGACCGATCTCACCCCCCCAATGTACGAGCGTGGTGTCGAGCATTCCGCGCTGTTTGAGATCCTTCACCAAAGCAGCCGCGGGCTTGTCGGTCTTGCGGCAGCACGCCGGGAGATTGTCGCGAATATTGGTGTGGTTGTCCCAGATTTGTCCGGCGATGAACAGCTGCACGAACCGCACACCCCGCTCGACAAGCCGACGTGCCACGAGGCAGCGCGCTCCGTATTCGGCGGTCTCGGGGTTATCGAGCCCGTACATTTCCTGCGTGGTCTTCGTCTCTTGCGAGAGATCGAGCGCGTCCTTCGCGGCCGATTGCATGCGGGCTGCCAGCTCGTAGCTCGAGATCCGCGCTTCGAGATCCGCCTCGCCGGGATGTTGCTTGAGATGTCTGCGGTTGAGATCGGCCAGAAACGCGAGATTGCTTCGTTGCAGTTCCCCTTTGAGATGTTCGGGAGGGTCCAGATTGAGAATTCGCGGCTCGCGCGAACGGATCACCGTTCCCTGGAACAACGGCGGCATCCAGCCGTTCGACCAGTTGCGGACTCCGTCCACGGGATGTCCCCCTGGGTCGGGCATGGCGATGTACGCGGGGAGATTCTGGCTTTCATTTCCTAATGCGTAAGTCAGCCAGGAACCGAGCGCCGGCCGCCCCGGCTGGGACTTTCCGGTGTTCATGAACCAGATCGAAGACTCATGGCCGTTGATATCGGTGTGCATCGAGCGGATGACGCAGACGTCGTCGACGATTTCGGTGAAATGAGGCAGCAGTTCGGAAACGTCTGTGCCGCATTCGCCGTACTTGCGGAACTTCCACGGCGTGCCGAACAACTTCTTGCTGGCGCGGTTGATGAAACTGTAGGTGACTTCTCCCTGATAGTCGGTGCCGCTGTGCTTGGTCAGTTCGGGCTTGGGATCAAACAGATCGACATGGCTGGGACCGCCGTGCATGAACAGCGAAATCATCGCCGTCGCGCGCGGCGCGAAGTGCGGCTGCTTCGGGATCATGTCGAATGTCTGTTGCTGTCGTGGAATATTCGCGGGGGTGGCAAGCAGGTTGTCCTGTTTCAATAACCAGGCCAGCGCCACGCTGCCGATTCCCATTGCATTGCGGGCGAGGAATTCGCGGCGCGTGGCCGGATGTCCCGCCAACTCGGCACCTGAGATCGAATTCACAATTCGGTCGTCCATCGGCTCATCCTCAAATCGTCAATCGACGTAGAGAAACTCGTTCGAACTCAAAAGTGCCTGGCAAAAATCGGTGAGTGCTTGCAGGCCGTGATCGGCCGGCGCGGCGGCCTTGTTCTGTTCCTGCGTTTTGGCGGGCTCGGCTGCTGCTTTGGCTTCAAGCTGCTTGATTTGCGACTCAAGGAATTTCACCGATCCAGTGATTTCGTCCTCGCTCGCCGGCCGCGAGTATGCCAATTCGAACCCATGAGCGATCTGTTTGCGGAGATCCTCGCCGGACTCGCGGCGAAGTCGCTGTGCAAAACGGGCTGATTCCGCCAGGACGAACTCGCTGTTCATCAACATCAACGCCTGGGTCGAGGCGGTCGAAGAGACGCGGCGATCGCAGTTCGTCTCCATCACCGGCGAATCGAATGCCCGCAAAAACGCGAGCGGCCGGCTGCGGCGAACCTGGATATACACGCTTCGCCGAAATTCTTCCGATCCGATGGGCACATCGGCTCCCGGAGTGTTCGCGCCCCCTTTATTATCAATCCCGACCACGATCTGTCCCACCACGTCTTCCTTCACGGGAACCGGGCTGCCGAACATCCGCGCGAAGAGCGAGCCGCTCGATTGAAGCATGCGGTCGCGAACAACTTCGGCGTCGAGCCGCTGGATACTCATCCGCGAGTAGAGAAGATTTTCGGGGTCAACGTCGGGATGATCGAGATCGCGGTGGGACGCCTGCCGATACGCGGTGGATGTCATGATCAATCGATGCAGTTCCTTCAGGCTCCAGCCGCGACGGGGAAACTCGCGGGCAAGCCAGTCCAGAAGTTCTGGATGTGTCGGCTTTTCGCCGAGCGAGCCAAAGTCCGCCGGAGTGCCGACCAGTCCGTGCCCGAAATGATGCATCCAGACGCGGTTCACAATCACCCGGCCAAAGAGCGGATGTTCGCCGCTCGTCAGATGCCGTGCGAAGGCCAATCGACGTCCGCTCGTTGGAAGTTCCTTCGGTTTCGCCTCCGGCGTCCAGCGTTCTCCCGGAAGGGCGACAACTGTCAAACCTCCCGGTTCAACCTTCTGCTTCGGTTGGCGGTGATCACCTCGGTGGAACAGAAACGTCTCGGGCACGTTCCCTGGCTCCTCGGTGAGAATTGCGACAAAGTCCTCGACCGGCTTCTTCGCGCGCACCTCGGCAATCTTGCCGTCCAACACTTTGAGTTCGTCGGATGCTTTCTGATTGTACTGATACAGATTGCCGGGATTGATATTGAGATTCGGATACTTGCTGAGCAGTCCGGTTTGTTCCGGTGTTCGCTTATCGCCAGGAGTGTTGCAGGCAGTGCGCAATACCTCGCGGAGTGCCGGGTCGAACTTTTCAAGCTCCTTCTCGAGCGCGGCGGCCATGAATTTCGTTTCTCTGTCGTTTCGGTCGGTGGCGATCTTCGACGCCTCAGCCTCCACTTCCGCAGCCTTCGCGCGATCGGCGTCGGTGTAAAGCGATACACGACGTTGTTCTGGCAATCGCCAGTTTTTCCAATTGATGGCCGGCTCAAACAGCGCCCGCAAACGGTAATAATCTTCCTGCGGAATCGGATCGTACCGATGGTCGTGGCATTGTGCGCAACCCACCGACAACCCGAGCAGCGATGTCGAGACGATCTTAATCGTGTCGGCCATCATCTGGTTGGACGCAACCGCCAGATCAACTCCTCCGGTTCCAGAGCCATCGGCTGCCATCCGCAAAAATCCGGTGGCTGAGAGTTTTTCAAGCACTTCCGGCGTGAGATTGCTGTACGGCCCCGGCGCGAGTTCGTCTCCCGCGAGCTGTTCCGTAACGAATTGGTCAAACGGCTTGTCGGCGTTGAGCGAACGAATTACGTAGTCGCGATACTTGTAAGCCCAGTCCCGTTCCGTGTCTTGCACATCGTACCCCTGCGAGTCGGCATAACCCGCGGCGTCGAGCCAGTGGCGGCCCCAACGCTCCCCATAATGCGGCGAATCGAGGAGTCGATCGACCAATTTCTCGTAGGCCTCGGGGGATTCGTCCGAGAGGAACCGCTCGACTTCGCCCGGCTCGGGCGGGAGACCGGTGAGATCGAGCGCCGCGCGGCGCAGGAGCGTCAGGCGATCGGCATCCGTCGAGAAGTGCATTCCTTTCTCGCGCAGCTTGGCCAGCAAAAAGGCATCGATCGGCGTTCGGGCGCGTTCCTCCTGAGTCGTAGCGGGGATCGCCGAATGAGCCAGCGGGCGAAATGACCAGAACGCACGGTCTTCGGGGGTGACGAGTGTTTGCTCGCTGACCTGTTCCGGCTCTTCGCGAGCCGTTTTGGCTCCGGCGGTAACCCAGTTCTCCAGGATCAAGATTTCCTTAGGGGTCAATTTGACTTGCCCCGGAGGCATTTCGCCTGCCCGAACACGGTCGAGCAGATAGCTGGAGGCGGGGCTGCCGGGATCGATGGCAGGACCACTTTCGCCCCCTTGCAGCATCAGCCGCCGCAGCCGCAAGTCGAGCTTGCCTTTGACGTCGGAGCCGCCGTGGCAATCGAAGCAATGCGCCCGCAAAATGGGGCGGATATCCCGCTCGAAGGTCAGCTCGGCGTTGGGGTCAACCGACTCCTCTGCTCGAAGGACCGCTGAACTCGTTACAAATCCGATGGCCGCGACGAGACGCGCCGCCATCCCCAGCCGGTGAACAAATCGACGATTGTGCATATCTTAGATTATCCCCCGGAATTCCCGGCCAAGCAAGGTTAAGAGCCGGTTTTGGGAAGGGGATTTGGCCCTCCAGGTAGCCCATGGACAGCCGGACCGGAATGGGGACGATCCGGCTCAAATCGCCGAATGGTCTGTAACTTGGGGAATTAGCCCTCACTTGGGCAACTTGTTGGGGATCTTGTGCTCCAGTGCAGCCTCTTTTCCCACCACCGAGCGGAACCCCTCACCCGAAAGCCAGGTACGCGCCCCGTTGTCGTCGAGTAGCGACGCATCCCAGAACGCGGATGTGATTTGTTGAATCCATCCATGATGCCGCGGGTCCCGAACATACTTCTGGCCATCGAATTCGATCGCATCGGTAAAAGTCACTCGTTCTGCTCCGGAAATCGTGACCAGCAGCGCTTCCGCATGGTGGGTGCGGTCAAAATGGATTCGGTCCGCGACGGTGTCATCTCCCGCTGGGGCCACCCCAAGCCGTGAGTCACCTTTTGTACCGAGCAGATGCAGACAAGGGACACGAATGCCGTCGGCGCTCGCATCGTCGAACGCGTCCGGCAATTCGGCAGGCGCCGCCATCGAAATCGCCGCCCGCAGTCGATCGTCACGAAACGATGTCTTCGGTGCGTCCGGCAAGTTGACGACGAGGCCAATCGCCGCCAGCGCGGAATACGCCCCAAGAGAGTGCCCGCAAACGCCGATTCGGGAGACATCGATTCGCCCCTGGAGTTCTCCTTCGGCAACGTTTCGGCGGAGCAGTTCATCAACCACAAAGTGAACATCCTGCGGGCGGAGCTTCAGATTCTCCGGATTGACTCCCGCGCGCACAATTCGTAACAGACGAATCCGCCCGTTTCCCTTCAACAGCGCACTGTCGCTGCCGGGATGCTGCATGAAAATGCAAACATATCCATGACTAGTCCAGTGCCGGCCAAGATACGCGCAGTCCTCGCGCGAGCCTGCCAGGCCACTTGAAAAGAGAATCGCGGGGCGAGCTCCGTCGGCTCCAATCGGCCGATAGATCCGCACCGGAATTTCGCGCTCGCGGCTTTTATCGGTCCAGGTCTCGTCTTTGATGGAGACAGCGAACGGCCCGAGCTTGTCTTTATAAGGATGCGACTCGGACGATGGTCGCGCGGCCGCGGCAGGCGGTGCGGATTCCGTAGCGGCCGGTGCCGCTTCATCACCATGCACAATATGTGCAATCGTGGTGAGGAGTAATCCCGCGAAGCAGAAGCTCGTCGTAATTTCACTCCGAACGAACACCATGCAAGCCCCCTCTTGTGATGAGGTGATCGATGGTGCGTATCGTATCAATGGATTTGTAAACGGCCAGAGAGGTTCTTGGATCAATCCAGCAGACGAATGCGCGAAACCCGTTCCTTAGGGAGAAAGCCACTTGCGATCCCGAGGCGCGACGGCAGCACCGCGGCGTGAGACGGGGGGGGCCGCATATCTGATCATCGTCGATGAAACGGACATGTAGAGTTCCACGCCGATCAGCAGGATCATCATGGGAATGACCACTACACCAGTAAGCTTGAGCCATGGGTGCCAGCCGGAGCGTTCCGCCAGCCAATCGGGAGCCCGCACGAGGCTCGCGGCAAACAGAATGACGATGACCGGTCCCACCGTAATCAGCACGGGGATTTCATAGCTGGTGACGATGATCCACCAGAGAGTGGAGAACCAAAGCAGCGGCAACGAAACCAGAGCCGCCGTGATCGTCCGGGGAATCAGCATCGACACGAATTGACCGCAACCATATGCCAGGAGCACCCAGCCGAACATTCTGCCAATGACCGTCGTCATGGGATATAGATCGTCACGAATACTGAAAACTTCGGTCACGATGCCGATCACGGAATTGAGCCTACCAACGACGACGCTGTGTCGAATGAATTTTCTAAAACTGTAATCCGCCAGCAACAGCGCGAATAGCATCAACACGGTGAGCGGAATCCAGACGGCGTGTTTGGAAAGCCAGACGGCTCCCGGAGAAACTCCGCGTTGCGACGGGATGCGAAAGCGCTTGAGTTGCTGCTCCCCGTGATACGACCAAGCACCCGCCAACAAAGGGAGAATCGCGGAGAATATGACCGAGATTCCACGGTTATCGTGCAATCCTCCGAATGTGACGGGATGATCAATGCAGAAGATCAACACGCCAGCCGCGAGGGCAAAAGCAAAGAATCTGCGGGCATTCTTCCACTCCAACCAGACCAGTCGTGCAAAAGCGACTTTCGCGGGATAGGCGGCGTCGCTGATAAACAGAACCCGTTGGGGAAGACGTGTCACCCGGCGAACAGTGGGGGCGACGTACCAGCGCGCATTTCTCTCATCCAGCCAATGCCGGGCAAGCCAACCATCGGCCACTAATGCGACCACAAGCATCGCGATCGGGAACACAGAATACACGGCCATCAACGCCGCGAGCGGGGCGAGGAAGAGGGTCGCCAAAGTCCGGCTGGTCAGCAACGAGAAGAACACTCCCCACGCAAATCCCTGAACCGCCAACTGGAAGCCGCGCTCCCATCCAACGTGCCAGGCATTCAGGAACGATGAAACGGAGTCATAACCTAATCGCTGTCTTCCGGCTTCCTCCCAGCCGAACCATAGTAGTACGTAAAGCATTGATGAAAGTAAGAGGCTGATGGATACCGTACCGAGCAAACCGACCAGAATTTTTGCAAGAAACACGTCTTTTTTGTGGAAGGGATAGAAACGGAGCAGGTTCCAGGTTCGATCCTCTTTTTCCGCCGCGAAGAGCAACGCACTGCTGCCGACAGCAAACATGATCGGGAATGTGAACATGAATGCCACCATCGGTGCCTCACGGTTAGTCCGCATATCCTCCGGCAGCCGATCGAGAATCATCGAAGAGAATATGGCCAATAAGGGGGCCAGCATGACCAGCCCGATCCATAACCCGCGCAACGATCGATATTCCTTCCAGATCAGCCGAGGGAGCACCGATGACAATCCGAAGCGCGATGGGCCCATGCGGGCGAGTGTTGAAGCAGCCATCAGGCCGTCGCTCCTTTCTCGGGAGCGGGATCGGAATCGGGAAACTGAGTGACATGATTCACTGCTGAGCTGTTCCCATTGAGTTGTTGCTCACCGGCGCGCATGTAGGCGACGAAGATCTCCTCCAGCGAAGGATGCCGCACATCCACCTGACCGACATCGTCCCGTGAGCGGAACAGATCGAGATGTTGATCTTCCAGTCCGCGGACGAGCATCCGCCATTGGCGTTCTTTCCGCTCGCGGCGAATGATGCTCGCGGGAACATCAGGAGCGCGGGGCGAACCGTTGCGGAGCGTGATTGTCAGCTCGCAGACCTGCTGCTTCAGTTCCTCTAGTCGTTCGAATAACACGAGTTTTCCCTCGCGGATGACAGCGATGACATCGGCCACGCGTTCGACTTCGGAAATCTGATGGCTTGACAGAATCACCGTCCGTCCCGAGGCCGCCACGTCCGACATACTTTCCAGAAACTCGCGGCGGACGAGGGAATCGAGCCCGGAGGTTGGCTCGTCGAGCACGAGCAGCTCCGGCTCGTGCGACATCGCCAGCGAAAGAGCCACCTTCGCGCGCATTCCCTTGGAGAGATCCTTCACGCGTCGCTCGAGCGGCAGCTCGAAACGGTAAACCAGGTCGCGATACCGTGCGAGATATCCGTCGGGATAAAAGCCGGCAGCGAACCAGCCGGTTTCCTCGACCGTCATCCAGTCATAGAAGACCGGCTGCTCGGGGACGTAGCCGACGCGGCGGCGGATTTCGAGGCCATACCGTTTGCTGTCGAGTCCGAAGACTTCCGCGCGGCCGAGATCCGGATCGGTGAGACCGAGGAGAATTTTGAGCGCCGTTGTCTTGCCGGCTCCATTTTCGCCGAGCAAGGCGACGACGACTCCCGGTTCCACGGAGAGGGAGACGTTATCGAGCGCGACTTGAGAGCGATACTTCTTTGTGACGCGATCGAGTCGAAAGACAGTGCTCATCGGGTCGTCCTTTTATTTTCAAGACGAGAAAGCTCTTCGTCAGCCAGCGTGCGGATCTCGGCAAGTTGAAGCCGGCTTTGTGCCGCTTCCAGGAAGACCGAACGGAGCCGCTCACGGATCAGCGCGACACGGTCCTTGCGGCAGCGTTCGGGGGCCTTGGGTGTGACTTCGAGACCCGTACCGCGGACAGTTTCGAGGATGTTGTCGGACTGCAGTTCGCGGTAGGCGCGTGAGACGGTGTTGGGATTCACCGCCAGTTCGCGCGCCAGCTCACGGACGGAGGGAACCATTTCTCCGGGCTGCAAGGCGTCAGCCGCGACGGCGAACTTCACTTGTCGAACGATCTGGTCGTAGATGGCCAGCCCGTTGGAGGGATCGATGTGCAGAAACATGAAAGTCTCCAACTGTACTAGTTTGATAGCACAGTAGCCATGTGGCTGTGGGGCGTCAAGAGGAGGCTGCTCAGTTCCGTGATGGACCGGACCGGCGTGTGCCGCGTAAGATCATGTCGGACGAACCGACTTTGCCCACCATGGACGAGAGCAACGGATGATTCGAGCCGACTATCTCACGCTGCGCGACTTCATTGATGCCGAGGCACCGCGCGTCGAGGCGCGGCAATTGAAGCTGGCTGCACTGGCCTGGGTATTGACGAACAAATTGGCGACCGTCGACGGGCTGTGGCTGGAGTTCGGCGTCTATACCGGAACGTCGATTAACGCGATGGCGAAATTCGCCGGGCGGACGGTGTACGGATTCGATAGCTTCAAAGGGCTCCCGGAAGACTGGCGCGCCGACAAGCCAAGGGGGCGATACAGTCTAGACGGAGCATTGCCGAAGGTGGCCGGCAATGTCGATCTCATCCCCGGCTGGTTCGAGGAAACGCTTCCCGCGTTCCTCGCGGAGCGTGATGAACCCGCAGCATTGATTCATATTGATTGCGATCTCTACTCTTCCACGCACACCGTGTTGACGCTGTTAAGAGAACGGATGGTTCCCGGTACGATTCTCGTGTTCGATGAGTTGTTCAATTACCCGGGTTATGAACAGCACGAGATCAAGGCGTTCTATGAATTCCTGAGGGAGGGTCCCGTGCGATGCGAGTGGATCGGGATCAAAGGCCCCATTTCGCTCGTTCCCGATGCGGAGTTCGAAAAAATTGCCGGGCGTAACAGCGGTACGGCGGTGCGAGTTATGGAGATCGCGAGGTAAGCGGAACTGCTCGGATCAACAACCGGTCCAGTGTCTCCGGAACGGGAATTGCACGCGTTATATCCGACATATAAACACGCTTGACCATCCAGATTTTTGTGTTTGACGCGGCGCCCGACGGGCGATAGTCTCGGTGTTGTGCTAACGGTTCAGCATCCCTTAGGCATGCGGGAATTGGGCATCGGGATGAGTCGGCGTCCGGACTGCTCGGGTCAATATTTTCCCCAAAATTCAGAAAATCACGATCTCTCAGGGAACGGGACCAATATTGCGCCGTCTGAATCGTATCAGTGGTAGCGAGATCCTCGGCGACGAGGGAGACGGAGAGAGTCCGTACCATTATCGACCGGCGATGGCGAACTTCGGGGGAGGCGAGGAATGTCCGGACCGCAAGTAAGTAACGAAAGGGGGCAGGGAAGGCGACGGGCTCGCTCCCTCCTGCGGAATGGACTGCTGACGTTTATTGCCATTGGAGTCCTGCAGAATTCTCTTTGCGGGCAGGCAAAGAAGGCCGAAGAACCGGCGAAGCCGGCCGCCCCTGCCCGGGCCCCCGCCGCCGCCGAACCGACGGAAAAACAGACGGGCGAACAGCATCCGAAGGATCGTAATAGGCTGGACCGCTGGAATACCAACGGATTCGCGGTACCGTTCGATCGCAAGGTGACTGATCGGTTCAACGAGCTGAACGGGTATCTGGAACAGGGAGCCTGGAGCAAGGCGTTTCGCCTGCTCGCTGATCTTGAAGACAACGCCTGGAGTGGAATGCTGCCGGATCAAGACGGCTTTCTCATTCCGGCCGGCATCCGGCTGTCACAAACCTTGTTGAACCTGCCTCCCGAAGGGAGAGCGGCGTTTCGAATCTTTTTCGAGCCGACCGCACGCCGGTTATTGGACTCGCTCAAGTCCGCTGGTGCTTCTAAGGGCGAGGATGTGCGCATCGCTGAAGCGGTCTTCCGTCGGTACTTTCTTACTGATTCGGGAGACGAAGCCGCGGATCTGTTGGGGGACGCCTATTTCCAGCAGGGTGAGTTTCTCAAGGCGGATCGCTGCTGGCGATCGATTCTAGAGAATCATCCCGATACTTCAATTTCGGAAACGCGGCTGCTCGTCAAGCGGGGACTGTGCCTGATACGCGCGGGTCAGAGCGATCGCCTGGCCCAGGTGTTCGAGACGTTGAAGCTCCGTTTTCCAGGCGAGAAAGTCACGCTCGGCGGAGCGTCTGTTGACGCATTGGAGTATCTTGAGGCCCTGGCGTCAAAGTCGGGTCTCCCTGTGGGGAATAGTCCGGTGGAGTCGGCTGCCGCTCCAGCATCGCCAGCCGTCGATTTGCCCGGATTGACCGCCCCCGGCGATGAGGCGAAGCCGATCTGGCAGTACCGATTTCGCGAAGCTCTAAAAGAACAAGAGCAGTCGAAAACGACGCAAACGCGGAACCTTGGTGCCAGGGTCGTTATCAGGCAAGTGGGTCGCGCTTTCGCGGTCGACAGTAACACCGTGCGTAACACTTTGACGTCACTGGTTCCCAGCTCGGATTCCGATGGGCGCCGTGCTTATTTGACCTGGCTGGGAGCCTGCTGCGCGGTTGATCTGGAGTCTGGCAAGGAAATCTGGAGATCGCAGGATTTTCAGCTCGCGGCGCAGCGCGTGCTGGGAAACAACGATCAAATCGTCTACAGCAATTCGTTAAGCTCTCCGCATCCGTTTCCCATCGTTGTGTCGGACGGAGTTGTCGTTGCGATCAAAGAAACAACCCCCGGTGCGCAAATCTTTCAAGGTGAGATGCAGGCGCAATCGATTTCCACGGCCGTCGCTTATGACGCGGAAACCGGGAACGTGCGTTGGAAATCGGAAGCCGTTCCCGCGCTGCGGGACACAAGCATTTTGGGAATTCCGGTGATCCGCGCGGGTGAAGTCTTCGTTGTGACCCAGAAGCCCGACAACGCCGAGTGGGTGTTGCGGGTGATTGACTTGCGGAACGGTAACGAGCATTGGTCCGTGAAGTTGGGGACTGCACAGCTCATTGGGGACGAACGGTATGGTTTTCAGATGACCCCCACGCCGACTCTCCGATACAGCGGTAATAGCTTGCATATTCTCACGAACAACGGGGCTCTGCTGTGCGTCAATTTATCCGAGCGGGAATTGGAATGGGTGTATAAGTTCGAGACGGCGGGGGCGGGGGAAGACAATCGCATGATGGCCCAATTCATCTTCAACAATGGGCCGTCATTGAAGGGAACAACCGGCACCCTCATGGAGCGAGATGGAGTGCTGTACTTCAAGGAAGGGGCCAACCGCATGCTCTACGCTCTTGATCCATTGAACCGCTCGATGCACTGGTCGCGACCGGTGACCGCAACATCAAAAATCGTGGCCCTGGATGACGAGCAAATCTATCTGCTCGCCGATGACCTGATGGCGATCAATCGTAAGTCACGGGCGTTGCTCTGGTCCATTCGGCTCCCCACGACGACAGCCGACCACGTGCTGCTCGGAAAAGAAACCGTGCTAGTGCCGACCAGCCGTGGAATTTACGAGTTGTCGCGACAGAAAGGAGACAGGATTCGCATCTTCCGCGGCGATGATGTCGCACTTGTCAGTGGAGAGCTGAGCATTCTGAAAGACAAATTGCTTTGCGTCTCCAGTCAGGGAATTACTGCGTATGGTGTCGGGAGAACCAAAGAAAATACGAATTCCCCCGAACAGAAGGCGGATGTACCTGCAAACAAGACCAAGTGAGCGGCGAATCGCAAAGTTCATCGGACGCCTTATCGAACCAGACTGCCGAGCAGGCGATCTTTAACAGTCGAGGAAATCAACGGGGAAATTGATCATGTTACGGGCCATGAAGAATAAACGATTGACGCGTATGGGTTACTCGACGTCCCAACCTGACGCATCTTGCAGGTTTGTTGAACGGCGAGCACTGATTCGGTCGGTCATTCTCGCCAGCGCTCTGCTGATCGTCGTGTGCGCTGATTCGCTGAGCTTATTCGCCGCGGAAGCGAAGGTCTTACGAGTGATCGGCGTGGGGAAAGTGGAGGCGCTCCCCGATCGCGTCGAGTTGTCCGGCACCGTTGCCGGCGAGGCGGAACTGGCCGCGGATGCCGTCAAGCAGTATCGCCAGAATCGCCGCCGGGTGGTCGAAGCGATTGAAGCTCTCAAGCTGAAAGGGTTGACGGTTACCGGCAACGGGATGTCGATCACGACTGGGACTGACGGCGCGAACCCACAGCAGGCGTTGGTTCTGGGGATTGGCAACCAGAATGCTGCTGCACCAGCGAAGATCAGCGTCCGCGAAACACTGACCGTCACGCTGGACGGCGTGCAAAGTCTGAAATCCGAGGAATTGCTCGACACGGTCATCAAATTGATCGACTCCGCCAAGGACGCCGGACTGACGATCGGGCCGAAACCCTTGAGCATGATCGAGATTCAATTTAGCGGGGCCAGCCCCACGGCTCTCGTTCGGTTCCGGCTCAACGAGATCGATGCTTACCGCCAAAATGCCTATACGAAGGCAATGGAGAACGCGCGAGCCAGCGCCGAGCGGCTGGCAAAACTGGCCAATGTAAAGCTCGGGAAAATCGTTTCCATTCACGAGGGGCCCGCACCGCCTTCGCCGTCCAGCTCGAGTTCGTCCAGTGCGTATGCAACCTACGTGAGATCTATCATCGGTGCATCGCATGATACGGCGGAGACGGATTACAGCTCGAACTCATTTCAGCAGATTCCCATCGGTGTAACACTCGATGTCGATTTTGAAATCGAATGAGGACTCGATGATGCCGCGAAGTGCTCGAACTGGCTCGATGCTCGTGATCCTATTACTCGCGGGAACGGACATTGTGCGCGCGGCCCCTCCCGACGGACTACGCCCCAAGCACGTCACCGATGCAACCTTGGTGACGGTCGACAAAGGCTTGCAGTACCTCGCCCGGATGCAATCGCCGAATGGAAGCTGGCAAACCATGAGCGACGGCCGCGTCTACCCAGTCACGATGACGGCGCTGGCCGGGATGGCGTTTCTCGCGAACGGTAACACGACTTCCCGGGGCCCGTATGCCGAGACGGTCGAAAAGACGACCCGTTATTTGATCGATCAGCAGAACTCGACCGGGTTGATCTCCCGCGCCGAGGAAAACGGCCGGCCAATGTACGGGCACGGGTTCTCGATGCTGTTTCTTTCCACCGTGTACGGAATGGAGACCGATCCCCGCGCGCGGCTGCGGATCAAGGAAGTCGTCACCAACGCGATCAAGCTGACGGCTCAGGGGCAAAGCGTGCAAGGGGGCTGGACCTACACCCCCGGCTCCGGGGACGAGGGGAGCGTCACCGTGACTCAGATGCAGGCGCTCCGCGCCGCGAACAGCGCCGGGTTCACCGTCCCCAAAGCGACCATCGCCAACGCCGTCCGCTATCTCGAACGCTGCAAAACGGCCGAGGGGGGAATCCGCTACTCGATCAATTCCGGCGGCGATACACGGCTGCCGATTTCGGCTGCGGCGATTACCTGCCTGTATTCCGCGGGCGAATATGAGTCTCCGCTAGCGAAGGACTGCCTGAAATACGTGTTCGGCCAGTTTCAAAAGCAGACGAAAGCCGAGTTCGGCAATGAGTGGGGGCACGGCTTCTATCTGCACCTCTACGCCTCGCAGTCGTTTTATCAGGCGGGGGATACCTATTGGGACGCATATTTCCCGCCGGTGCGCGATTACCTTATCAAGTCACAGTCTCAAGACGGCCACTGGGATGGCAACGAAGTCGGCCCGGCATTCGGCACGAGCGTCGCCTTGATCATTTTGCAGCTCCCTTACAAATTTCTTCCGATTTACCAACGCTGAGCGAAGGAGCCGAAATTGTCTGATCACGTGCACGAACATCCTGACCTGGCCGGCCTGGAGCGCCTCAAAGCCGCCCATGCCAGCGTCAAGGAGCAGATTCATTCCGTCGTCGTCGGGCAGGACGAAGTGATTGAGCAGTTGCTCGTCGGCCTGTTCTGCGGCGGGCATTGCATCCTCGAGGGGGTTCCCGGGTTGGCGAAAACACTGCTGGTGCAGACGCTTGCCCGCAGCCTGTCGCTCGATTTCGGGCGGATTCAATTCACTCCCGACCTGATGCCGGCCGACATCACCGGAACCGAAGTGATTTATGAGGACAAGCAGAGCGGGCATCGGGAGTTCAAGTTTGTCGAAGGACCGATCTTCACGAACTTGCTGCTCGCCGACGAGATCAACCGCACCCCGCCCAAGACACAGGCGGCGTTGTTGGAAGCGATGCAGGAACGTCAGGTATCGTCCGGCTCGCATCAACACCTTCTTCCCCGCCCCTTCTTCGTGCTCGCGACGCAAAATCCGATTGAGCAGGAGGGCACATACCCGCTTCCGGAGGCACAACTCGACCGGTTTCTGATGAAGATCCTGGTCGATTACCCCACACGCGACGAGGAACGCCAAATCTATCGCGTGATGACCGGCGCGGAGATCCACGCGCCGGCCCCCGTTCTCTCCGGGACCGAAGTCATCGAACTTCAGCAACTGATTCGCCGAGTGCCGATCAGCGATCTGCTGATCGACTACACGATGCAATTGATGCGGGCGACGCGTCGCAATACCGACGACGCGCTCGACTTCGTGAAACGCTGGGTGATGTGGGGAGTCGGTCCGCGCGGCGGGCAATCGTTGATTCTCGCCGCCAAGGCCAGGGCGGCACTGTCGGGGCGACCGGAAGTGGAAGCGGAGGATCTCCAGGCGCTGGCCCCGGCGGTTCTGCGGCATCGCATCGTGCTGAACTACAACGCGGAAGCAGAGGGACAAACCGCCGACACAGTCATTGCACGACTGTTGGAAGCCGTCCCCATTCATGATTCTCGAAAGGGGACGCATGGCGCTCTGGAGCGAGTACTTAAAGCCTGAGATCATCGGACGGCTGGCGGCGGTCGGTCTATTTTCCCATCGGGTGGTGGACGGCACAATCAGCGGGCTGCATAAAAGTCCGTTGCAGGGGCTCTCTCCCGAGTTCACCGACTACCGCGAGTACACGTTCGGCGACGATCTGAAAAACCTCGACTGGCGGGCCTATGGCCGGTCCGACCGCTTTTACATCAAGCGGTTCGAGGAAGAGTCGAACCTGCGCGCCTGGATCGTTCTCGACGCGTCCGCCTCGATGAATTACGGCCGCAGCGGCATCCGCAAATTCGATTACGCCGCGACGCTGGCGGCATCGCTGGCGGCGCTGCTCATTCGCCAGCGCGACGCCGTCGGATTGACCACCGCCTCGGCCGGCGGCATCGCCGAACTGCGTCCGAGCGCCGTCCGTTCGCAGCTCGCGAAAATCATCGACGTGCTGGAATCGGTGGAGGTCGAGGGGAAGACCGATTTGGGGGCAGTCCTCGTCGCCGCGGCTGAGCGGATGAAGCGCCGCGGCATGGTGCTCATCATCTCCGATCTGTTCACGCCCCAAGAATCGCTCTACGAGGCACTTGGCAGGCTGCAATATGCCGGGCACGAAATTCTGATGTTTCATGTGCTTGACCGGGAGGAAGTCGAATTGCCGTTCGATGACTCGGTGATCTTTCGTGACATTGAAGGGGACGAGGAGATCTTCGCCAATCCGCGCGCCTTTCGCCGCGCGTACCAGTCAGCCATCGCCGAGTTTCTCAAAGAGACCGAGAGTCGCTGCCGGTACAGCGGCATTGAATATCTGCGGTTGATGACGGACGACAACCTCGGAGAAACGGTGGCGGAACGTTTGCACGAGCGAACGATCCGAGGTCCGGCCCGCCACACGGGAAGAATGTCTGGAAGCATTGAAGGATAAAAGTCGCGAGTTGAGTGTCAAAAAGAGTGAGACCCGCCCGCTGGAAGGCTGAGCACCCGTAACCTGAATTCTGATGAATTTTCTATCCCCATACTTGTTATACGGCCTGCTGCTCGCGTCAGCACCGATCATTATTCATCTGCTCAATCGCCGCAGGTTCATCCGCGTCGATTGGGCCCCGATGGAATATTTGAAGTTGACGTTGAAGACAAACCGGAGGCGAATTCGGCTGGAGCATCTGCTGTTGCTGGCGGTCCGGACCGCGGCGGTTCTGCTGTTATTTCTCGCGGTGGCACGGCCAGTGCTTTCCGGAAACGGATTGGCGGGGCTGCTGTCGTCTCAAGGCCGCACGGCGCGCATCATCGTGATCGACGATTCCCTGTCGATGGGTCTCCTGAGCGGCGGCCGTTCGTCGCTCAGCCGTGCCAAGGAAGCGGTCTCCGAATTGCTTGGCCGGATTGGTCCGAATGACGAGTTGACGGTCCTGACAGTGACCGAGCCCGATGTTCCGCTGGTCAGGCAAACCGCAGTGGATGATCCGCAGACGGTAAAAGCCCTGGTCGATAACGTGAACGTCGAACACTCCGCCGGACGGTGGGGGGCGGTGTTTTCTCAGGTCGAGCAGCAATTGGATGCTTCGGCGTTTCCATTGAAGGAAGTCATTTTGGTGACGGATCTCCGCGCCGAGGGCTGGGACTCCGATGTGACGGAATTCGCCGATCGCTGGCAGCAGGACGAGGTTTCCGTGCGGCTGATCGACGTGGGGGCCGAAGCTTCGGGGAACGTTGTGCTCGAATCGCTCGTGCAGGATGAGCCGATCGCGTTGATCAATTCTCGCATTTCACTTACAGCCGGTATTCGCAATGACGGGGGCGAGACGGTCGTTGCGCAACAGGCGACGTTGAATGTGGACGGTGTTCCGCGCTCAGTCTCGTTACCAGAGATTCCTGCCGGAGAACGGGTGGAGATTCCCATCACCGTGAGCTTTGAGTCGTCCGGCTGGCATCACCTGGAGTTGCAATTGCCGCCCGATGCGCTTCCCGAGGATAACATCCGATTCGCCGCACTGGATGTTCGCAGCGCCTTTCATCTGCAGCTTGTGGATGGAGAGCCCGACAGCCGGCCGTTTGAAGGGGAGACCGACTTTTTAGCCTTGGCGCTTTCCGTCGG
>CAZVJA010000042.1:24705-31765 GCA_964626885.1 uncultured Planctomycetaceae bacterium | reverse complement strand
AAAGAATTCCGGTTCACTTGCGCGCTGTTCCGCATTCATCCCCGCACGCGCGAGTTTCAACTTTTCGCCGAGGGGACCAGCAACCCGTGGGGCGTTGCGCTCGACAATGAAGGGAGCGCCTTCGTCAGTGCCTGCGTGATCGATCATCTTTGGCATCTCGTCGAGACCGGCTACTACCACCGCCAGGGGGGACCGTATCCCCCGTTCACCTGGAAGATCGAATCGATCGTCAATCATACGCACCAGAAAGCCGCCTACTGCGGCATTCACTTCTTCGACAGCGACGCCTATCCCGAGGAATATCGGCGGCGGTTGTACATGGGGAACATCCACGGCAACTGCGTCAACTGCGACGTCCTCTCGCGCAACGGCTCGACGTATCACGGCGAAGGGAAACCCGACTTTCTCTCCGCCAACGATCCCTGGTCCATGCCGGTCGTGCAGAAGACCGGGCCCGACGGCTCGCTGTATGTCCTCGACTGGTACGACCGATATCACTGCTATCAAGACGCCGTCCGCGATCCTCCGGGCATCGACCGATTGAAAGGACGTCTTTACCGCGTCCGTTACAAAGAGACGCCTCGCGTCTGGGGATTCAATCTCGCCGCTGAAACGGACGACCAGTTGATCGATCGCTTGAAGAACGCACCGAACGATTATCTGCGGCAGACGATTCAACGGGTTCTTACGGAGCGGGCCGATCCGGCCACGCGGCCGAAGCTCGAACGGCTTGCACTCGACAAGCAGGCACAACAGATGGCCCGCCGACATGCCCTCTGGACACTCATCGGCTCCGGCCCGCTGGAGGAAAACTTCCATCGATCGCTGTTTGCACAGGATGATCCCTTCTTCCGGGGGTGGGGCGTTCGCGCCGCCGGAAACATGGGAAGCGTCAGCCCCGAATTGCGGCGGATGATTGTGCAAGCGTCTCGCGACGAATCGCGCGACGTGCAGCTGCAGGTTGCCATTGCATCGCGAAAGATCGAGGGATTGGAACCGATTCCCATTCTCATGGAGGTGCTGAAGTCATGCGACGACGACATTCTGATTCCGCACATCGTCTGGAATAACCTGCATGATCTGCTGGAAGGCCATGCTGACGAGTTAGTCCGCGAGATTGCGGCCCGCGATTTGAGTCAGGCGCCGAACATCGCGGCGCTGCTTCCGCGCGTCGTCGAGCGGATGCTGGGACGGAAGCAGTTCGCTGCCGAGCCGGTCGCGGCGATTGTTCGCAAACTGATCGAGCCGGAGTCCAAATCAGCAGACGCGGCCCGCGGCTGTTTGAATGTCCTTGCGACACGCGTGCAGACGCGCGAGCTGGCGGGTGACAAACTAGCGTCGCTTCGTGCAGCGCTCGACCCAACGTTCAAAGAGGTTCTGGCAGCTTCGGCCGGCAGCCCGCTGCGGTTCGAAACGATGCTCCTCTCCGCGACCTGGTCCGATCCCGCCGGAATGGCTGCCGCCCGCGAGATGCTGCATTCCGCCGATGCTCCCGCCGAACGGCGGCTCGCGGCATTCGATGCATTGATTTCCGGCCACGACCCCGAAGTCGTTGCGGCCGCCTCGAATCTCCTCTCGCATCCGAAAGAGAACCCGCTCGATTTTCGCGCGCGGGTACTGGCATCGCTGGGGCGCGTTGATGACCCCGCCGTCGCGGAGGTCGTCCTCAAGCAATACGCCAGCTACGAGCCGGAGTTGCAGCCGCGCGCGGCCGAACTCCTCACGCAGCGGGTTGCCTGGAGCAAAAAGTTACTCGCCGCCATTGGTGCGAAGCAGGTGCCGACGACCGCCCTCAACCTCACGCAGATTCGCCGTCTCCTCTCTTCGGGCGATAAAGAACTCGCCGCGCAAGTCCAAGCCCAGTGGGGACAGGTCCGTGAAGGACGAAACCCCGAACGGGACATCATCATCGGCCGGATGAAGCGGCTCATTCGTTCAAACTCCGGGAATGCCCTCGCCGGCGAAAAGGTCTTCAAGAAGGTGTGCGCCCAGTGTCACCGCATCTATGGCGAAGGGGTCGACGTCGGCCCCGATATCACCCTCAACGGCCGCAACTCGTTCGATCAACTCCTCTCGAACGTCTTCGATCCGAGCCTGGTCATCGGCTCCGCGTACCGGGCCCAGACCGTGCTCACTTCCGAAGGACGCCTGCTGACCGGGCTGCTTGTCGAGGACACGCCGCAGCGAGTCGTGCTCAAGGTGCAAGGGGGAAAGCTCGAAACAATCGCGCGCGACGACGTCGAGGAATCGCGGACCAGCGAAGTTTCGATGATGCCCGAGCAGCTCGAGAACCAACTCACGCAACAGGAAATTGTCGACCTGTTCGCCTACGTCACGCTCGACCGCCCACCGACCGATCCGAAAGCGCGGCGTTTGGCGGGGGCCGGCGAAATCACCCCGATCGAAACCCGCGACCGAGAACAGTTCGCGTCGATCCTGTCGGAAGTCGCGCCCGGATTCATGACGCCCGACGCCGGCGGCGAAGGACTCGCGCTCCTCAAAGACTATTGGGGACGCAAGACCGTCGTCCGGACGCATCCGATTCACGAAGACCGCATGCTCGGCTGTATTCTCAAAGGGACGTTCACCATTCCCGAGGGAAAGAAGTCGCGGCTCATGATTGAAGTTGCCCACCATCCGCAGGGGGACTTTCGGCTGATCGTCAAAGTGAACCGGGAAACCCTGCTCGACACCACCGTCGGGCCAAAATCGGCCCCGGACGGTTGGGCGGAGCATGAAGTGGATCTCACCCGCTTCGCCGGCAAGACGGTCGAAATTATCGTCGATAACCACCCGAACGACTGGAACAACGAGTACGCCTTCTGGCGGCGCGTGGAGGTGGTGTCGGAATAAGGATCTCGAGGATCAGCGCGTTCGCGCCGTTGATCGCGCACGGCACGCTCGCGTCTTACTCCCCTCTCCCCTCGCGGGGAAAGGGGCCGGGGGTGAGAGCTCGTCGTATGCACGACGCGCCCTTTTCATAGCCGGATTTCTCCTCTTACCAAACGCAGCACGCTGGATGACACTTAAGGCGTGGCGATTAAAATTCTGTACGAGGCCGCCGTGCCTTCATTTCATGAGGGTTTGCTGTTCATGAAAGTCTCGCGGTCCCCCGACAACAAATCCGTAGTGAGTAATTTCAAGAGATTACCTGTCGTTGTGTGTCTGTGCTCGGGAGTGCTCTTGGTCCTGGTCGTACTTTGGTATTACTCGGCGTTCATCTATGCGCACCCTGTGACGAGTGCTTCCCAGCTCGAGGGCCTGCTCGGAAAACGGGTGACACTCCAGGGCGTGTACGATGATTCCTTTAAGGAATATACGCTGATTTACTTCGACCAAACGACGATCCGTTTTTCCTATGTGACGGGCGCGCGCAATTGGTCTCCCAAGACCAGGGAAAAAGTCACCGTAGTGGGAATTCTGGATAAGACCCCATGGGTACAGGATATCCCTCTGATTATCCGAGAGGGGGGATGTTATCCCATCTCGAATTGAGCACTGTGTGGTTTGCCGATGCATTTCCTGTTGTTGAAGCGATCGATACTTGCGGGGCCATTGGCACACGTGCCCGAAGCGTTGAACTACCCGACAGAGATGGCAGATAAATCTTACTCCCCTCTCCCCTTGCGGGAGAGGGGCCGGGGGTGAGGGGGCTTTAAGGGAACAGCTTTTATGACGGGCAACCATCGCCGCGCCCGCGCACTCCGCAAAACGATGCCTGAGGTCGAGCAACTCGTCTGGACAAAACTGCGTGATCGCCGCTTCCAGAATTTTAAGTTTCGTCGCCAATTTCCGTTCGGTGCGTACGTCGTCGACTTCATCTGTCTCGAGCGGCGGCTGATCATCGAACTCGACGGCGGGCAACATACGTTGAGGCGGAATTACGACGCTGAGCGGACTCGCTGGCTGGAGAGCCAGAATTTCCGCGTCCTGCGTTTCTGGAACTACGAAGTTGTCGAGGACTGGGATACCGTCGCGGAGGGAATCTGGAACGCGCTGCAAACGGGCGGATCGTCGGCACAATAACCATGCCCCCTCACCCGACCGCTGCGCGGCCACCCTCTCCCGCGAGGGGCGAGGGTTGAAACGAGCGACGAATGGCGTAGTTTGCATCGA
Organism: uncultured Planctomycetaceae bacterium; assembly: GCA_964626885.1. Lineage (GTDB taxonomy): Bacteria > Planctomycetota > Planctomycetia > Planctomycetales > Planctomycetaceae > CAZVJA01. The sequence continues at coordinate 27,649 of CAZVJA010000042.1, read as the reverse complement.
GTCCGACGAAACACGCAATCTGCAGACTCCGCGCTACGCGAAGTGCGCGAGGTACGTCAGTTTGGCGGAGCTTCGGCGCCCCCGCCAGCAGTTGGGCGAGGGAGTCGTGCGACCCGGCGGTTCGCAACATCATCCTTTTGACCCGGGAGACTCCCAGTACGTTTCGGGGGGTGCCCACTTCACCCCGCTACAACGGGGAATCCCCACAGTCCACGGAGAAATCACACGGGGCGAATGTTCTAACGGACGATTTTACAGTTCGGGAGCGCTTCCTGGAGCGACTTGATATCGTCGTCGGTCACGCTGGTGAAGTTCAACTCCAGGGACTTCAGGCTTTTGAGTCCTTTGAGATGCTGTAGCCCGGCACCGCTGATTTGCGTATTCGAGAGGTTGAGCGACTCCAGCCGCGACAATCCCACCAGGTTTTTCAGCGAGTCGTCGTTGATTTCGGTCCCATCAAGGTTCAACTCGATGAGGTTGACCAGCTTTGTGAGATGGACCAATCCCGCCGCGGTGATCTTCGTCTTCCACAGATCAAGCCGCTCCATCTTGCTCAGCGTGCTGATTTGTTGGAGCCCGGCGTCGCCGACCTGAGTCTCGGCCAGTTCGAGGGTGTCCAGGCCGGGCATCTTCGCCAGCACACTCATCGAGGGGTCACCCACAAGCGTATCGCGGAGCATCATGCGGGTGAGCTTCGTCAGACCTTCCAAGTGGGCAATTCCCGCATCGCCAATAGCCGAACCGCGCACGCTGAGGACCTGCAGTTCCTTGAGATCCTTCAGATTGCTCAATCCGTCATCGGTGATGGAAGTGGCGTCGTCGAGTTCCAGGCCGCGCAGCTGTTTCATCTTGCCGAACTTCAACAGAGCGGAATCGGTCCAGATGGCACCTCGAACGCCGATCCGTTCCAACGTGGGAATTTTCTGGAGTGAATCGACGCAGCCTTCCGAGAGTCGGTCGGAGTCTTGAAGCTTGACGACCTTTAGCGCCGGGAATGTGGTGAGATTGGCGATTCCCGCATCGGTCAGCACCGTTCGCCGGAGGTCGAGATCCTTGAGTTTGGGAAGTGCCGCCAGATGCTTGAGGCCGTCATCGCGGATGTCGGTCTGGAAGAGGTTGAGGACTTCGAGCGACTTCAGATCCGCCAGATGCGCAAGCCCCTCGTCGTTGGTGCCGGTTTTCGTGAGCACGAGCACGCGCAGATTCGAAAGTCCCTTGAGTTGCGCGAGCCCGGCGGAGGTGTACTCCGGACCTTCGAGCACAAGACGCTCCAGCGCGGGGAACTCTTTGACGTGCGCCAGGTCGGCATCGCTGCCGCCGTTGGAAAGATCGACCTCGGTCACCTTACCTTCGGCATTGAATTTCAACTTCCCGCCGACTTTCTCCACGGCCGCGGTATGCTCGTCTTTTTTCGGCTCGGCTTTCGCGGCCGAGGGGGATTTTCCCGCGCCGTTGTTCGTCGGTTTGCCGAGCGATGCCTTCGCCTTGGGGGGAGACTGATCGTTCGAATCCTGTTCTTTCTTGGCGGTGGAATTTCCGCACCCTACGATTCCGGCACACACCAGAACGACAACTCCCAGCCATCCGAACCGCTTCACCGGTCGTCTCCCTTTCGCGAAGATCAGGTTTGCATCCTTGGGGAACAGTCATCAAGCTAATGAGGCGGGAAAAACAACGCAAGCGGACCGGAATCGACAGGGTCGAACACCGCAAATTTTCGCCGATATTGAAGTCGTCACCACCCCTCACCTCTCAGGGAAGCTCCAGCGAGATGACCTGCCCCACCGAATTGGCCCCCCGAGTCCGTGCCGCGATCAACAGTGACCGACTGGTTGAGACCGCCGTTCGTTTGATTGAGGTTCCAAGTCCCACGCGCAGCGGCGCGGCGGTCGCCGACCGTTTGGCGAAACTGCTGGCCGCGGAGGGCTTCGACGTCGAACGGCCAGAAGCCGGTTGGCCCGAAGCTCCCGCCGTGGCGGTGCGCTGGAAGTCGGGGAAGCCGGGGCGAACGATTCAGTTCAACGGGCACCTCGACACCGTGCATCTGCCGTTTGTTCCTCCGCGCGTCGAGCAGGGGAAGCTGTATGGAAGCGGAGCTTCGGACATGAAGGGAGGCCTCGCGGCGGCGATCGAAGCGCTTCGCGTGATTCGCGAGCTGGGAATCGTTTCGCAGGGGGACGTGCTACTCACCGCGCACGACCTGCACGAATCTCCCTGGGGAGACGGCAGCCAGGTCGATCGGCTGATTGACGCGGGGTACGTTGGCGACGGCGTGCTGCTGCCGGAGTATCTGTGCGACCGTCTGGCGGTGGTCGGCCGCGGGCTGGGAATTCTCGAAGTCTCGGTGAAGCGCGACGGCGAACCTATGCATGAGGTGCTCGGGGGCATCGAACAGCCGAACGTGATCCGGGTCGGCTCGGAGCTTGTGCGGAGATTCGCCCGGTTCGATGAAGAACTGTCGCAACGGACGCATCCATTGGCCGGTCGGGAAAGCCTGTTTGTCGGACGTGTGGCAGCCGGAGAAATCTACAATCAGTCGCCGGTCGACTATCAGCTTTCCGGAACACGCCGCTGGCTGCCGGGGAGTTCGGTGAGTGAGGTCGAGGCGCAATGCCTTCGCCTGATCGACGAGACGGTCGCAGGCACCGGGACGCATGCCGAGACGAAGTTTCACTTGGTGCGCGATGCGTTCGAGATCGACCCGGCCCATCGGCTGGTGCAGGCGTTTCAATCAGCGGCGACGTGCGTGATGGGTGCGCCGCTGCCGATCGGAGCGAAGCCATTCGTCGACGCCGGCAACACGTTTGCCAGTCGGGGGGGCATCCCGGCGATCACGCATGGTCCGGGGGGAAAAGGGGCACACACGCTGTATGAGGAGGTGCCGGTGTCGGAACTGGAGCGGACGGCGGTGCTGTACGCGCTCGCAGCCGCGGCGTTTTGTTGA
>CAZVJA010000042.1:0-24605 GCA_964626885.1 uncultured Planctomycetaceae bacterium | reverse complement strand
CGGTTCAATTGCTCTTCGCCCAGTTGTTGATGTCGTCGCCGCCGCCGTCTTCGTTTTGCTCGTTCGGCCCCGAGGACCAGATGGCGGGCTTGGTGGCGTTTTGCACCTTGGTGTTGGGGTATTCGTAATACAACATCTGCCCCCAGGCGTCTTTGGGGGCCTCTTCAAGATACGGCTGCAACTGCCGGCCGTTGAATTCCGAGCTTTCAGTCAGTGTCGTCAGCGAGTCGCGGCTTCCCTGCAGGTACTGGCCGCCGTGGTCCAGGACATACAACTTGAGTGCCTGCTCGAGCCCCTTGATGCTGGCGCGGGTGGCATCTTCCATCGACTTCTGCTGCGTGCCGATGAGATTGGGTACGACGAGCGCCGCCAACACTCCCAGAATGACGAGCACCAACAGCACTTCGACCAGAGTAAAACCGCCGCGGACATGTCGCCGTTTGGTCATCATCGAAAAAGCCCTTTTCGGTAAAATTCTGACTGTTAACTGTTTTACTTTGCCGCGACCGGTTTGCCAATCATGGCGTCGCGCGGAACTGTTCGAGGAACGTGCTTCAGGTCGTATCAAAACCGGGATGGCGAGGGGGCACCGCCTGAAGGGTGGTCCGCCGAGCCGCTATTTCCGAAAGTCCTTGGTTCTGGCGGCTCCGACGGAGCGTCGCCCTCCCAAAGACAAGATTTTGAAACCACCTCTTGGGAAAACTCCGTCAACCATCTCGTCATTGATTCGTTCACATTGCCATGGAACTGTTCATGATCGGCAGCAGCAGCGCAATGACGACAAACAGCACGATGGCTGCCATCACCGTCAGCAGCACCGGTTCGAGCATGCGCACGAACATTTCCAGATGGCGGTTCGTCGTCGTCTCCAGATTATCGGCTACGTCGATCAGCACTTGATCGAGATTGTTGGCTTCTTCTCCCACGGAAATCATCTCGACGATTTCGTCCGGAAACTGCCCGCTCGCCGACAACGGCGCCGCCAGCGATTTCCCGGTTGAGACGCTTGCGGCGGCGTTGCCGATCGCCTCGGACAGCACACGGTTGCCGGTGGCGTCGCGGGCAATGTTCAGCGATTGCAGGATCGGCACGCCGTTGCGGAGCAGTGTTCCCAGAATCCGGCAGAAGCGGGCGAGCGCCAGGCTGCGGAAGATCGGACCCGCGCCGGGGGCTTTCAATCGGAGGCGATCGAGTCGCAGCCGTCCCGCATCGTCGTTCAGACGGCGATACAGAAAAATTCCCGCGAGAACGCCGAGCAGCAAGCCGATCCAGCCGTAATCGCGGATCATGTCACTGATGGAGAGCAGGGTAGTCGTGGCCCAGGGGAGCGTCCCCTTGCGCGCCATCTTCGCGAAGATCGGCGTGAATTTCGGTACGAAGAACGTCAGCATCACCACCACGATGCCCGTCCCCATCACCAACAGGAAGATGGGATAGATCATCGCGCCGAGGATGCGGCTCTTGAGATTCTCCTGATGTTCCGTGAAGGTTGCGATTCGCTTCAGAACATCTTCCAGGAAGGCTCCTTCTTCACCGGCGCGGACCATGCTCACCGCCAGATCGGAAAAGACGCGCGGATGATAGCGGAGCGCCTCGGCGAGCCGCGTACCGTCCTGTACCCGCTCGCGCACATCGCGCACCACATACCGCAGCCCGGGGTGCCCGAGCTTGTTTTGCAGCAGCTCCAGCGACCGCAACAGCGGCACCCCCGCGCGGATCAGATCGGCCAGTTGCGTGTAGAACACCGCCAGATGGCGCGCCGGCACGCGGCGCGTCGAGGCTGCCACCTGCTTCTGATGCCCTTCCGAGACGGCGATCTGCACGGGGAACAAGCTTTGCGAGGCCAGAAGCTGGAGCGCTTCCTGTTCGCTGGAAGCAGAGAGCACGCCGCTCACCTGCCCCCCCGTCGCCGCTCGCGCTTTGTATTGAAAGTCTGGCATGGGACGAGTTGAGAGTTGAAGCAAAGCTGTCAGCGGTCAGCTTTCAGCAGTCAGCTGGATGAATGTTGACGGTTGTTCCTGAAGCTAAGTTACAGATCGCTAGCTCCTGTTCGCTAATCGCTCCGTCCCTGACCCCTGAATCCTGATTCCTAATCCCCGTCCTACGCACGCAGCGAATCGGCCGTGTGCACTCCCGGAACCTGCATGATGATGTCCCCTTTTGTGACGCGGAGGACTTCTTCGACGCTCGTGGTTCCTTCGATCGCTTTCTTCCATCCGGATTGACGCAAAGTCATCATGCCGTGCTTCAAACCGTACTCGAGTATCCGCACGGCACTGGCCCGATTGGTGCACAGTTCCCGAATGTTGTTGTCGGTAGCCAGCAGTTCGAAGATTCCGGTTCGGCCCGCGTAGCCGGTTTCCCGACAGGCGCGGCAACCCGCGGCCTTATAGAGCCGTTCCGGCCGCGGCTCGGGAAAATCTTCCGGGAGTTCGTCGTCATCCGGTTTGTAACTCACTTTGCATTTGTTGCAGAGAACCCGCACCAGCCGTTGAGCCAATACTCCTTCGACCGTGCTGGCGACGAGATATGGCTCGACCCCCATCTCAACCAGCCGCGTGAATGCGCCCGGCGCGTCGTTGGTGTGCAAGGTGCTAAAGACCAGGTGCCCGGTGAGCGCCGCTTGAATGGCGGCCTGAGCCGTCTCACCATCGCGGATTTCGCCGACCAGGATCACGTCGGGATCGTGTCGCAGCACGCTGCGCAATCCCGCGGCGAATGTCAGACCGATCTTCGAGTGAACCTGAATCTGGCTGATGCCGGTGGAATGATATTCAACCGGATCTTCGATGGTGATGATCTTAGTCGTGGGACTTTTGATCTGGTTGAGCGCGCTGTACAGGGTGGTGGTCTTACCGCTTCCCGTGGGTCCGGTAACGAGGACAATGCCGTGAGGCATGGAGATCAGCCGCTCGAAGACCTCGGAGATTTCGTCCGGCAGGCCGACGTTCACGAGGTTGAAGTTCATTCGCTCTTTATCGAGCAACCGCAGCACGACCCCTTCCCCGTATAGCATCGGGATGATCGACACGCGGACGTCGATCTCGCGGCCGGAGACGCGCAGCTTGATGCGGCCGTCCTGCGGCAAACGCTTTTCGGCAATATTCAATCGCGACATGATCTTCAAGCGGGTCACGATCGCGGAATAGAACTGGTTGATCTCGGGCGGCACCGGCTGCACGCGGAGCAGGCCGTCGATACGGTAGCGGATCGTCAGTCCATATTCCTGCGGCTCGATGTGCACGTCGCTGGCGGTAAGCTGCAAGGCTTCCACGAGCAGTTCATTCACGAGCCGGATGACCGAGGCGGCCCTGGCAGCTTCGGCCAGTTCTCCGGTTTCTTCCGGCAGTTCTTCGAGCAGCTCGACTCCGTCTTCCGATCGCTGCGCGACGAGCTCGGTGATGGTATCACCGCCGACGCCAAGATTGTCTTTGATCAACTGCACGACATCTTCACGCCGCGCGAGGACCGGTTCGAGCCGGAAGCCGCTCAGCGAGCTGAGCTCGTCGATCCCTTCCAGATCGAAGGGATCGCAGATGGCGACCGAAACCTGTCCGTTATTGCGCGACAGCGGAATGAGCGTATGCCTGAAGACCGCCGTGGTGGGGAACTTCGCCAGCAGCTCGCGGTCGATCTGGAAATCTCGCAGATCGACGAACTTCATGCCGAGCTCATCGGCGAACGCTTTGAGAACATCTTCCTCGGCGATGTAGCCGAGCTCGACCACGGCGCGATCGAGACGTGTCCCGCGCGATTGATCACGTGCCGACTGCAATTGCTCGGGGGAAATGAGGCCCCGCCGCAGGAGGACGTCTCCGATTTCCATAGTTGTCCGATCCGCTGGGTGAGTAACTCTTATTTTGGTGCGGCCGCGAAGCTCGGGAGGAGGGGGGATCTCGAGGACATTCGCGGCGAGGAATTCTTCGGGGGGGCCTCGTGGGGGCAAGCCTCCCTTTTATGCTAAACGCTCAGCAGCCTGTCCACAATGGGAACTGCGGAGGAGAGAGGCCAAATCAAAGGGGACGGAAGACGTAGGCGGCCGGGAGCCAAGTGATCCCAACATGTGACACCGGTTCAACGTAGGGCGACGCACCTGAATATGCGATGAAGAGTATGAAACGAAGACGGAGACGCCGATCGTATCTCTGGGAGTTCCCGCCGCAAGGAGTGACCGCAGAATGTTTTAGGAGGGTGATGCTCCAGAAACTCCCAGCTTCAGCCAAACTTCAGGGGGAGAGTATAAGCTAAAGGGCGCAGTTGCGCGGTTTGAGGTTGCGTCGGCACCTCCCGGCGTGCGATACTTTTGTGAGGAAATGCTAAGAAATTCGCCGAGCCGGATCGTCGGGACGACCGCGCATATTTCCGGCTCTTAATCGCAGACGTTCAGTTCACATCGGTCGACGCACGGGAGTCGTGATGATGAGGAATTCCTGGATTCAACATTGTGTCGGCCTGGTGGTGGTCGTTCTGCTGCTGACGGCGATTCAAACCACGTCGGCACAAGATCGCCGCGAGCGATTCCGTGAGATGCGCAGGGCGATGGAGGCGGGAATAGTCCCTCCCGGCGCGGCCCCCGGTACACCCCAGCCGACCCCACCCGCCACACCCAAGGAAGGAGAAAAGAAAGACGAGAAGCCCGCGGAGGCTCCCAAAGACACCGGACCCAAGCCGGTGACGCGCCCCAACGCCCCTTCGACCGCACCCAAGCTTGATGAGCAGAAGCTCAAGGTCGACGACAAGAAAATGGTGGCGTTCAACTTCGAGGGGGCTCCCTGGAACTTTGTGCTCGACGAGCTCGCGCGTGTTTCGGAGATGAATCTCGATTTCCAGGAACTCCCCGGCGACTTCCTCAACTTGCGGAACCCGCGTCCCTACACGCTTGACGAAGCCCGCGACACGATCAACCAGCACCTTTTGGCGCGCGGCTACACCATGCTCAACAATGGCGTCACCCTGTCGGTGGTGAATCTTGACAAGATCAACCCGGCCGCGGTCCCGCGCGTCAGCGTGGAAGAACTCGACAAACGGCAGCCGCATGAGTTCGTCAAGGTGTCGTTCTCATTGCAATGGATGCTGGCGGAGACGGCGGTTGACGAATTCAAGCCGATGCTCAGCCCCAAAGGGAAGCTGACGCCGCTCAAATCGACGAATCGAGTTGAGGCGGTCGACGCGGTGATCAACCTTCGCGAGATCCGGGATCTGCTGTCACAAGAAGAAGGTCCGGGGGGGCAAAAGCTCGTCACCGAAATCGAACTGAAGCACACCCGAGCGATCGACATCAAAGAACAGCTCGAAATCTTTTTGGGGTTGAAGAAAGAGTCTCCCTTTGCCAACTTGCCGAAGGATCCGCAAGGACAGCAGATGGCCATGCAAATGATGCAGATGCAAGCGCAGATGCGTCAACAGCAGCAGCAACAGCAGCAGCAAGCGGGAGCAAAGGCGGACCCGAACAAATCTAAAGAGGATGTGCACCTCAGCACTAACCCGCGGCGGAACAGCATTCTCGTGCAGGCCCCTCCCGACCAGCTCGTCATCATCCGGCAGACGATTGAGTATCTCGACGTTCAGTCGGAGCGGCCGTCGCTGTTGGCCAATTCCAACTTGATGCAAACCTATCGGCTGGCGACTGTCGACCCGGCAATCCTCATCAGCACGCTGGAGTCGGTCGGCGATCTCTCTCCCGACACCAAGCTGGAACTCGATAAGACCAACCGGGCAATCATTGCCTACGCCGCGCCGGTCGATCAGTTCAAGATTCGCGCCGTCGTCCAGCAGCTCGACGGCACCGACCGCAAGCTGCACGTGGTTCGGCTGCGTCGCCTCGAAGCGGATCAGGTGGCCGGTACGATTGAACGGCTGCTCGTCGGCGAAAAGCAGGACACCAGCAACTCGCGCCGTTCTTACTACGGCTATTACGGATTCGGTGGTGGAGGTGGGGATTCCGAGCAAAAGAAGACTGGCGAATTTCGGATTGATGCCGACATTACGCAGAACCGCTTACTCCTCTGGGCCAACGATATTGAATACGAGGAAGTGATGAAGTTCCTGGCGGAGTTAGGGGAAATTCCGCCCAAGGGAGGCAACCCCGAGACGATCCGCGTCCTTGATGTCGAATCCGAGGACGACCTACTCGAGCAGATTCGCCGCGCTTGGCCTTCGCTCGGCCCTAATCAGCTCAACATCCAAGTTCCGAAGAATCAGCCGGCTGAGAAAAAGAAGGAAAAGCAAAAGGAAGGGACCGAAGAGAAAGGGACCGGTCCAGATTCCAAGCCAGCTGAGCCGCGAATCAAGAACGACTCGACAACGACGAGTCTCGACGGGAAGCTGCTGCATTTCGCGACGTTCGAACAAAACAGCGTTTCCACGACTGAGAAGCCCGAGTCACGTGAGCTTGCACAAAATGACAGCGATGCGGGCAACAGCGCCGCCGAAGAGCCGCAAAAACCGGCACCGGCGGCTGACGGCAAATCAAAAAGTGAGGAATTGCCGCGGCAGCCCGAGCAGAAGCAAAACGCCCAGCCTGTCCCTGTGGAGGGTGAGAATGCCGAACCTCCGCGACGGGAGGAACGCGAAGCACCGCCTGCTACACGGCCGGCGATCACGATTACCCGCGACCGCGACGGCCGTCTGTTGATTACCTCGGACGACACAGAAGCTCTCGACCGGATGGAATCACTCATTACTCGGCTGGCCCCGCCGCGAAAAGACTATAAGGTCTTCACGCTGAAAAACGCTAGTGCCCTGTGGGTAAAGTACAACCTCGAGGATTTCTTTAAGGAAGAAGACAAAGACAAGAATACCCGCCGACCGTACTGGTATTACTGGGAGTACGGTTCCGACGAAAAGAAGGATACCAGTCTACGGCTTTCCAAGCGACGCCCGCTGAAGTTTATCGACGATACCGACTCGAACACGATCCTCGTGCAGGGGGCCGATTCCGAGCAACTCAAGACGATCGAGGAGCTGATCAACATGTATGATCAGCCGACACAGAACTCGAAGATGGTGCGCATGACACGCATCTTCCAGATTCAGCACTCCAAGGCGAAGGTCATCGCCGAGGCGGTGAAGGATGTTTACCGCGATCTCCTCTCCGCGAATGACAAGGCGCTCCAGCAGCACAATGAGACCAAGAACAAAGGGCGCGGTGAATCGTATTATTTCAATTACGGCGAAGAGAAGTCGGACGAAATCAACCAGGGGCGGTTCAAGGGGCTGTTGTCGATCGGCATTGATGAAGCGTCGAACAACCTTGTGGTATCGGCTCCTGCGTCGTTGTTGAACAATGTCGCGACGATCATCGAGGATCTCGACCGCGCGGCGGAACCGCAAGCCACGACCTTCCAGGTCTTGCAAATCAACCGCAGCTCGAACGCGGACGAGATCCAAAAGAAGCTCGCGGAAATGCTCGGCAACGGTGCGAAAGGGCAGGCCCCTCAGCAACAGCCTCAGCAGCCCAAGGTCCGCAAGCCGAACGGCCGGGAAGCCCGCAACGAAAACGACTGACCGCGGGTGACGTAGCAATGTGCCGATGCCCACAGATGTCGATGCGCGGGAACAAGTCGCGCCGGAGCCGCGCTGGGCGGCATTGCACCCGGGCTCGCTGGTCTCGCGCGGGCTACACGCTCGTCGAGATGCTGCTGGTGATGTCGGTCCTGTTGGCGCTGGCGTTTGTCTCCTGGCCGTTGCTGGAGGGGGCGTTCGCCGACTACGAGCTGCGGCGAACATCGGAAACGATGACCGCGAGCCTAGCGGGCGCTCGGGCGCGGGCGATCGATTCGGGGAGCACCTATCAGTTCCGTTTTGAGCCCGGGGGAACGCGCTGGTTCGCCGTCCCCGCGGGAACGGACGATCTTTCGGGTGGAATGGAAGACTTAACTTCCGCCGCCGGTTTGGCCGGAGTGCTTTCGGGAGAGATTCCCGAAGGGCTGCAATTTCAATCCCTCGATCAGAATGCTTCCACCGAACGGCTCGACCAGGACGTTCTCGGATTGGTGCCGGAAGGCTCTCTTTGGAGCAATGTTCTCTGGTCGGCGCCGGTGTTGTTCTTCGCGGACGGCTCGGCCGATTCGTCGATGTTCGATATTCGGGATGAGAAGGGGGAGACTTATCGTATTTCGATCCGCGACCTGACAGGCGCGGCCGGGATCGAGCGGCAGGCGACACAAGCAGCGGCCTCACCTCGCCGGAGGGACAACTGATGCGCCGCACGGGGATGACATTGTACGAAGTGGTGCTCGCACTGGCGATTTTCGTCGGGGCGTTAGCGGCGCTCGGACCGCTGGCCACAACCGGTATGCGCGCGGCGGTCCACGCGAAATTGGAAACACAGGCGATTCTGCGCTGCGAATCGAAGCTGGCGGAGGTGCTGGCCGGGATCGAACCGCTCACCGCCGCCACTGACGCCACGTTTGATGACGCATCCGCCGATGGCTGGTCCTGGAATCTCATCATCAACAACGGCCCGCGCGCGGATCTGATGTTCGTCGAGGTGTCGGTCGCGCACGTTAACGATGCGGGGGACCAGGATGCGGCATATTCCATCGTCCGCATGCTCCGGAATCCCGACGTGCTCGCGGATCTCACAGAGAAATCGAGCGACGCGTCAGGCAAATCGAGCAGCTCATCTTCGTCCTCCTCTTCCTCCTCGTCGTCATCTTCGGGTTCGTCGTCTCAGTCGTCCGGAACATCATCGCGGTAATCATCACACGGCTTGGTGTCACCAGAGAATAAAATGCCCACTCCACGTCATCATGCAACAACGGTTCTTGGCCGGAACGGCGCGCAACGGGCGGCGTTCACGTTGCTGGAAATTCTGCTGGCACTGGGCTTGAGCGTGGTGTTGCTGGTCGCCCTCAATTCCGCACTCGAGCTGTATCGTAAATTCACAACCGCGGGACGAGCCGACATCGAGCAGGCCCAACTGGTGCGTGCGCTGATGCAGAAAATATCGGCTGATATCCGCTGCGTGGTAGCACCGCCGAAGACGGGGGGAGCGGCGTCCAGTTCGACGACATCCAGTTCAACCAGTTCATCCTCATCCAGCTCGTCATCCTCCGGTTCGACATCGTCCTCGTCGAACTCCTCGTCGTCGAATTCATCCGGCAGTTCCTCCAGCGGTTCCTCGTCGACGGGCGACAATGCTGAAACGCCCCCTCCCATCGAAGTGGTCGATCCGTCGGCTGCCTATTCCAAAGAGGTCGTGGGAGTGCTCGGTGATCCGCAGTCATTAGTACTCACTGTCGCGCGTCCCACACGGTCGAATGCGGGAATCTTGGCGGTGGACGAATTGGCAACGACCAGCGACCTGAAATCGATCTCGTATTTCCTCGTCCAACAGGGAGCCGATGGACTCCGCGGAATTGTGGCCGAACAACTCGCGCAAACGGGCACCTCTCTTTCAGCGAACGGGCAGCCGGGGGGTCTCGCGCGGCTCGAAGGGGACCGTCTGGCGATCTCCAAAGCGGACACGACTTCCAACCTGGAAACACTGGCACAACGAACGAAGGTACTCGCGCCGGAAGTCAATTACCTGCAGTTCCGTTATTTCGACGGGCTCCTCTGGTACGAAACGTGGGACAGCACCACGGATGGCCTTCCGCGAGCGGTCGAAATTACTATCGGTTTTCCGCCGGCGGAAGACGCAGCGGAAGTGACGAAGTCATCGACCTACGGATCGACCGCGAACCTCTCCACCGACTTGTACCGCCTCGTCGTGGCGATTCCGACATCGGAACCGCTGACGAGCCTGGACGAATTTTGAACAGGGCTTCACCAATCCATCGCATGATTCCCATCGACTCTCACCATTCATCGCACGGCAAACTTATGAGCCACACGAATACGCAAATCAGCGAGAGAGACGGAAGATTTCGCGGAAATTCCAGACGGGCATGCGGCCGCCGGAACGGCAGCGTGCTGCTGGTGGTGCTGGTGATCGTGGCGCTATTGACGCTGGCGGTCTATACCTTCACCGATTTCACATTGGTGGAAGTCGAAGCGACGACGATGTACGGCCGCACGACGCAAACGCGGACCTATGCCGATTCGGGAATTGAACTGGCGAGCGCCTTGGTGGCCGATCCGATCGAACGGGCCGCGGAGGATTATTACCATCGCCCAGAGTACTTCGCTGGGATTCTGCTCCAGGATTCCACCGTGGATCGGGAGCGCGGCCGCTGTTGCGTCATTGCTCCCAACGAATCCGACATCACGTCCAAATCGGTCCGCTACGGGCTCATCGATGAGTCGGGCAAGCTCAACCTCAATACAGCAACCAACTGGCGGCTGAACGAACAGCAAAAGCGAACGCTGCTGATGCGCTTGCCGGAGATGACCGTCGAAATAGCAGACGCCCTCCTCGACTGGGTTGATCAGGACAATTTGCAGCGCCAATACGGTGCCGAGAAGGACTATTACGAGGGGCTTGCCGAGCCGTACACGCCGACGAACGGCCCGCTCAGCTCGCTCGATGAACTGCTGCTGGTGCGCGACGTGACTCCGATGATGCTCTTCGGCGAAGACGTGAACCGAAACGGCCTGATGGACGATGGAGAGGATCTCAACGGTGACGGCTTCCTGCAACGAGGCTGGAGCGCATATCTCACTTTGTATAGCCGGGAGTCGAACCTGCGGTCCGACGGCACACCCCGGCTGTTCGTCAACCAGGATGATCTTGTGCAGCTTTACGACTCGCTGGCGGCGGAGTTTGACGCGGATGTCGCGCGGTTCGTCGTCGCGTATCGTATGAACGGCGCTTCCTCTTCGAGTTCCAATACGCCGGGAGGATCGGGAGGCAGAGGAGGAAGATTGGGGCGCGGCAGCCGAAATATGGCTTCGAGTTCTGCTTCGAGCAATGGTGGTTCCAGCAACGATGGTTCCAGCAGCGGTGATTCGAGCGGAAACTCGCCTGGCGCCAACGGAGTTCAAATGATCCAAGCGGGGAGCGGAACCAACACAATCACCCCTCAATCAAACAGCAATTCATCAAGTTCCGGATCGGGAGCGAGCGGCAGCGGAAACAACACCAGTTTGCAGCGCGGCAGTGGACGAAACCGAAACACCGGCGGGCAAGGGGTTCAGAAAGGTGGGCTCGATGTATCCGCGGGCGCGAAAGTAAAGATCAATTCGATTTATGATCTTGTGGATGCCACGGTTCAGGCGCAGGTCAATGGGCAACAAACTCAGTTGGAAAGCCCCTGGAAGACCGATTCTCGCGATCTTCAACAAAGGCTGACCATCGTGCTCGATGCTCTCACCACCACCGACTCTGACGTTATTGAAGGCCGCGTGAATATCAACCAAGCCAAGGAAGAAGTGCTGATTGGCTTGCCAAACTTCCCCGAGACGCTGGCGCAGGCTATCACGCTCAGCCGCACCCAGGGAGCCAACGGTGAGCCGGCCAACGACCTGCTCAACTCGCAAAGCACGTCGGCCTGGCTGCTCTTCAATGGATTGGCGGACATCGCCACGATGCGGAAAATCGACCAATACATTACGACACGGGGGGACGTATTTCGGCTCCAATCGGTCGGATATTTCGATTCTGGAGGACCGGCCACGCGCTTGGAAGCGGTACTCGACGCGACGGAACAGCCGCCGAAAATCGTCTTCTTTCGTGATTTGACGGAACTCGGAGCAGGTTACTCCCGGACGCAACTCTCGGCCCCGTGAGTCTGGGTTTGGGCCGGAAGGATCGGGAGTCTCCCCTTGTGCCTCCCCCCGGACGGCAATGAAAATGAAATAGGCGGAACAAATTGGAGATGGGCTCGTAAAACAGGGATGCGTTCACGTGCGGAACTCGTTTTCGCATGGAGTGGAACTGACACAACTTTGAGCTGACACCACAACGATCGGACCTGGCGTATGTCGGACATGCTGGCCCTGAGATGGGAAAACAATCAGCTTGTCGGCGTCGAGGCATCGGTCGGCCGCGGCAAGATCCGCGTCGACCGCTGCTTCGTGCTCGAATGGCCCGAGGGATCACATCCCTCGGAACAGCCGCAACTGGCGGGAAGCTGGCTGAAGGAAGAATTGCGGCGTCATGGAGTCACGGCGGTGCAGGTGACGGTCGCCCTGCCGCGCGAAGATGCCGTGGTCCGTCCGCTCGATCTGCCGGATGCTCCCGACAGCGAGTTGCCGGAGTTGGTTCGGTTTCAGGCGGCGACGAAATCAACAGTACCGCTCGACCGGCTTTGTCTCGATTACCTGCCGCTTCCGAAGCAGCCGGGAGCCGCCGGACGCACCGTGTTGATGGCGACCATTCCTCGTCCACTGGCGGATCGCATCCGCGCGGTGGTCGAAGCGGCCGGTCTGGAATTAGACTCCATCGGCCTCGCCGCAACCGGAACCACCGAGTTGATTGTTCGTGAAGAGCGCCGAGGAGCGGAGACCGCGGGAGAAAGATTGATTATCTCCCGTCGCGGAGAGCAGATCGAGTACTCGATTCTTTCGCAGCGGCAATTGGTCTTCACGCACACCGCGCGAGTCTCGGGAACCACTCCCGAGCAGCAGAATCAGGCGATCCTCGCGGAAGTAGGACGTTCCGCCATCTCGTTGCAACGGACCATTCCAAACGTAAAAATCACGCGGGCCTGGTTGCTGGGGACGGCTGACGAGCACCCCCAGTTGGCGGAACTGCTCGCGCAGCGTCTAAGTTGCGAGGTGCGCGGTGCGTTCGATCCGCTTTCCTCGGGCGACGTGGAATTGCGAGCGTCCGAGGTTCCGGACCGTCGGGGGCGCTACGCGGGTGCGGTGGGCATGCTGCTCGGGAAGTCGGGCGGAGTGATCGAATCGATCGACTTTCTGCACCCGCGCCAACCGATTGTCGAGAAGAGCGATTCGAAGCGAAAGTATCTGATCGCCGGCGTGTGCGCTGCCGTGGTGATTGTGGGTGCCGCTGTCCGGTACTGGCAGACGGTGAAGAGCTTGCAAGGAGCCATCGACAATCTGAACGAGAAAAAGACGGAGTTGACGGAATTCAAGGAGCTGAACAAAGGAACGCTCGAAATCGCCAAGACGATGGAAGACTGGCAGAAGCGAAACGTCTCGTGGCTGGAGGAAGCCGGGAAGATCGGCGAAGCGCTCGGCAGCCGCGAGCAGATGTATGTCGACTCGATTCATTTTCAGTCCAATTTGCGCGGACCGATCGCCAACCTGAGAATTGAAGGTTTCGCCAAGGGGCGGACCGATTCCGACGCACTCGATCGCCGACTCGTCGAGCGGAATTTTGTGGTGAAAGCGCATCCGATGGGTGAAAAGAGCGACGACGCCGAGTACCCGTATCCGATCGGGGTCGACGTCGATCTCGTGGAAAGAAAGGCAAGCCATGCAACCCCGTGAGCGAAAGCTGGCGATCATCACCGGCGTGTTGCTGGCAGTGGCAGCGGGCTACTGGTTCTACAACGGCACGATCAAGGGACGCTTTCAGTTTCTGGACGATCAAAAGACGCTGGTCGAAAAGAGTGTCTCGAAGCTGGAGGACGAGCAATTCAACATTCAGGTTGCCGAGCGAAACATCGCGGACTTGAAGTCGCGCAGCTTTCCGCCGGATGACGTCGCGGCTCAGAGAATGTACCTGGCGTGGTTGACCGACCTCGTGCAGAGCGTGGGTTTCTCGTCGCCGAAATTGACCCCGGCCCGAGGGACGCCGAACAAGGTCTACTCGTCATTCCGCGTGACCATTGAAGCGGAAGCGACGTTTCCGCAGTTGTGCACGTTCCTGTTCCAGTTCCGCCGCACCGACTTGCTGCATCGCATCGCGAGCCTGACGGTCGAAGGGGACAAAGGCCAATCCAAGACGCCGTTGAAAGTGAATATCGTTGCCGAAGGGCTGTCGATGAAATCCGCCGCGCCGCGCGCCGCGTTGTTTCCCAAAACGGAATTCGCGGCAGCTGTCGAGCCGAGCGGCGATAAACTGACCGTTGCCAAAACAGAAGGATTTCCAAAAAAGGGGGAATTCCTGGTGCGGGCGGGGAGTGAATTGTTGCGCGTGCAAAGCACGGCAGACACCACCTGGACAGTGTTGCGCGGAGTCGACGGTACGACTGCCGCCGCGCACAAGCAGGGGGATGTGATCGAGCTACTGCCGCTGCTCCCCGAGTGGAAGGATCGTAAGCTTGAGGACTTCCGGGCATTGACTTCACAGAACCCATTCGCGAAGCCTGAAAAACCAAAGCCGCCCGAGACTCCTAAGAAGGAGGAACCGAAGCCGGTCGTCAAGCTCGACGATCCCGCCATGAAGACGACAAAGTTCGTGGGCGCGACAGTGCTCAACGACGAACCTCGGATCTGCTTTCTCGATCCGGCCGGCGACAAGCGTACCTACGTGAAAATCGGAGAAAACTTTGCCGTCGCGGGTATCAAGGGAACGCTGGTCGAGGTCCATTCGAATCACATTCTCGTGCAAATCGAGCAGGACAAGTGGAGGCTCGACCTGGGGAAGGAACTGGCAGCGCTCAAGAAGCTGGATCGTGCAGGCACTCCGATGCCAAATCAGGTAAAGCCGCCGGTTGAGGCGGTCAAACCAACGAGCCCAGCCGTCGGAGCTACGAAGCCGAGCGGTGATCAACCCAAAGCTGAAGCAGCGTCCGCCGGGGACAAGCCGAAAAGTGACACCCCTGGGAGAACGGCACCTGCCGAGGCTGAGAAAGATGGGAAGTCGGCGAACGAAGAGAAGGGGGCTCCCGTGAAGGAGAAGCCGGAGGCCGAGGCACCGGCGGCCCCAGCCAAGGAATCCTCGAACTCCTCCGATTCTGCCAGCGCTCCTCCCGCTGCAACCCCTGCCGACGCGAAGTAGCCACGCGGCATTCTCCCAGGCTTGGGTCGATTCGATGGGGGGGGTAGCGTTCCGTTTCGCTTCCCGCCTGATCTGGCGTGCAGCGACTAACTCCCACACGCCCCAGTCGCCCCGTTTTAACAGGCGAAGCTGGAGATCTGCTGAAAAATCAGCAACTCCGACTGATTCCAGAACTGAAGCTTCGCTCCCGAACGATTTCTAAACCTCATTTTCAAAAGAGGTTATGGCGCGGAATCGGAGGTCTGCCTGAGATGGATCGTGAAGCTGAAATGTGTACAGCTTTTCTCACCCTCGTTGTCAAACTTTTCCGATAGTAGGGATAAATCAGATCACGCAAGATTTGACTGCGGCGATATTCCCATCGGGAATACCCGCTGAACAAGATTTCGCGCACGAACAGGGAGGTCTCCTGTGCCGAGTCGACGAGTGCGGGCAACGCTACACAAAGGTCTGTGCGGCTTGACGGCGCTATCGGTGCTGATGAGCGGGATCGTCCCAGCTTCGGCCGCGGGACGTCGAGTTCCAAAGCCGCGGCAGGCCCACGCGGAATACGCGCCGTCCCAGGTTTCGGATCGCTCTCAAACGGAGTCGATCTCCAAAGCTGCCGCTGCCGGTCATGATCAAACCGAGACCGCAAAAATCAAGTTGAACTGGCTGAATGCGTCCTGGAGTAAGGTACTGCAAGACCTCGCTGAGGAGAGCGGCTCGACGCTTGTCATGGACAAAACACCGCGCGGGAACTTCTCGCGGATGGATCGTACGAAGTATTCGCGCGCCGAAGCGGTCCGTGTTCTGAATCGCGAGCTGGAGCCGAAGGGCTTTCGCATCGTCGAGAAGGAGCAGTTCCTGGTCGTGCTGGCACTCGACGACGTGCGGTCGCAATACCGGCGTCCGGTTGTGCGGGACCACGGTACGTCCGATCAAGCCAACGAACCGGATTCTTCCCGGCAAAGCAAGCACAAGCTGCAACCTGCTTCGCACTCAACAGAGAGTGAGGCCGCTCATGAAGAAACGGTCGAAACTTTCGAGGTGACACGGCAAGCACGGCGCGATCAACGCAGCGACCGGCCCCGCTCGGTCGGTGCCCGAAATCAGAATGCCGACGACGAGGCCGGAGTCCGGTTTGCATCCGCGGACGAAGCAGAAGATTTGGATCGGGAAGAGAATCCGACACATGGCGGTCCATCGCTCCCGCCGGCTCCGAAATCCATCGAGCCGAACCCGCTGGAGACGAAGTCCGCGCGGCAGCATCCAATTGGCCGCAATGAACTGGCCGTCGTCGATATTCGCCACGGGAATGCGGCCGACGTGGCCCGCATCGTCTATGGCGGATTGAAATCACGTTCCGAGCTGGTCGACAGCGGCCCGGAAGGACTACCGTCATTTCGGACGTTTCGCTCGGAGAACAAAGCCGCACAGAGTGCCCGCAAGGAACTGCTCGGCGAAAAACGTTCGTCCCAGGATGTCTTATTCACCGTCGGCATCAACGCGGACCAGGGACAATTGCTGATTAACGCTCCGGCGCAACTTGCAAATCAACTGGCGAGATTGTTCCGCGAGATCGACGCCGTCCAGGGAGATCACGCGACGGCGATTCGTGTGATGTCGGGAGACGACAATACAATTCGCATCTCCCAAAACCTCGGTCCGGAACTCGCGCGATTCGTCGCTCGGAAAGAACAGCTCGATACCACAGCCGGACACCGCGGACCGGATCGCCGAACACGCGGCCAAGCACGCAACGACTTCGATGACGGTTCCGACCTGCTGGCGCAAAACGATCCGGGCAATCCTCAACCCGAACAACCGCAGCCGCAGCAACCCAACCTGCAGGATCTCTTGGGCGGATTGGGGGGGAACGTCGCGGTCGAGTCCATGCCCGATTCCGGCGTGCTCATTCTGCGCGGCAACCCGAAGGATGTCGAATCGGTCATGAAGGTCATCCGCGAGATCGAAAAGCTGAGCGTTGGCGCCGCTCCGGAGATTCATATCCATCCGTTGAAGCATGTGAATTCCGAATCGTTGGCGCTGCTGATGAACAGCGTCTACGAAAAACTGAGCTCCATGCGCAACCGCGACACTCAACCGCGGCAACTGGTGTACTTCATCTCGGTGGTTAAACCGAACTCGGTGCTCATTCTCGCCCCTCCGGCCGACATGAAGGCGATTCTGCAACTTGTCGATGAACTCGACCAGCCGGTCGATCCCGAAACGGAGTTCCAAGTCTTCGCCTTGAAGTCTGCCTCCGCCGCGCATGTCGCCGCGACGCTCAACGATTTCTATCGCGAGCGGACCACGGGCGGGCAAGAACAGGAGCAGGGGTCAGTCGCGGGCACGGGATTGCGAACACGGGTTTCGGCCTATCCCGACTTCCGCACGAATTCGGTCATCGTGCAGGCTCGGCCGCGCGATCTGGCGGAGATCGCGGCGCTGGTCCGCAAAATCGATCGGGATGAATCGGGATCGGTCAGCAAGATGCGGATCTTCCGCCTGAAGAACTCCGTGGCCCTGGAATTAGCCGATGTGATCAATGCGGCACTCCAGAGCATATTGAATCCGACGGCAGGGGGATTCCGAGGGGGCAGCACACCGAACCTCGGATCGAACGCGGGCCCCACAACAGGACCGTCCACCGGACCACAGGCACGAGGAACGTCTCCGAACAGCGCATCCGCATCGACGGGGCAATCGTCCCAGCAACTTCAGGATGCGAAATCGGTCGTGCTCGAGTTTCTCGCTCCGGACGGCAATGCCGATGGAATCGTCCGATCGGGCCTGCTTACCGATGTGCGGGTCACGGCTGATCCGCGCATCAACAGTCTGGTGGTCACCGCGCCGGAACAGAGCATGCAGTTGATGGCCGAGTTGATTCGTCACCTCGATCAGCCGGCGGCGCTGGTAGCTGAGATCAAGGTCTACACGCTCAAGAACGGCGACGCCAATCAGATGGCCGAACTGCTCAGGGCGATGTTCGGCGGCGGAACCGGGCAAAATCAGTCACAGCAGGGGAACATTCAACTGGCGGGTGCGGAAGATCCCGGGAGCTTGCTCGTACCGGTGAGGTTCTCGGTCGACGCCCGCACCAACAGCGTGATCGCCGTCGCCGGATCGGACGCCCAGGTGGCGATCGAAGCTTTGATTGCCCGGCTCGACGCGGGGGATGTGCGCCAACGGCAAAATCTCGTGATCAAACTCAAAAACAGCTACGCGCCGGACGTGGCCCAGGCGATCAACGACTTCCTCCAGTCGCAACGCGAACTCGCCCAGCTCGATCCCGATCTGGTCAGCAGCGTTGAATTTCTAGAACGGGAAATCATCGCGGTGCCAGAGCAAGCCAGCAACAGCCTGTTGATCAGTGCGACGCCGCGCTACTTTGAGGAAATCAAGAAAATCGTCGCTAAGCTCGACGAACCTCCTCCGCAGGTCATCATTCAAGCACTGCTGGTGGAAGTCGAGTTGCAGAACACGGATGAGTTCGGCGTCGAGCTCGGCTTCCAGGATTCGGTCCTGTTCGACCGGAGCATCATCAATAACATCCAGACGATTCAACAAACGGTCTCGAACCCTGGTACGGGGATTGCCACGACTACCCAAAAGATCATCTCCCAAGAGGCGACTCCCGGTTTCGCGTTCAACAATGCCCCGCTCGGGACAAACCCGGCTGTTAACTCGAGTAGCGTGGGCAAGCAGTCGCTCAGCAACTTCGGGCTCGGCCGCACCAACAACGATCTGGGTTACGGCGGGCTCGTCCTTTCCGCCGGATCGGAATCGGTGAGCGTGCTGCTGCGTGCTCTTTCGGCTCAGCGGAAGATCAACATTCTGAGCCGGCCGCAGATTCGCACGCTCGACAATCAGGAAGCGACGATCCAGGTCGGGCAGCGGGTGCCGATTGTCAACGGGTTCCTGCCCGGCGTGAATGGGAGCGTCGGGAGCCCCTCGATCCAACAGGATGACGCAGGCATCATCCTCTCGGTCCGGCCGCGCATCAGCCCGGACGGTACGATCGTCATGCAGACGATCGCCCAAAAAAGTCAGTATGCCCCGGGAAATACCGTTCCGATCTTCACCGACATCAACACCGGCAGCGTCGTCACCTCTCCGATCAAAGATGTGACGATCGCGAATTCCGTCGTCAGCGTGCCGAACGGACAGACGATCGTCATGGGGGGAATGATCACCAAATCCGACAGCAATACCCAGCGAAAAGTCCCGTGGCTCGGCGATCTGCCGCTTATCGGTCGAGGATTCCGGTTTGACTCGACCTCGTCCCGCCGCACAGAGCTGCTGATCTTCCTCACTCCGCGCATCATCAGCAGCGGCGAGGATAACGAAATCATCAAGCAGGTCGAAGCGGAGCGGATTCACTTCATCGTGGAAGAAGCGGAGGCGATCCATGGCCCAATCTTCGGTGTCTCCCCCGCCGACGGCTCCGATCCGCTGAAATTGCCGCAGCTTCACGAAGGTGCAGCCCCTGCACTCCCTCCGGCACCGGGGGAAATGCCCGGCAGCGCGGAAGACGACGGGATCCCGACCACAATCATGCCGAGCAGCGCGCTGCGAGTCGATGAGCCGAAATTTCCCGATGCGGGAACAACGACTGTCAGTGACGACGGAGAACTTTCGAATGCCACGAGGTATCAAACGGGCGCATCGTCAGCGGAGACGAACGCATCGAGAACTGAGCGCGGTTCGCGGAAGGCCGTCAAACCACGTCTGTTGAACGAATCGCTTCCGTAGGATTCATGGCGGATGCGCGTACGTTACTCATTGAGACACTTCAAACCGAGCGGCCAGGGAAATGAAGAGCACATCGCAACAGTATCGCGAGATCCTTCGCGCAATTTCCGGAGCATTCTGTTCGTCCGGGCGTACCGTCGTGCTGTTGTTGTTCGCGGCTGTATTTAGCTCACCATTGATCGGCTGCACGACATTCGATCTGTCGAAGTGGAAACAAAAACCGGTTCCGAAGGCCGACGCGAAAGATCCGGCCGTCGAAATCCTGGCGATCTGGCAGCCGGCGGAGGGACGCGGGGCCAACGGAGTGCCGACGCGCGGCTTCGCGGGGCAAATTCTGTTCTTCACCAGGCGGCACGAGTCCCCGGTGGAAGTGAA
Source organism: uncultured Planctomycetaceae bacterium (assembly GCA_964626885.1). Taxonomy (GTDB): domain Bacteria; phylum Planctomycetota; class Planctomycetia; order Planctomycetales; family Planctomycetaceae; genus CAZVJA01. The sequence continues at coordinate 4,696 of CAZVJA010000042.1, read as the reverse complement.
CGGAGATGTGCGGATTTATCTCTTCGACGATCGCGGCACGGTCGCCGAGCAATCGAAGCCAATTCATCAATATGATTTTCAGGCAGACGCGTGGAAGACGCACCTGCAAATATCGGCGCTCGGGCCGTCGTATCAAGTGTTTATCCCCTACCCCCGAACAGACGGCTATCAGGCGCGATGTTCGTTGCGCGTGAAATTGCAGCCATCCGATTCTCCCGTGATTTTTTCCGAGACCGCAAATATCGTGCTGTCGGGTCCACAATTAGAGAGCACTCTTACGGAGGACGATTCGGCTGGTGCTGAACAATCGGATGAGGACGAGGAGAGCGCTGCCGACACGCAATTCGATCAAGCAGCAGCCCGCAAAGTGATTACCAACGGTTTGAAACTCAAACGAACGAGCAGCGCGACGATTACACGAAGTCACCAGGGACGTGGCCGACCCAAACGTGTGGCGAATTCTGGGGAAGACACGACCAACGAGCCGATCGCGCGTCTGAAATATGTAGCCGATAGAAACGGCCGCCAGTCAGTCCGTGCCGCCTCTGCCGACAGTGCTATGCCGCAAGGTGTCATGGCGGAAGAAGAATATGACCGCACGGCCAACGCGGCGAACGAAGAGTCTTCCCATAAAGCTGCCTATTTCGAGGAAGAGGTTGCTGACTCAGAAACCCCCACACATCGTCTCCGTCTGACACAGGCCGATGGAGGACGGATTGCGACAAATGCGAGAAGTGCAGCTGCTAGAGGTTCGGCGCGGCCTTCGCTGCAACAGGTTGGCTGGGAAGAAGTGGAGAACTCGGAACCGGAAGCGATTCGGCAGACCGTGCAACATCCGCACCCGCTTGCAGACGAAGAACCGTACTGAGCAAAGTGGACTTAAACCAGTCCGGTATTGTCGAACTTTGTTTTCTCTCTTCGACGAATGAGTGCCGGAACCGTTTGGCCGCCAGAGTCCGCAATATCCACTACCATACCGGCAGACTTCACCAAACCTGAAGAACCGGGCGAAGCTGAAGCTTTGCTGAGCCTTTCGTCTCGGATGGGGGGGAAATTCCCGGACCGTTTCCCCGACTTTCACAAATTGGGGATCTGCTGGCGGAGCAGCAGTGTATAATCGGAGTGGTTGAGGACGATGATCCTGCAGAGGGGAGATTCGCGTTCATCCCTGGTGCAATTCCGGATTCATTCAAGGTGGCAGCCATGCGAAAGTTCCTTGCCCCGACACGAGCGATGAGTTTGATGGGTGCTTGCCTGGCCTGCATGGCTGTGTGTCGTCAGGCGGAGGCCCAATCGCAAAGCTTGTTCGGTAATCAGTCGCTCGGCAGGAGCGGGGGAACGAGCAACTCGTTGTTCGGCAATTCGTCGGGTACCGGTGCCCGTGGGACTGGACGAAACGCCAATGTGGCGAACTCCGGATTTCTCCAAACGGCCGGATTGGGGCAAACAGGTGCGATGTTCGATCAAGGTTTCGTGGGGCGGGGTAACAACAACGGGTTTGTCGGACGCAGTGCCACGGGACAACTGAACAACCAGGGACGCAACACCCGCCAGCAGCGGTTCGGCCAGAACTCCGGCAGGAATTTCGGGCGCGGCAATCGAGGCAACAGAGATTCCGACGCTAACGGTGACATGAACGGCGCGGCCGGGGCTTCGGCCGCGCGGATGCAGATTCGTCCTCGGCATGAGGTCGCTTTTGAGTATCCTCGCCCAGGATCGAACGATGTGTCGAGCAGTCTGCGCAGTCGCGTGTCCGATCTTTCCGTCCGGCATCCCGAATTCGCTGGTGTGCAATTCAAATTCGACGACACCAGCGGCGAAGCGACGCTCAGCGGAACGGTCAAGTCGGAGCGGGACGCGAAGCTCGCGTTGGCAATGTTTCGCCAGGAACCTGGGGTGCGTTCCGTCCGCAACGAGCTTTCCGTAGCAGCGGCGACTCCAACACCACCGTCGCCGGCAAATCCCTAGGGGACCGTGCGCCGATTGCGTGCATTCCACCTCGCCGCATCGCAATCACGCCAAATATCGATCGATTCGCCGTCTGCGAACGACGAAGCCGCGTGAATTCCTTGGGTTGTCGTGCGCGCGTCGGTTCGCCAAGATACGGGCGGACCGGGAAACATTGCCACAATTCTTACACGCCAGATTCCTAGCGCGGAGGAGACCCCATGGAAGCGATTTCAAATCAGCAGCCTCGCCGCACTCTGTACGCCATTCTCGTCTGGAGTTTTGTGTGCGCGTCATGGAACTGTACTCGAATCGATGCAGCCGAGCGGCCGGCTTTGAAGTTCGAGGGGCTCGGCACGCACGCGAGAAAGATTTCGACGAAATCGCCCGAAGCACAAGCCTGGTTCAACCAGGGACTCGCGTTTCTCTATGGGTTCAACCATGATGAGGCGCTCCGATCCTTTCATCAATCGGCGAAGCTTGACCCTCAAGCCGCGATGCCCCAATGGGCGATCGCGCTGGCGAATGGTCCGCATATCAACTTTCCCATGGTGGATGAAACCCATGCCAAGGCGGCGTGGCAGGCGCTGACGAAGGCGCGGGAATTGGCTGATCATGCGACACCAGTCGAGCGAGAGTTGATCGAAGCGCTGGGCAAGCGGTATGCCGATCCCCAGCCCGAAGACCGTAAGCCACTCGACGAGGCCTACGCCACGGCGATGCGCGAGGTCTGGAAGCGGCATCCGGACGACGGCGACATCGGTGCGATGTTCGCCGAGGCGCTCATGGATTTGCGTCCGTGGGATCTCTGGACGCACGACGGACAGCCGCAGCCAGGAACCGAGGAAGTCGTGAAGACGCTGGAAGCTGTAATGGCCATCGCGCCGGAACATCCGCTTGCGTTGCATCTCTATATCCACGCCGTGGAGGCTTCTCCGCATCCGGAAAAAGGAAAGCAGGTTGCCGATAGACTCCGCGAGCTGCAGCCCGGCTTGGGACACATGGTGCACATGCCGTCACACATCGACGTGCTGGTGGGGCAATGGCCAGAGGCAATTGCGGCCAATGAAAGAGCAATTCGCGCGGACTCGGCCTATCGCGCACGCGTTCCCGAGCAGGAATTCTATCGGGCGTACATGGCGCACAATCACCATATGCTGGCATTCGCCTCAATGATGGTCGGACAGGAAAAACGCTCGACGGAGGCCATTCGCCAAATGCTAGCGGAGGTTCCGCAAGAGTGGGCCCATAAAAACGCAGCGATGATCGACGGTATGTATGCCATGCCGTACGAAATGCATCTGCGATTCGGACGTTGGGAGGCGATGCTCGCCGAGCCGGAACCGCCAGAATATTTCCCCGCGACGCGGGCGTTCCGCCACTATGCACGTGGCGTAGCCTACGCGGCGAAAAAACAAATTCCTGAAGCCAAGGCCGAGCAAGCCGCGTTTCTTAAAGCGAAAGGAGCACTGCCGGAGGAAGCGATCTTCATCTTCAATAAGGCATCCGATGTTCTTGGGGTCGGAGAAAAAATGCTTGAAGGGGAGATCCTCTACCGCGAAGGGAAAGTGGACGACGCCGTCGCGGCTCTAAGAGAAGCGGTGCGGCGCGAGGACGCGCTGCGATACATCGAACCGCCCGACTGGATTCAGCCAGTGCGGCATGTCCTGGGCGCGACGCTGATGGACGCCCGGCGATTCGAGGAAGCGGCCGAAGTTTACCGCGAAGATCTGAAACATCATCCAGAGAACGGTTGGTCGCTCTTCAGTCTCGCACAATGCCTGCGGCAGGAAGGAAAGACCGACGAAGCAAGCGCGATGCATGCACGGTTCGAAAAGGTCTGGAAGTCGGCCGACGTCAAACTCTCATCGTCCTGCTTCTGCCTGACGGGGAAAAAGTAATCACCGGGAAGTGGGGCTGCCGCCCTTCGCGATGCTAAAACTCGACACTAGGCTTCACGCTCGTGAATCAGGACTGTGAAAACGTCGATTCGCCGGAGACCTGGTAACGAATCGCCAGGTGCGGTGTTTCGAGACGTTGGCCTTTTGCGCCGAGCGACTGGCATCCGGCGGCGACAAGTCCCGTCGTCAGCAGCGTGCGTTCGATCGGATAGGCAGGCTTTCCGGTGAGGAAGAGCTGCTCGGCCTTCGACATGAGCGCCGCCGAATAGGTCACGTTCGGGTTCGGCGGGAGATAGAACAGCGTCGAGAGGGGTTCACTTTCCCCCTTCAATTTCGCCGCGAAGTTGAAGTCATTCACTAACCCGTTCATCATCAGCATGGTCGCCTTCAATCCGTCGGCGTATTCAAACCGATACGCGATCGGCTCCTTGACCCATTCCTTCATTTGCGCAACCGTCGGGTACCGGTCGCTGTACGTTTCGGGTTGAGCCAACGTCTGCGTTCGCGACAGGCAGGCCTCGAACAGCCGCGGATCCCAACCGCCGGCTTTCCAGGAGCCGGCTTCGAGCACGTCCCACACCTGTTGACCGCGCAAGGCCTGCATCGAAACGACGCCGGTTTCTCCTCCTTTGCGGCGCTCCACCATGCACTGGATCGTTTCCAAGGCGTGGAAGTCATAGCTGTCGACACTGCCAACGGCGACGCACAGCGCTTCCTCGACCTCGGCGCCGTGCGGCATGTCGATCGACGGCATCCGCCAAGTCACCGGGAGGGACGACCCGGCCAGATACGGAATTTTCATCGCATGGGCGGTGTCGACCATTTCCTTGGCCCATGCCCATTTCCCC
>CAZVJA010000041.1:0-33312 GCA_964626885.1 uncultured Planctomycetaceae bacterium | reverse complement strand
AAGCCCGATCACCGGAAACCCGCGTCCCATAAAAGGGTGGAAGCCGATGCAGTGGGCTCGCACCCACCACATCGGCTTCCGAAATCCCTCTCTCCCTAACGACGCTTACAGGTGGTTTCAAAACCGGGAGGGCGAGGCTCTCGCCGAGCCGCTGAGTCCGAACGTCTCTGGTTGTGGCGGCTCCACAGGAGTGTCGCCCTCCCAAAGACAGCATTTTGAAACCACCTTGATTAACTACCTCGAACTTCCTCTAAATGGTTGCGAGTGCAAATTACTGAATCTTCAAGCTGGCCACCGCGACGATTGCCAACAGGGCCGAGCCGATCCAGAATCGCACCACGATTTTGATTTCGTGTTGACCTTTGAACAGAAAGTGATTGTGCAGCGGACTGCAGGCAATCAGCCGTGCTCCAGTCAGCCGAAACCAGCCGACCTGCAAAATCACACTGATGGTTTCGATGACGAAGATTCCGCCGACCACGACGAGCAGCACTTCCTGCCGGGTGGCGAGAGCCGCCAGCGCCAGCAGTCCGCCGATCGTCAACGAGCCGGTATCGCCCATGAAGACTTGAGCCGGATAACAATTGAACCACAGGAATCCGAGGACCGCTCCGACGAGCGCCGCCATCACGACCGCCAGTTCTCCGCAACCCGCGATGAATGGAATTCCGAGGTAGTCGGCCATCACATGATGCCCCGCCAGATAGGTGAGCGCCACAAAGGCCGAACCGGCGAAAACCGTGCAGCCGCTCGCCAGCCCGTCGAGACCGTCCGTAAGATTGACGGCGTTCGAGCTGCCGACGAGTACGAACGCACTCCAAGCAATAAAACCGGCTCCGAGGGCGAATCCAGCGCCCCCAATCGGCCAGATCAGTTCCAGTCCGTGAGGCTTGCCCTGTTGCTCATAGTACAAAAATCCGCTTGCGACGAACGCCAGCGCGGTCTGCGCCAGCAGTTTTTGGCGGATGGTGAGTCCATTGTGCGACGTGCGAAGCTTGATCCAGTCGTCCACGGCGCCGATTCCCGCGAATCCGATCGCCGCGAGCAGCGCGACCTGCACGTATCGGTTGGAGAGGTCGGCACAGGCGAGGACCGCCAGCACCACCGCCCCGACGACGAACAGCCCCCCCATCGTGGGAGTTGAGCTTTTCGCCGCTTGCAGTTCATTCAGCCGTTCCGAGCCGCTGTCGATCCGTTCGCGGAACCTTCCCTTCAGCCAACGAATGGCCGCCGGACCCAACATCATCGCCATTAGAAAGGAGACGACGCTGGCCAATGCGGTCCGCGCGGTCAGAAAGACGCGCGAATCGCCGGCGGTGGCGAGTTCCATTCTGTTGAGAAATGGAGCGAACTGATTGAGGAGCCAGACGAGCATGGGTAGAGACGAGAGGGGAAGGACGAGAGATGCGAGATGGGAATGTGAAGCGGTGTGTAACGGACGAAAGGTGAGCTGAACGTGAACTGCAGTCAAACCATCGAAGTGAATCCCCGGGTGCCGAGGAACATCCTCGGCACCCGGTAAAAACGGTTCTGCCGCGAAGCGGCTCTTGGAGTGATTGACCCAGAAATCACTTGTTCCAATTGCCTGTACGCTCCCGTCCGGTCTAAGACCGAGCGGCACGCCGGATCCCCGCAAACCCTGACGCACGCGGCAGAACCATCAAAACTAGGCGCAGGCCCGTGTGGGGGCACGGGCGATATGTTGTGGGTGGGTACCTTCCTTGTGTTGTTGCAACCATTCGAGGACGCGCTCCATGCGCATCCCGCGAGAACCTTTTACGAGCAGCACGTCTCCCGGCTCGATCCAGCAATCGAGAGTCGCCAGGAGCGCGTCCAGATTTTCACACTGTGCCAAACGGTGCGGGTCCATGCCCGATTCGCGGGCGCCGCGCACGACCTGGTCCGATTGTTCGCCGAATGCCAGCAGATAATCGAGATGGCTGCCCGCTGCCTGGCGGCCCAATTCGCGATGTAACTCCGCTGTCCGCGGTTCGAGTTCCAGCATGTCGCCAACCACGAGGATTCGCTGGCCGGAGCCTTTCCAGAACTTCAGCGTTTCACAGGCAGCCTGCATGGAACTCGGGTTCGCGTTGTACGTGTCGTCGATGACTCCCCACGGGCCGATCCGCTCGAAGCGGCTACGTCCCGCCACCGGGGCAAAGTTCCGTAATCCTTCGGCCACTTCTTGGGAGGTCAGTCCGATTTCCCGCGCGATCGCCATGGCCGCGAGGGCGGCCGTCAGATGATGTTTTCCCGTGGCGGGGACTTCGTAGTTCCGTCCTTCCACGCGAAACCGGACACATCCCGGCTCGGTGGAGACCGCAGTCGCCCGCAAATTGTTTCCAGTTCCTTCACCAACCAGAATCACTGGACAGTTTGCCCGTTGCGAAAGAGAACGAGTTTTCGGATCGTCGCCCGACAGGACGACAAAGCCGGTCGGGGGAATCGCCTCGACAAGCTCTCCCTTGGCCTGCAAGATTTGTTTTTCGCTGCCGAATCCGGTGAGATGAGCGACGCCGATCTTCGTGACGACGCCGACTTCCGGAGCCGCAATACCAGCCAGGTCGCGAATCTCGCCGACGGCGGAGGCCCCCATTTCGAGAACCGCAAATTCATGCGTTGCGTCGATGTCGAGCACGCTCAACGGAAGCCCGACATGATTGTTGTAATTCTTCGGGCTTTGAATTCCGCGATGACGCGTGCTCAGCACGGCGTGGATCATCTCCCGAGTCGTGGTTTTTCCCACACTGCCGGTGACGCCGATGACCAGCGCTTCCTGCCGGTCGCGCTGCCAACGGGCGAATTTCCAGAGTGCGTGCAAGGTATCGTTAACGACGATGAACGGTCCGCGAATTTCGCGCGCTCGGTCACTGCGAACCACACAGGCGGCCGCACCGCGCCGCAAAGCATCGTTTGCGAAGTCGTGCCCGTCGTGAGTCTCACCGCGAAGCGCCCAGAACAGGTCGCCGGCGCGCACCGTTCGCGAGTCGGTAACGACATGGTCGAAACCGGTTCGCAGGTTGTCGCAGCCGGCGGCTTTACCACCGATTGCGGCGCTGAGTTCTTCGACAGACACGCGTTCCATGTCTGAACCGAGGCTCCACCCGGCAAGGGTTAATAGGGCGAACAGGATGTGAAACATCGTTTGCATGCGCGATGAGCGACGAAATTCGAGTTGTTCGGTCGGAATACATTGGGTTGTGGCCGTCGAGCCCTCAGGCGCCGACGCGTGCCGGTTTTTCCAACAATTGTTTGAACAGCAAGTTGCGAATGATCTCACGGTCATCAAACGGAATGCGGCGATTGCCGATAATCTGCTCTGATTCGTGTCCTTTACCCGCGACGAGAACGCAGTCGCCGGGCTCCGACTGTTCGAGTGCCCAGCGAATCGCTTCGGCACGGTCGGGCTCGATGTGCGTCTCGCAGGTTGTCGTATCGATGCCGGCGACAATTTGACGAATAATTTCCTCGGGGTTTTCGTTTCGAGGGTTATCGCTGGTGACGACGGCAAGGTCTGCTTCCGAGACGGCTTTTCCCATCAAAGGACGTTTGGAAGGATCGCGATCCCCCCCCGCGCCGAACACGCAAATCACCCGCCCCGTGGCGAGCCTCTGCAAAAATCGGATGCAGCGCAACAGGGCATCGTCGGTGTGGGCATAATCCACAAACACGTCGAACGCTTGTCGGCAATCGATTCGTTCCAACCGGCCCGGCACGGCTTTCAGCGATTCGATGCCGGCCCGAATCTCGTCGGGCGTGGCGCCGAGCCGGCTTGCGGCCGCTGCGGCAGCGAGGCAGTTGGAAACATTGTGCCGGCCGATGAGCGACGTTGTGACTTGAACTTCGCTGTCGTCGAGGTGTATCACGAATCGGGTGCCGGAGAGAGATTCGTTCAAAATCCTCGTCGAGACGCGCGCCGGATTGTCGATGCCGTATGTCAGCACACTCCGTGAAGCCGCGGCGATCGGCGCCAGCGAAGAACTCCCGGCATCGTCGATATTGATGACTGCCGTCGCGTTCGGCTTGCAGTGATCGAAGATCTGCGACTTGCTGTGCAGATACGCGGCGTAATTCTTGTGATAGTCGAAATGGTCATGCGTTACATTGGTGACGACAGCGACATCGAATTGCGTGCCGGCAACGCGTCGCTGTTCGAGCGCGTGGCTGGAGACTTCCATCGTTGCGTGCGTCGTGCCGCAGGCAACCATCTTGCTCAAGCAGTGTGAAAGTGTTTTGGAATCCGGGGTCGTCATGCCGGCTCGGGTCGATTCGACCCCATCGTGATATTCGATCGTGCCCAGCAAGCCGGTTCGTTTACCGGTCGCTTGCAGAATGGAACGGATGAGCCAACTGACGGTCGTCTTGCCGTTTGTACCGGTGACGGCGGCGACCTGCAGCTTGCGCGTCGGGTATCCCGCGAGGCCGGCACAGAGTTCCGCATACGCCCGGCGAACGTCCGCAACGACACATTGCGGCACCGGGATTCCCGGAACGGGGCGCTGGACCAGCAGGCTCGTCGCTCCTTGACGGATGGCTTCTTCGACGAATTGCGCGCCGTCGTAACGCGTGCCGGGAATGGCGGCGAACAACGTATTCGGACCGCATTTCCCGCTCTCCTCCGTGGCGTTGCTGACGCGGATATCCGCACAGCCCACGAAGCTCGATCGGGGAAAGAGCTGTCGCAGGCTCACCGGCACTCGGATCTGCAACGGCTGGTGAAACATGAAAAGAGGCCTCCATGCCTCAAACCGTGCGCGCGAACGCGAGCATGGTTCTTCCATGATTTTTACGGGACGTTCAGCGCACCACTGGAGAGGCGACAAAGGTGAGTTCGCCAGTGTGGTGGCCTAAGCGTGGATATGATTGCAACGGGAAGTTGAAGATTGGCTTTGTGAGTTGTTGCCTGAGTGGTGTCCTCAGGCGGCGGGCATTCTCGCGATTTGTGGAAAACCGTCAAGCCGACTTTGTATAAATTTTCCGCAGGTTGTAAACGTTACAAGAAATTGTTTCACAATCACTTGCGCCGCTGGAATTCCGCGAGTTTCCGCCAATAATTGAACGATGTGTAAATCGTTGTCCGCATGATTTTTGCGAGCGAATCCATCATAATCGCCGACGTGCGCAATGTGTGTTAGCCCATGTTCGATCATGCGCCGGCGCAATAATCAGTGCAGGTGGTTTCAAACTGTTGTCTTAGGGAGGGCGACACTCCTGTGGAGCCGCCATAACGAGAGACTTTCGGTTGCAGCGGCTCGGCGGGAGCCTCGCCCTCCCTATTTTGAAACCACCTGTAGACAACACAAAAACTCTTCAACCACGGGAGTTCCTCTTGGGTCAATCGTACGATGCTTTGCTGATCGTTCATTTCGGTGGACCCGAAAAGAAAGATGACGTGATTCCATTTCTCGAGAACGTGCTGCGCGGACGAAATGTCCCGCGCGAACGCATGCTCGAAGTGGCGGAGCACTACTATCACATGGGGGGCAAGAGCCCCATCAACGATCAGGTGCGCGCGCTGATGTGTGCGCTCCGCGCGGAACTCGACGCGCATGGCAATTCACTGCCGATCTACTGGGGAAACCGCAACTGGCATCCGTTTCTCGTCGACACGCTTCGCGAGATGAAGCAAGCCGGCGTGCAGCGGGCGCTCGCACTGGTCCTCTCGGCCTATGGTTCCTACTCCAGTTGCCGGCAGTATCTGGATGATATTGACCGTGCGCGTGGGGAAGTCGGCGATGGTGCGCCGGCGGTTGATAAGATCCGGCTGTTCTACAATCATCCCGAGTTCATCGCCGCAAACACCGCCCGTGTCCAGGGGGCGCTCGATCAGATCCCGGCCGAGCGCCGCGCGGCCGCGCACATTGCATTCACGGCACACAGCATTCCGTTCAGCATGGCCGAGAAGTGCGACTATGTGGTTCATCTGGAAGAAACGATCCGGCTGGTTTGCGAGAATCTCGCCATTCCGCCGGAGCGCCGCCGGCTGGTCTATCAAAGCCGTAGCGGCCGGCCGAGCGATCCCTGGCTGGAGCCCGACATCTGCGATCACTTGGCCGAACTGAAAACGAAGGACGTCCAAGACGTCGTGATCATGCCGATCGGTTTTCTCTCCGACCACATGGAAGTGCTCTACGATCTCGATGAGGAAGCCGCTCTCAAGGCCCGCCAGCTGGGACTCAACATGGTCCGCGCCGCGACCGTAGGCGTACACCCGCGGTACGTGCAGATGTGGCAGGAACTGATTGAAGAGCGGCTCGCGGATAAAGCGGATCGCCGTGCTGCCGGAAAATACGGCCCCGCGCCGGACATCTGCCCGGTCGGCTGCTGCCCGGCGCCGATGAGACCCGCTGCTCCGCGCGTTACGTAGCGGATGCGGCTGCGGGTTCGGCCATCACGTTCCCCTGCGCAATGGCGAGGTCCGACGCATGACGGGCTTCACGCTCCGCCGATTCGCTGAAGGTCACCATCAGGGCAGAGAACGAGCAACAGGTAACTATTGCGCCCAAAATCAGCAGCCCCGTCGGCCAAGTGATCGACTCCGCTTTGAATAAAAATCCCGCAGCAACTGCTCCCACATTGCCGCCGGCTCCCACAATTCCCGCGACCGAACCAAGGGCACGGCGGTTGATGAAGGGGACGACGGAATACGTAGCCCCGTTCGACATTTTTACGAACAAACCGAAAAACAACAGACACGGAACGGCCACCGCGAGGGTCCGCGCTTCCGAGAACAGCATGAGAGCCAACCCCTCGCAAAAGACCGCGATGAACAGCCATTTCACGCGTCCGGACAATCCCCACCTCGCCCCGAACCGGTCGCCAATGATCCCACCCAGCGCCCGAGCAAAGATGTTCATCGAGCCGAACAACCCCGCGAATAATCCCGCCTTGCTCACCGCTTCAAGCGGCTCCATCTCCTTCAGTTCGGGGAAGTAATCAACAAAGTAGAGCGCGGCAATGTTATCGATCGTCAACTCCAACCCGAAACAGGCCCCATAAATAATGAACAGGCACCACACCCGACGATCACGGCACGCTTCGAGAAACGTACCACGGACAACTTTCTTTTCGGGCAGTTTTCCCGCAGCTCGTAGATCAGAGAAATTTCCATCTGGCGCGTCCTGCGTCAGAAAGTAATACAGCACGCCAGTGAGTGCGCACACGGCCCCCGCCACGAACATGCAGGTCCGCCATCCGGCAGCCGCCGAAAACCCCAGCGTTCCCACAAGCAGTGAAAAGAGCAGCGGCATCACCATCTGGGTGATCCCGCCGCCAAGATTCCCCCAGCCGGCCGCCGTGGCGTTCGCCGTACCGACACAATTCGGCGCAAACATCACCGACGTGTGATACTGCGTGATGACAAAGGACGCACCGATCACCCCAATCGCGATGCGAAACAACAGGAACGAGGTGTAGTCGGTTGCGAAACCGATCGCCATCACTGGAATCGAACCGAGCAACAACAATCCCGTGTACGCGATCCGGGGACCGATGCGATCGCACAGCCAGCCGATGAATAGCCGCGCAAGCACCGTCACCGCCACCGAGCCGATGATGCACCAGCCGATCTGGTCCTTCGTAAGCGACATCTCCTCCCGAACGACCTTCATCAGCGGCGCGATGCCGAACCAGGCGAAGAAGCAAAGGAAGAACGCGAACCACGTCATGTGGAACGCCCGCATCTGAGGCGATTTGAAGTCTTGCAGGCGGATCCGCGTGGCTTTGTTTCGAATCTCCATGGGCGGCTTTCATCTTCTGGCGGAAAGGCAACAGTGATGGACGGAACCATTCCGTCCACCTGGTCCGCCGGAAGAGCGCGTCCGGCTGCAAAGGTCACGAAAAGCGATTTCAAATCAAAGAGAGAGGCTGCGCGCACCAAAAGCTTTGCGAGAAGGTGGTTCACCTCCGCGATTCATGGGTTTATCGGTGACGGTCGCATTGTGCGCGGCGGCATTTTGTTCCCCGGCGCCAAGCCAAAACATTCCTTCCCTGCTTTCAATATTCAGGCTGGCCATCATCGGGAGCGCGGCGACTCAGGCGGTTCGGAATGCAACGGGTCCGTTCGGACGCGACATTCCATTTCTCTGAAGAGCAACCGCTGTGCCAATTCAGAAACGATGTGGCCACTGACCGCGTGATCGATCTCTGCAAAGATACCGAACCTGAGAAATCGCCGTGAAACAGCCTGGTTTCGAAGAGACGTCCTTCGATCGAGAATCAAAGACAGTCTGAAAAACGGGCGACCTGTTTGATCGTGCCCATTGCGAGACATGCCTGATTTTCGCGCAGCGGTGCGACCGGGATCGTCAGGAGCCCTGACGAGTAATCTGATTCATCCGGCGAAGCTGGTGAGCTGTTCGACCTTGCGTTCAAAAACGGTTCTGTCGGCTCAGACGGAAGGTTGCTCCACCGGTGAAGTTTGCCGTGCCGTTGTGTCCGGTGAATTCGGCGGTGTCGAAGTCGGGATTTGGCCGCGATTTGCGCGCATCGTCGAAACAGCCGCCGGTTCGGTTGTAGAATAAGGGCGGCTCTTCACGCTGGTGCGGAAACGCCGCAAGCGGATTCCCCACCAGCCGTTGCCACGGACCCGGCGCAAGAGAGGACGACATTGAAGGATTTCGCTAGCTGGAGACTGAATCATGCCGCGTATCAACCGTTACCATCATCGACGTCACACGATCTTTTTTGAAATCGTGCTGCTGGCCCTGTTCATTGTCGGCATGGGTTCGGCGGGGTTGGCCGTGAATATACTTTCTTCGACCAGCAATGTGCGCGCGGTGAGCGAGTTCGCAATCGCCGCGGCGCTCAGCCTTGGGTTCCTGGTGAACGCAATCGTGCTGTCGCGGCGGGCGGAATCGCCGGCCGTGGCGCGCAAGTGGCGGCTGCAACAGGATGATGAGGTCTGACGCGTTCCTGCTAACACGACAACGCACAGGTAGTCGGGCACTTAGTCACGCCGCGAAAGACAACGGGGGATTTGCATCCCCCGTTCGCCTTGACGAATGATGTCACGTTTTCAGTTCGCTACTCGACCTTCGATCGCGAGAATTCCTCGCGCGCCGACGGAACCGGTGCACGAACTTTCGGACCGCTCAGTCCCCCAAGGCCGGCGGGAGTGTAATCGCCGCCCCCGATTCGAGCTGGTAAGCGAACGTGTCGCACTTCTGCTTTTTCAGGAATTCGGTGAGGGCCCCGGCACCCACTCGGAAATTCTCTCCCGGTTCCCAGTTGAAGAAGCACCGATTGCCGTGCACTTCGGTTTTCAGTTCTCCCTTCAGCAAGCCCTTGCTTTGCAGCAGTGACTTTGCGTCCTGGACGACCTGCTTGGCAGCCGCCTCATTCGGTGCGTGGCAGGAGAGCGTCAACGTGGTCGACAGGTGCGAGGGCTTTCCTTCAAACGGAACGGTCTCGGGAATCACCTTCACGTTGGTCGTCAGCTTGAGCGGAACCGGCGCGCCGACGTCGTACGTCATTTCGAGGAAGTAGGCGGTCCAGCCTTTCTCCGGCTTCTCAGCTTTGGCGCGGTACAAGCCGTGCGCGTCGGGCTCCACAACGGTGCTGGTGTATTTGCGTCCGAGCGTTTCCACGCGGAAGTCGCGCGCCTCGGGATTGTGCGCCTGCCAGAGACGAACTTCCTTGGGTTTTTCGAGCGACATTACCTGCAGCATGCCGTCCGCTTCCTCGGTCCAGAGATAGGTCGGCGGCTTCTTCCCTGCCAGAATGAGCGAATAGAACGCGATGATCGACTCGTTGGCATCGGTGCGGTCGAGGCCGTGGTCACCGTTGGGGACATAGCGGAGGTACTTCTCCCCGCGGAGGTCGTCCCAATAATACTGCGACGAATCGGGAAGGAAGAACTGGTCGCCGGCGGCGTTGAGGACCAGCTTCGGCATCGTCAGCCGGTGCCGATACGAATACGGATCCTCAAGCTGATACAGCTCCTTCAGCCGCGGCTCATCCATCCGCTGCATGAGTTTGTGCTCGACGTAATTGCCGACATTCGGCGCCCAGAACCCGTAGGAGGCGAAGTGGTGCCGCATGGAGACTTCGGTGTTCAGGACGTCGATGACGATCGGAATGATGGCGACCACCCGTTTGTCGAGCGCGCCGGTCAGCCAGGTGGTCCAGCCGCGCTTCGAACCGCCGGCGACGACAAAGCGATCGACTTTGCGTTTGCCCCCTTCCTCGGAGGCCATCAGCGCGGTGATGGTATCCATCGCGCGGACGGCGCTTTTGATCATGGCACTCCGCACGGTCCAAGTGGGGTCGCCGGTCTTCAGATACTGGTCCCACGTGTAGCCGATCAGGTCGTCCTCGACCCGTTCCTTGCCGTCGTTGTGAAAGATGAGGGGCTGGTTGGGAACCATGCCGAGTTCCGCGACGACCGAGTTGGTCGCCTTGGCGATTGCGTCGGCCCGATCGTTCGGACGGGGCTTCTGTTCCTTGTTGCTGCCGCCGCCGATGAAGAGCATGCCGATATCGGACGTGGCCTTCTCGGGGATCGATACGGTCAGCCAGTGACGCCATTCGGTGCGGTTCACATCCTGCTTCGTGCGCCAGTTCTGCGACACCAAGTCGACGACGACTGTCTTCACGCCGTCCTTGGTCCGCGTATCGACCACTTTCCAGGAGTAGCTGGGGTCCGGCTTCTCGATGTAATCGTCGAGGGCCGTTCGCCGCGGGAGGTCTTCCGCGCGGGTGGCTGCGGACGGGCAGATCATGAGCAGGAGGAGCAGAACGGTCCCCAGTGTGAATCGCGCTTTCATCTTGGATCTCTTTAAGGCAGAAGGAAGGAATCGGAATAACATTCCGGGGGTGGCACTGGCAGCTTGCTGCCAGTGGGACTCTTCAGTGGTGGATCAGCACTGGCGGGCGAGCCGCCAGTGGCACCCAGCATGCAGCCGATAACTGCTCGCCGGCCGGAATTCATTATACAGGCTGCGGCAGGCGATGCAGCCACCCGGTGGGCGAACTTCCCGGGGAAGGCAGTTATTCTGATTGTGCCTTTGTGGAAGCCAACACGAGTGTGGCACGCCCTGACGCAAGGAAGGGCGTGGTCCCTGGTTGCGCCACGCCCTTCGCAAAGGCTCAGGGAACGTGTCACCCATTTCCAAAGCTGAGACGCGACACTCGTTCAGCACTCGGTGCTAGAACCTGTGCAATTCTTCAGAGCCCGGCGGGGATGGTGATCAATTCCCTGCAGCAGCCGGCTGTGTGACCGATGCTTCGAGTGCTTTCAGGTGCTCGCCGTATTGCTTGTCGAGTTCGCTGAAGGGGGTTTCGGTCAGCTCTTCGAGCGATTGCACGCGGAAGCGGCCGCGCGGGTCGTAGCGGTAGAGTTGCGACAGATGCTCCACGAGCGCGTCCCGGTATTGGCCGCCGTTGTAGTGCATGAAGAAATGCGCCAGTCCCGACGCCTGGCTGTAGTTCTTTTTGATCACCTGAATGTCCGGGACCGACTGGAAATCCTGCATTCCCATCGCGGCGAATTGTGTCAGCGGCACGTAATAGCCGTCGTGCAGGTAGCGATAGCGGGCTGAGTCGATCCGCACATGTTCCGGGTTGCCGGTACTCCATTGGCCATCTTCCTGGCGGAATGATTCCATGTAGCAGGCGATTCCCTCGATGATCCAGAAGTTGTCGCGGAGGGCGACCTGTCGCTCCTGTTTGACGTTCTCGTACAGCAGTTGATGCGTCGCCTCATGGAAGATGGTGTCGAAGCTTTGCTGCTCGGGATCGAAATAGAAATAGGCGGTGCGGTCGGTGGTGTAATACAGCCCGTTGGTGATGTCGATGTTCGGCACCTTGCCGCGAAGTTTTTCCAGGTATTCGCCGCGGGTGCGGAAGTAGTGCACTTCGTAGGGGGATTGGGCCGCAGCTCCTCCGGAGGAACTTGAGGAAAGAAACAGCTTCTGCATCTGTTCCGGCGTGGTGTAATACGCGGCGAAGGTTTGAATGAAGAAGTCATGGAAGGCTTCGAGCAGCTTGGCGATTTCGACGCCGCGCTCGAGACTGTGATTCGTTTTCACCAGATAGTGCTCGGTGCGGACTTCCCACGCGTGGCGGAAGTCGCGGCGAATCTCCGCTTCCTGCTCGGTCGACATCCAGCGGCGGTAGTACCGTTTTCCCGATTCATAGTCCTTCACATGTGCGGCGGGGAGCCAGCCGAATTTGTCGTGCCAGACGAACTTGTCGCGGGCCATCTTCGCCTGAAATGGTGTGAGCCACTTGTTCCCCTGCTGTCTGTAGCCCAGGATGCGGCGAGCCACCGCATGATCGGGATCTTGCCGCGCCGTCTCTTGCACCAGTTGATAGGCATAGCTGGAGTGGCGGGCTTTCAGGGCGCGCCGCGAGAGGAGATACAGCTCTTTGGCGTAATCGGTGCGGAGACGCCGGAATTCGGTGCGCAATTCTTTTTGTTCGGCCGGGAGATCGGCGGGAAGATCGGGTTCGACTTCGACCGGAAGTGCGCGAATTCGGAGCAGCTGCGAGTCCATGGGAGCGGCGAGCGATCGAGCACGGGCCGCTTCTTCGGGGAGCCCCAAGCGGTCGCAATGGGCGGCAATCTGAGTGAGTTTTTCCGCGTAGGCCCGCTGTTGTTCCGCCTGATCCTTCTGGATGTACCCGAGCAGAACTTCCTCGCGGGAGGTCTTTTGACTGGAAGGAGGAGCGGCCAGAGAGAGCGTTTCCGGCAGCAGCATTAGGGTGCAGACGAGAATGAGCACCCGAAGGGCTGTTGGAGATGGGGGAAAGGCCGTCATACGGTTCATTTTAGAACGGTCAGGAGCCGGGGGATAGGCGGCTTCGGGAGGGAGCCAGGGCAAAGGGATTCAGATGTTGCCATCCAGGAAGCGAACGCGTGTATGGCGTGCCCTGACGCAAGGACGAGGATGGTCCCGGTTTCCGCCACTCCCTTCGCGGACTGAGGGCCTGCCACCCATTTCCAAGAGTGTATAATTGACTTGCCTTGTACCCGGGATAAGACGGCTCGACCGTTCGGGGGCAGATCGATAGAATGATCTCTCCCCACCGGCCCTGTTTGCCGGTTTTGACTCTCCAAACCGATTCAGAGAACCCGCCCTTTTTGCGGCCTCGTTCTGCCG
This sequence comes from uncultured Planctomycetaceae bacterium, assembly GCA_964626885.1. GTDB lineage: Bacteria > Planctomycetota > Planctomycetia > Planctomycetales > Planctomycetaceae > CAZVJA01. The sequence goes on along the minus strand of CAZVJA010000041.1, from coordinate 20,209 downwards.
CGAGCACAGCAATTCCGACACGCATGGACACACGCTTCATCCGCAATTTTTCGATTGTGGCGCACATCGACCACGGCAAGAGCACGCTGGCGGACCAGTTGCTCCTGAAAACCGGCGCGATTACGCAACGGGAATTCAAGGAGCAAATCCTGGACGATCTCGACATTGAGCGCGAGCGGGGCATCACCGTAAAGGCCCGGGCGGTGGCGATTTACTACAACTACAAAGGGCAAAAGTACGAGCTGAATCTGATCGACACCCCCGGGCACGTCGACTTCCATTATGAAGTGTCGCGGAGCCTGGCGGCCTGCGAAGGGGCACTGTTGCTCGTCGATGCGTTCCAGGGGGTGCAGGCGCAGACGGTGGCGAACGCCTACGCGGCCATCAACGGCAACCTGGTCATCATTCCGGTCCTCAACAAAATCGATCTGCCGGTCACGCGCATCGACGAAGTGCTGGATGAGGTCGAAACGGTGCTCGGCCTGGAAGCCAGCGAAACATTGAAGGTGAGCGCGAAGCAAGGGATCGGCATCGACGAGGTCTTGCAAGCGATCGTCGAACGCGTGCCGCCGCCGCAAGGCAAGCCGGAAGCGCCGCTGCGGGCGCTGATCTTCGACAGCAAGTACGACAGCTTTCGCGGTGTGATGACTTATGTCCGCGTCGTCGAAGGGACGATCTCCAAGGGACAAAAGATTCGGTTCATGAGGTTGGGAGCCACGCACGAGGTTCTTGATCTGGGGCAGTTCCGCCCCGGCATGGTGCCATGCGACCGACTTGGTCCGGGACAGGTGGGGTACATCGTCACCGGCGTGAAGGAACTCGGCTCGGTGCACGTCGGCGATACCGTGTGCGATCCACAGAACCCACCTTCGGAAGCGCTCCCGGGATATCAACAGCCCCAGCAGATGGTCTTCTGCGGCATGTATCCCATCGATGCGACCGATTTCGAGAAATTGCGAGACGAACTGTCGAAGCTAAGTCTCAACGATGCCAGCTTCTCCTTTGTACCCGAAACCAGCGACGCACTCGGCTTCGGGTTTCGCTGCGGGTTCCTCGGGCTGCTGCACATGGAGATCATCCAGCAGCGGCTGGAGCGCGAGCAGGACATCGACCTGATTCAGACGGCGCCGAACGTCACCTATCAGATTCTCACCCAGACCGGTGAGCTGTTGACGGTCGATAACCCGCAGAAAGTTCCCGACAGCGGACAGATTGACGAATTTCGTGAGCCGATTGCCCGCGTGAACTTCATCGTTCCTAGTGACGGCATCGGCCCGATCATGCAATTGTGCGAAGATCGCCGCGGCGTCTACAAGAGCACGGAGTTCCTCGGGCCGAAGCGGGCACAATTGATTTACGAACTGCCGCTGTCCGAAGTCATCTACGATATGCACGACAGGTTGAAGAGCGCGACGCGCGGCTACGGAACGATGGATTACGAGCTGATCGGTTTCCGGCCTGCGGACCTGGTGAAGCTGGACATTCTGGTAAAGGGGAACCGGGTTGACGCCCTTTCGACAATCGTCCATCGATCGCAGGCGGAACGTCGCGGGCGATCTCTCTGCAAGCGGTTGAAGGGAGAGATCTCGAAGCACCAGTTCGAGATTCCCTTGCAGGCGGCGATCGGATCGCGGATCATCGCGCGAGAGACGATTTCGGCGTTACGCAAGAACGTCACCGCGAAATGCTACGGCGGCGATATTACCCGCAAGCGCAAGCTCTGGGCCAAGCAGCGCGAGGGGAAGAAACGGATGAAGCAGTTCGGGCAGGTCGAAATTCCCCAGAAAGCTTTCCTCTCGGTCCTCGACGTCGGCAACGACGAATAGGACCGGTTGCACTCTATTCGTCGTCGAGCAGCATCTGTTTCGGACTTCGAAATGAAGACTTCCGCGAGCCGGAGGAAGTCGACAACTTGGTCGGTTGCACGGGCTTGGCCCACGTCATGCCACCGGGTACCACAAGCGGTGTGAAATGCCTGCTGACTCGCCAACACCAGATGCCAATCCGAGCCGCAACGCGGTTCGCGCATCGTCTTCAGGTACGACCCGGCAGGTGATTGATGCGATTGTCTGCCTGTCGATCGCTGTTATTCTGTTTCGCGGATTCGAAATCGAAGGGTACATGATTTCGACCGGCTCGATGGCTCCCAGTCTGCTGGGGTTTCACAAGCGGGTGGTCTGCCCGAGTTGCGGCTTTCATTACACCTTTGGTGTGGCTTTCGATGATCTGCCGGAAAACGAACCGCCGGCCGATGACCGATCGAAGGAGTCGACCAGCTCGGCACTCGCTCAAGCCGGAAGCGACTCGAAGGAGTCGCCACTCCCCGCAATGCACGCCCGGCAACTGACGACCTGCCCGAATTGCGGCGAAGCGGGAATTGATATCGCCGAGATTCCCCGTAATCAGGGAGACCAATTGCTTGTAAACAAGTCTGCCTACCAGTTTGCAAAACCGCAGCGGTGGGAAGTGGTCGTTTTTCGGAACCCCTACAAGGCCACGCAGGCATATGTCAAACGGGCGATAGGATTGCCGGGGGAACGGATTCAGCTCCTTCACGGCGACGTCTATGCCGACGGGCAAATCTGCCGGAAGGGCATCGAGGCACAGCGCAGCATGCGGATCACTGTGTTCGATAACAATTTTGTTCCGACGGATGACCCCCATTGGCAGACGCGCTGGGTTCCGGATAAGGGCACCACTCCCTGGAAGTCGAGCGAACACGGGTTCGTCATCGATCGGTCGCAGGAAGAATCGCGCGAGGGGCCTGTCGATGGTTTCGTCGGCTTGGGAGGAGAGCCGCCGGCGGGAGATGCCACCGTGCAAGTAGAGCCCGAGTTGCTCTGGTCGTGGACGACGTATCACCACGGATGCCGTTCCGGCGGAACGTATCGAACGGTGGTCGATCTGGATCCTGCCGCTGGGGAGTTTCGCATTCCAGAACCGGTGCTTTCGCCGGTGCGATACGATGCGGCCAAACGGCAACTGGTCTGCGTTGGCGCGATGACCCAGAAGCGGCGAGACGACCTGTTGGCCGCGAATCCAAACTCTCACGCCAACGCCGCGATTCACGAGCTGTACCGCCAGTCGCACTTGAGCCCGGTCATGGACGATTATGGCTACAACCAGCCGGATAGCGGGTTAGAGGACGTTCCGGTACGCGATTTGATGTTCACGGCGAATGTTTCGCTGACGGGCGGCACCGGATCATTTGTCGTCGAGATGACGGACGGAGGGCAGACTTTCGATTGCGTGTTGGATCTGTTGCATCGCGAGGCACGCCTGTACGTCGACGGTGGTTCCACCCCGCTCCGCACCGCGCCGCTAGCAGTGGATTCGTTGAGAACTTCCTTGCCGATGGAGATGTCACTGTTCGATCGCCAGGTCATTGTCACCTTAAACGGCACTCCGCTCTTTGAACCGTTATTGCTCGAGGAGTTGCCGAAGCCCCCCGTGGAGCTTCCGCGTTCACCAGTAAGATTTGGTGCGCGGGGAGTTCGGGCCGAGGTACAATCGCTCGTGTTGTATCGCGATGTTCACTATACGCGTGGACGGGCTCGAAACGGGGTCGAGGAACCGTATCCACTTGGTCCGGACGAGTATTTTGTGCTGGGAGACAACAGCCCGGTCTCCGCTGACAGCCGAAGTTGGCCCGATGGTGCAGTCCCTGCCCGTCTGCTCGTGGGGAAGCCGTTCGTCGTGCATTTGCCCTCCCGCCCCGGCAGGCTGCAAATCGGTGGAAAGGTTCGATACATCCGCATTCCTGATTTTGAACGAATGCGGTATATTCGGTAGCCTGGGTACCTCAGTCAGGGGTACTACCTGATAATGCTCCCATCCGGAACCCGGATTCGAGTAGGATGTCGATTCTGCTGTTAGCAATGCAGCGGGTGAATTGACGTCCGATTGCCGGATCAGTAACGAAATTCAGCAGTTCTCCGGCGCAAGCCTTTCGGCGAAACGACTCTCGGCGGGCAGAATTTTTAACGGATGATTGACCAGCGACATGCAAAAACCTGGACAAAACCCACCTGCTGACGTCAGTAAGAAATCGGCGGGGTCATCGGCTGCTGCGACGGCCAAAAGCCCGCAATCGGCGACGAGCATCGGCAGTTCGCCGCATGCCGACTGGTGGCGGGAAACGATCGAATCGATTGTCGTCGCGCTGATCCTGGCGTTTCTGTTCCGCACGTTCGAGGCGGAGGCGTTTGTCATCCCCACCGGTTCGATGGCCCCCACGCTGTACGGGAGGCATAAGGACTGCCACTGCGAGCAGTGCGGCTACCAGTTTACGATCGGCGCGAGCGACGAAGTCGATATCAACGGATATTTGATTCCATTGCATCGCGTGACGAGCGCACTCTGCCCCAATTGCCGGTATCCCCTGCCGCGCGAGCAAGTTCTCGATGCGCCTGTTTATACCGGCGACCGAATTCTCGTCAACAAATTTCCCTATGAGTTTTCCGATCCAAAGCGATGGGATGTGCTCGTCTTCAAATATCCCGAGGAACCAAAGACGAACTACATCAAGCGACTTATCGGGCTGCCGGGAGAAACAATCGAGATTCGTCAGGGGGATGTCTACCTGCACACGCCGGACGGTCCACAAATTCGGCGGAAGGAGAATCTGCTCAAGCAGCGTGAAATTCAGATTCTGGTCTACGACAACGACAAGCCGGAAAAGCCGCTGCGCGAACTCGGCTGGCCTGAACGCTGGGCACCGGTTCGGAAGCTGGACGCACCCGATGCGATCGCCGGTTGGTCCAACGATGCCGCTGGCTGGCAGTCCGATCCGGACGCCCGGTCATTCACCATCGACGCCGAAAAGTCGGCCGACGAACTGCATTGGTTTCGATACCGGCACTTTGTTCCGAAGGATGACGATTGGATCGACGTCAAGAATAACCGGCGTACCAGAAGGCCTTTACCACAGTTGATTACGGACTTTTGCGGCTACAATGCATACTCCAACGGCAGGCCGATCGCCAACGATGCCGTCGATGAATTCTGGGTCGGCGATTTGATGATCGATTGCCAAGTGGACGTCTTGCAGGTCGGCGAGAAAGCACAGCTTCTTTTTGAACTGAATGAAGGGGAGCGCAAGTATCGCTGCCGAATCTCTCCCGAGACCGGCGAGGCTCAAATCTCGTTCCCTGATCCATTGAAACGTGATGGAGGGGCCGAGGATGAAGTGCTCCTTGCCAAGGCCGCCACACCACTGAAGGGAACGGGAACATATCGCGTGACTTTCGCCAATGCCGACAATCGGTTGGTGTTGTGGGTGAATAACCAGCCGATCGAATTCGGATCGGCGGCCGAATACGAACCGTACGGCGGCCTGCCCCGTCAGAGCCCGACAGATGCCGACCTGACCCCCATCGGCATCGCGGCCCGGGGAGTGACGGCGAAAGTCTCGCATCTGGTCGTCGATCGCGACATTTATTACCGCTGTGAATTCTGGCATCCCGCGAATGACGACAACAAGGACGAATTTGGTCGCCCGAACGGACTCGAGCAGAACATTCCGGAGTACGACGGGTACCCGAGCGATCTCGCGAGACTGCTGACGAACCCTAAAGCGTGGTACACGGAATATGAGCGCGGTCTCGCCGCAAAGAAGACCGGTCCGGGAGAACGGTATGCGGGAGTCGACTTCACGTTCACGATGTCGGAGGACGAATTCTTCGTGATGGGAGATAACAGTCCCCGCAGCAAAGACAGCCGACTCTGGTCCAATGTCCGCGGCGCCGAGCATCGCCACGCGGTGCCCCGCTCCGCGCTGGTCGGTAAGGCGTTCTTCATCTACTGGCCGCACGGCGTGCCGTTCATGAACGACGGCCGGGGATATCCGTACAATGACGATAAGACCAGCGCGTTTAATTCCCAGTTCACGCGCCGGTTCTTCTATCATCAGCTTCCCGACGGCAAGGTCGCCGAGCCGCTGTACCCCAGCCGGCGAGTTCCGTTTTATCCGAACATCGAACGCATGGAGCGTATTCGCTGAGGCGGCCCGGCAGCCCGCCCTTTCGTCACAATCCCATTTGCATCACCGCCATTCACCTCCGTCGCATTTTCGCGGCGGAGCACTCTGTCAAGGAGGACAGACCCCATGGCATTGCTCGAGTGTTGCGGCCTCGTCAAGGATTATTCCACCAAGCGCGCCGTCGACCACATCGACTTCTGCGTCGAAGAAGGGGAAATCGTCGGACTTCTCGGACCCAACGGCGCGGGGAAGACGACTACCTTCCGCATGGCTTGTGGGTTGATCGCACCGACGGCGGGGCGCGTCATGCTCTCCGGCACCGACGTCACCCACTGGCCGATGTACAAACGAGCCCGTCACGGAATGGGCTATCTGCCGCAGGACGAAAGCATCTTCGGCAAGCTCTCCGTCGAAAAAAACATCCTCGCGATCCTCGAGTATCTGCAGTTCACCCGGCAGGAACGGCGGCAGATGGTTGACGAACTGCTCGATCAGTTCGGGCTCACGCGGCTGCGAAAACAAACCGCATCGACGCTTTCCGGTGGAGAGCGGCGACGGCTCGAAATCGCGCGCTGCCTTGCCAGCCGCCCGTCGTTGATTCTGCTCGACGAGCCCTTCACCGGCATCGATCCCGTCACGATCCACAGTATTCAAGACATCATCGCCGACTTGTGCGATAGCGGCATCTCAATTCTGCTGACCGACCACCGCGAACGCGAAACGCTGACCATTACCGATCGCAATTACATCATCTGTCGCGGGAAGGTCGTTGTCAGCGGCGATGCCGAAACCGTCATCAGTGACCCGACGGCGCAAGAGCTGTACTTCGGCAAGCGGTTCGATGCCGGCTCGATCATCGAAGGTAAAGAAGCGTTCGATTCCTCTGGCGATGAGTACGACGAGGAATATGACGACGAGCACGATGACCGGCACCAGTGGCGCCATGCGGCGTGACATGACGAATCAAATGCCATCGCTTCGGTTGACCGAACCGGCTGGCTGGTCTATAGTTTGCGTCACGCGATCACGGAGCGATCGACCGGTTGTTTACCTCTCCGGGGAACAGGGATGTTCCATTCTCGCCGAATTTGGCTGATTGCGCTCCTGTTCGTCCTGCTGGCGGGAAGCGCAGCCTACTGGCATCTCTCGCGGCAGCGATTTGCCGATTTCACCGTGCACGACCGCGGCTTGATGTACGCCGCCGGCCACCTCGATCCCGCCGCCATCTCCGATCTGATCGAAATTCATCAGTTCCGCACGGTCATCCAACTCTGCGAGCCGGGCACGAAAAACGACACCCGCTGGACCAGCGAACGGAACGCCGTCGAACAGGCCGGCGCAACATTTTTGGTCGAACCGTTTGCTGACTCGGCGTCCGCCTCCGATTCTTCCGTCGCGCGCCAAATCGAGATCCTGCAAGATCCCGACAACTATCCGATCCTGGTGCACAGCAGCCGCGGAGTCGATCGGACTGCCAGGTTTCTCATCACCTATGACCTGCTGTTCCGTGGAATGACAGCTGGCGATGTGCTGGCGTCGTTGCCTCGTCCAAACGACACGTCCGGCGAAAACAAACAGCTTGCGGATTTCGCGCGCGATCTGGAACGGCGGCATACCGAACTCTACCCGACCGCTTCGGCCGACAATCTGAAAATTCTTCGCTAAATGACGGCGGAAAGTTACGACTCATGACCACCAACACTCCGAAAATCACGATCTGCATTCCACATTGGCAGATTCTCACCTACATGCAGCCCTGCCTCCGTTCGATCCGGAAGCACTCCGCCAAATACGATCTGGAAGTGATTGTCGTCGATAACGGCTCTCGCGACGATAGCCTCGATTACCTCCGGGCGCTCGACTGGATCAAGCTCATCGAACGCCCGGAAGAAGTGCACACCAATTGGCCGGGCAACGTCTTCACCGCCTGGGACCGCGGACTGCAGGAGGCACGCGGCGAATTCTACGTGACGATGCATTCCGATGTGTTCGTCAAACAGGACGGCTGGCTCGATCCCTTCCTCCGCGAGATCACTCGACGCCCCAACGTGGCTGCCTCCGGCGCGTGGAAGCTGGAACTCGAACACCCGCTCTATGCCTGGCAGAAGAAAGCGATCGGTCTGGTCTCCACCAAGGTCAAACGGCTGTTCGGCCTGAAGCAGCATATCGGGAAATTCGAGGGGCAATATCCGCGCGATTACTGTGCGATGTACCGCCGCGACGCAATCCTCAAACATGGGCTCACGTTCTCCGGAATCAACGGCTTTACGGGAGGGGGATATTCAATTGCGCGGCAACTCTGGGACGCCGGCTACGAGATGGGCATGTTCCCGGTCCGCGAAATGGACCGCTACGTCTACCACGTGAATCACGGCACCGCCGCCGTCATTCCCGAAAAACGCCTGCACCGCGCCCGCAAGCAGCAACAGACCGAACGCAAGGTCGCCCAGCTCTTCGAGCAAGCCTGGATCAAGGAACTGCAAGCGGATGTCTCACTCGATGGTTTCGGGACCGAGATCGGCGCCGTCTCATTGGCGGGCGGCATTCCCTCGGCTCTGCGAGGGCGTGTGACCGGGGGAGAAGCCCCCATCTGCACTCCGCGTAAATTGAATGCTGGCGAGACGAGTTCAATTGTTACAGATCAGGTAGAGGACGAGCAGCCGTGTCGTTAACGGATGTCCTGCGGAATTGGGCCGGAGGAACGAATCGCAAGCGCGGTCCGGATCGGAGCGTCGTCGGTATTTTTGGAATGCCGCGCGGAGGGACGAACTTCATCGCCGCCGCCCTGCACTATCATCCTCGGGTCTTCGCCGTCTCGGAGCATGAGACCGATTTCCGTCGTCCATTGTCGAAATTCTGGAAGACCTGCTCGATCTACCGCGAGGATGGCAGGCAAGCGAAACAGATCGAACAAGTCAACCGCGTCGTCTTCAACAAAGTGCAGCGCCGGCCGGACTTGTGGAGTCCGAGCTGCGAGTTTCCCGACGGCGCGCGATTCCTCTTTTACATCCGCAATCCGATTCGCGTGCATCTATCGCGCGAATCGTATCGGGCGAAGCACGAGCCGGCGCGGGCAAACTGGGCCGATACTCCGGAGAACTTCGAAACTATCTTGCGAGAGACGCGCGAAATTCTCGAAACCTACGCGGCAATGAAGGAACGTTATCCCTGCCTGCTGTTGAGCCACGAATATTTCTGCTGCGCCCACGCGCGAGCGTTGCCGCAACTTCAGGAGTTTATGGGGATCGATCCCCTCCCCCCCGGCGACGCGCGGGAGTTTTTCCGGAGCTGCGGCCAATGCCGGCGGGAGTTGACAACCATCGAGCAGGAGGGGCAAACCTGGCTCGCCTGCCCCAAACACCTTTCGCCAATCGATGGCTGCGGCAACTTCAACCCGCTCCGCCCGGTCGACGCGGCCGAAGTACGCGGCACGTCCTGGAAGGTGATTCCCGACGTGCAGCGGCTGATGCGCGAAGTCCGCACGCAGCTTGGACCGGGGATTGCCGACTATTACTGGCACGGCCGGTACAACGAGAACCTCAACTTCGACTCGGCGACACTTCGCAACGTAGCGTGAGTCCAAAACTGCGCGAAAGGATTTACCGCAGAGGTCGCGGAGGATGCGGAGCAGTATCACTGGTACTGGTTCCAGAAATCTGCTTTTGGGAGGGCGACGCTCCGTCGGAGCCGCCATAACGACAGACTTTCGGTCGCAGCGGCTCGGCGGACCACCCCGCGGGCGGTGCCCCCTCGCCCTCCCGGTTTTTAACTCACCTTTAGGAGCCTGTATGTGTCGTGAATTTCAACCTGCATCACTGGCCGTGATGTTCCTCGCTACGGCTGCTGTCATCGCACTCGCGGACGAACCTGGCAAGGCGCGGATCAGCGATAAGCCAGCCGCAGAGGACGAAAACAACACATCGACCGGCAAGAGTGCCGAGAAGCCATTCTGGACGCCGGGTGCCACTGGCGGCTCGTCCGCCAGTGCGAATCGCCAACACCGTCTCACTGGCAGCAAGCTGCCAGTGCCAACCGACGCCGGCCAGTCCCGTTGCGGCTGCCCAGCCGCCGAAAACAACGGCCGTGGAGAAGATCGCGGGGTGGCCCAGGTTGGCCGCTTCGGCCTACCTGGGTGGCTACGCCACACGAGGTTGCCATTGTGGAAGGGAAGGCTTAAAGCTTCCAGGTCATTCGCCGTTTTAGCGAGACCTCTTGTCAGCAAGGCTGACCCACCTTGAAACAAGGCGGGCCATCCTTCTTGTTTGACCCGACGTCCGATCACCTGAAGCCGGGTTTCCGTCAATCATCCATATCTCTGCGGTTGATGGCTTTTCCTTCGCGTCCCTTGCCGAACCAATAACCGAAGAATGCTCCGAGGCCGATCATCGCGAGCGTCGTCGTGGTCAACTCGTGCAGGTGCGCGAGGAAGAACGGCAAGCTGTCGTCGGCCGCAAAGGGGGCGAACTGCCATTCCAGGAAGATCCCCAGGGTGAGCGCCAGGAAGGCACAAAGGGCTCCCAGCGCGTTCGACTTTCCTCCGGAGAGCCAGCCGCATCCCAACCCCAGCAGCGCGCCGGGAAGGATCATCGCGTAGAACCCCTGGCTGGCCATGAATCGAAACGCGAAATAGCCGAGCACACCGCCGCCGACGGCGCCGACCAGCCCCAGCAGCCAATTCGCGGGCTTGTAGACAATGGCCATGAGAATTCTCCCTCGAAGTTGCGAGCGTAAATTGTACGGAGGGCGATTTCGTAAGCAGATTGAAAGGAAACGAGTCGGCCGTCCGTGGAAACGTCGTCGATGTTGTCCGTCATTCTGCCGCGCGGGGCTCGGCGGAAGCAAGTTTTTGTCGGCCGGAGAGACCAAGCGTCCGTCGTACCGTTTGTCAAACGACACGCTGCTGATCGGTTCGTTCAGGAAAATCCACTTGGAAATGAGGCTGACGTTCTGCTCATGCGACGTTATGCTGGCGGAGAACTCTGAAGAAGGAGAATTCCATGCAAGAATTTTCACGACGTGAATTTGCCCGGCAGACGCTGGGGGGCTTGTTGACCTACTCGCTGCTCGAAACGCTCCTTGGGCGGGATCTGCTGGCCGCGGAAGGAAAGCTCGCCACAGCAAAGTGGGTGGCGGATATTCACGAACTGGGAGTAGCGGTACAGAATCAGAAGTTGCCGCAGGTCGAGTGGCAGAAAAAAATCGAGGAGCTATTCGCGAAGGTCGATCTCCCTGATTTGCTGCGGTTCATCGATTTCGATCGCCTGACGCACGAACTTAAGCTCCCGGACCACGGCGCCAAAAGCCTGTCGTTCAAATTCCCGGAAGTGGAAGGGCTCCCCTCGAAGCTCGTCTTCGGCAAACAGATCTTCGCGATCAAGCAAGGACACAGTGTGATCCCGCACGGCCACAACAACATGGCGACCGCGTTCCTGATTTTGAAGGGGGACTTCCACGGCCGGCATTACGATCGGCTGGAAGAGACCGCCGATCATTACATCATTCGTCCGACAATCGACCGCACTTTCTCAACCGGCGGCTGTTCGACCGTGTCCGACGTGAAGGACAACGTTCACTGGTTCGAGTCCCTCTCGGAGACCGGCTTCATCTTCAATATTCACGTCTACCATGTGAGCCCCGATCGCAAGGAACCGCCTGGCCGCGTCTACATGAACCCGAACGGCGAAAAACTCCCCGGCGGCAAAATCCGCGCACCGCGGATCAGCTATCAGGAGTGCGAGCGGCTGTTCGGGTGAGTGCATCTGAATCGAACGATGCTACAAACACTGTCGGACAAGCCGGCAGTGGCAAGCGTCGTCGCCAACCTCGTCACCCCAGCAGTTCCGCGCGGAATTCGCCCGTGCCGGTGATCGGCATTGGACGTCCTTCGGCATCCGGCACAGTTGTCGCCGGGTCAACACCCAGCAGCGCGAACGCTGTGGCCAGCACGTCCTTCGGCGAGATGGGAGTATCGGTCACGTCGGAGGCGTGCTTGTCGGTGCGGCCAACGAGGTGGCCGCGCCCCATCCCTCCCCCCGCGTAGACTTGCGAATAGGCCCGTGACCAATGATGCCGGGCCGCCCCCTTCGGTTTGGAATCAATCTGCGGCGTGCGACCGTGCTCGCTGAGGACGAGCACCAGCGTTTCATCGAGCAGGCCGCGCTGCTCCAGATCGAGAATGAGCGCCGGGAAGGCCTGATCGAACACCGGTAACAGGAATTCTTTCAGACGGCCGTAATGGTTGTGGTGGGTATCCCACGAACCGGCGTTGAGCCCGTAGGCATCCCAGATGACGGTTACGAATTTCGCGCCGGCTTCAACCAAACGGCGGGCCGCCAAGCAGGATTGCCCGAACAAGGTCATGCCGTAGGCTTCACGGACCTCCACCGGCTCGAGGCCGAAGTCGATCGCGTCGCGCATCTTGCCGGTGTTCAACAGTGAAAATGCCATCTGCTGCTGCTGGTCGTACGTGCTGATCCGCTCGTGCCGATCGAGATCGCGGCGGGCCTCGTCAAACTGGCTCAACAGCGAACGTCGCAGATCGAACCGCCCGGCGCTCATCTCCGGCAGTTCGCGAGGAACACCGGCCAGTTGCAGCCGGTCGGTCGATTTGATGCCCAGGAGCGGATCCTTGTACGCCTTGCCGGGGCGAATCTCGGGAGCGAGTTGTGTCCCTTCCGCTAGGAAATCGGTATAGACCGGGTCGTAGCGCATGCCGAGCATCGCTCCGTAAGGTCCGGCCAGCGGTGGGTACTCGTTCTTAGAGCCCATGACAAACGGGAGCGCAACGTTCCGCGGTATCTCCGGCAGACGGCCGCCGCTGCGCTTGTCTTCGAGGTAATCGATGATCGAGCCGATGTAGGGCCATTGCCGCTTGTGCCGTGGTTGAGCCTCAATCTTGGTATCGACCTCGGGGATCCCGGTTGTTGCATAGACGGTGCCGTGCAGCGGATAGGGATGCGTCAGCGAACGGACGAACGTCAGACGGTCGGCGATACGGGCGATATTCGGCAGGTGATCCCCGATGTCGATGCCAGGCACACAGGTCGAGATCGACCGCATTTCCCCCTGGATTTCGACCGGTGCTTCCGGTTTGGGGTCAAACGTTTCGTGCTGCGGCGGCGAGCCGTATTTGTAGATCAGAATGCAAGACTTGGCCCGGCCGAATTTCGGATGACCGGCGGCGCGGGCCGCCTCCGCCCGTGGCAGCGAAAGAAAATCGGAAAGGGCGAAGCCAAATGCGCCGAGGCCGCCAATATGCAGCAGATCGCGACGCGAGAGTCCATCACAGAGCGTCTTGCGGTTTCCGAGCAGCCTGAACATGCGGGCCCTCGCGGGGAATCGACGGTTTGGTTTTCCATTCTCCATACTTGACATCTAGGGATCAAGCATGTTGGAGGGTGGCAAACGCGGCATAATCGGAGCGCCGGCGCGTGAAGGCTGTTTCAGACACGATTCCCAGCATAGATTTCGAGTCCGTTTTATACTCCCTCTACAATCCGCATGATCGTGCCAATCACACTTCTCCACACATCCAACCAAGCTACTGACTAATTGGAGGGCATTCCCTCCGTGCATAAGTTCAAGCATGGCCAATGGTAACCTAAGCTTGGCCAGAGCCATGGGGATTTTTCCCCTCACTCCCCATCGGTGTCGATGAGGAGTCACTCCCTATTTGACGTGCGGGATCAGCAAGGATGACGAGCAGACGCAAATGTCCGACACGATGAAAATTACTCGGAGCCGCCGCGCCAACTTCACGACGGGATTGATCCTCGTTCTCGGGGGGATCGGAACCGCGTTTGGAACATTGCTCGCAGAGCGCTCCGCCGCAAGTACCGACCGAGAGCGATTCGTCCGCCGGGCGGAGTACCTTCGCGCCGAGTTTGAAGAATACTCCGCGTGGTATCTCAGTAGTCTGGATACGATCCGTGCACTCTGGGCAGCCAACCAACATGTCAATCGCTCTGAGTTCGCCGCTTACATTGCGAACATCAACCTTGCAAAGCATTACCCCGGCGCGCTGGGCATTGGATTCATTCGGCCCGTTCGTCGTTCGAGGCTCGACGAGTTCCTCGCTGAAACACGGGCTGACGGCACCCCCGATTTCAAGCTCAAGACGGATCGAGACGCGGAAGAGTTCCAGATCGTCGAGTTCATGGAACCTGCTCGGGCAAACCATCGGACGATTGGTTTCGACATGGGGTCCGAATTAGAAAGGCGACACGCCATCGAGAGGAGTCTCGAAACGGGTGAGCCATCCCTAACGCGACCAATTCAGGTGAATGCGGGAGATCATGCGGAGATCGGGTTTCTCAGTTTCCTTCCGCTCTGGAGGAAGGGCATGCCGCGAAACACCTCGACGGAGCGCCGTGCAGCTCTGGAGGGGTGGGTGTTCATGCCGATCACTGCTCGCGGAATGCTACAAGAACTGAACGATCGCGCCATGGGAGAACTCGATTTCGAGGTGTTTGAGGGATCTACGCCCAACCGGGAATCGCTGATTTTCGACGACGATGGTCATTTGCTGGATCAGGCTGGAGCGATTGATTCCAGCCGTTTCGCGGGGCGATATTTTGTTCAATTCGTACCAGTTGAAATCAACGGACAGCAATGGACGATTGCCGTCAGCACCACGGACCGTTTTCCGTTGGTCTCGCGCAGTGCCAAATGGGGCATCTGCCTGGGATGCCTCAGCTTGACTTGTCTTGCAGCCGGAATCGTCTGGTCAATGGGAAAGACGGCCGACCGTGCGTGGGCGCTAGCGAACGTGATGACATCCGACCTGCGCGAAAGCGAATCGCGCTACCGCGAAATGTCCGATGCCGTGCCGGTCATGGTCTGGACGACAGACGCGGATGGAAAATTCACGAGTGTCAATCGCAGCTGCGCGGAGTTCACGGGGCGAGCCGCGGCGGAAGAACTCGGTGAAGACTGGCTGAGCGTCGTGCACCCCGCAGAGCGAAATTCGATTGGTCAAGCCTACCGGGATATCGTCATTGCCCGTCAGCCATTCGAGATGGAATTTCGGGCACGTCGTTTCGATGGCGATTATCGCTGGGTTTTCAATCGCGGGGTGCCCCGATTCAGCGAGGATGGGGTCTTCCTGGGGTATATCGGCGGCTGCATCGATATCAGCGAACGGAAAGAAGCGGAAAGATCGCTGCAAAGAACAAATGAGGAATTGGCTCGGACGACGAAACAACTGGAAGCCTTGGCAGCCGAGTTTGGGGCGAAGAACGTGCAACTCGAGGCGGAACGCCGTAAAGCGGACGCCGCGAACGAGGCGAAGAGCGAGTTTCTCGCGAACATGAGCCACGAGATTCGCACGCCGATGACCGCCATTCTCGGATACGCGGAATTGTTGTTCCAGGAAGGGGACATCTCCCGCGCGCCGGAAGGCCGGGTGAAAGCGATCAAGACGGTGCAGCGCAACGGGGAGCATCTACTGGGCTTGATCAATGACATTCTCGATTTGTCGAAGATCGAAGCTGGGAAACTCTCGGTCGAGACAATCCCCTGCTCACCCGTGGCCATCGTTACCGACGTCGTTGAGTTGATGAAAGTACGCTCACAAGCGAAGAGCATCGGATTGTGCGTCGAGTACGAAGGCCTGATTCCGGAGACGATTCAGTCCGACCCGACTCGCATCCGCCAGGTGCTTGTAAATCTCGTGGGGAATGCCATCAAGTTTACGACGGCCGGCGAGGTGCGAATCGTCGTGCGGCTGTTGGATGGGAGTGTACCGAAGTTGGAGTTTGACGTTGTCGATTCTGGAATTGGGATGACCGCCGAACAGATGGATCGTCTGTTTAAGCCTTTTTCGCAGGCAGATACGTCGATGTCTCGCCAGTTCGGCGGCACCGGCCTGGGTTTGACGATCAGCCGACGCTTGGCGGAGTACCTCGGAGGAGATGTGGCCATCGTCGAGTCGCGTCCGGGAGTCGGCACGCGGTTTCGCTTGTCCATTGAGACTGGTTCGATCGACGGGGTTCGTCTTGCTGCGATCGGCCATCAAGAACCGAAAAGAACTTCGACGACGTCCCGGCTTTCCCCAATCGATGGTTCACTGTCGATTGAGGGTTGTCAGATTCTGGTTGCCGAAGACGGTTCGGATAACCAGAAGCTGATCGGCCACCTGCTGAAGAAGGCGGGGGCAACCGCCACAATCGTGGAGAACGGACAGCTCGCCGTGGATGCGGCACTGGCAGCCGAGAATTTGGGCCAGCCATTCGACGTCGTGATCATGGACATGCAGATGCCGGTCCTCGACGGCTATAAAGCAACGACCCTATTGCGAGAGAAGGGATATCGACGGCCGATTCTGGCACTGACAGCCCATGCGATGGACGGCGACCGGGAGCGATGTTTGGCCGCGGGATGCGACGATTTCGCCACAAAGCCGATCGACCGCAATCGGCTGTTCGACCAGATCGCTCAATGGAAGAACGCAACCCCCGCAGTCAGTGTACCAGCTTGACAGCGTGTGCATCGAACATTGCGTCGACCTCGACACAAATTGCTGAGCTCGAGAACGCGGTGCAAATTCGCAGTAAGATGCTGTCAGCTTCTGACATTTTTCCCTCGGCCCGAACGATTCAGCGTCCGGTCCCAAATTTCTTGATCGAAATCTTCCCCGTCTTCGAGTCGAGATCGATGTCCATTCCCTTTCAACTCAGCACACCCGTGGCAAAAATGACCAGACTGAATAGCCCAGCCATCCCCGCGAAGACATACGCACCCGGGGGCTTCTCCATCCAATCCTCATTTTTCTGGACTTCGCCGGTCGAAAGGCGGCTGATCGACGGTTCGTCCGGAACGTAAACGATGGGGACGTGCGTCGCTCCTTCGAGTGAATTCCAGTAGTCGCGTGTCACTTCCGCATTACGCACGGACGATTTTCCGTTGGAACCGGCGATGCGGTATTCCAGCCGCG
Source organism: uncultured Planctomycetaceae bacterium (assembly GCA_964626885.1). GTDB lineage: Bacteria > Planctomycetota > Planctomycetia > Planctomycetales > Planctomycetaceae > CAZVJA01. The sequence continues at coordinate 3,296 of CAZVJA010000041.1, read as the reverse complement.
GCGTAACACCGTTTGGCGCTAAACGGCGATCGACAATTTCCCCCTCGCCGGGAATTCCCTCGTCCGCCAATCTCATTGCTGTTCGCTGCGTCTCACGGGCATCGTAGGCGATGAATCCTCCAGCAAGCAGCATCAACGCACCGAACCCGAAAAACAGGATCGCGTTGCGCTTTGACTTGCGGCTGCGAATGCCGTCGGCGATTGTCGTATCGGACTTCGACTCCATCATATGATTGACGATGTCGATCATCCGGTCGAAATCCTTGTAGACTTCGGTGATGTTCGTCAGCAATTTTCCGTTGCGATCGCAGAGTTTTATTTGCCGGACTTTCGTCATCGGGGCGACGCCGACCTGCACCCAGCCGATATCGTTCCAGGCATAATGAGTCACATCCTTACTGTGCTCGATCGTGATGCCGTCGGGAGAAAGCACGACCCGTTTCGGTGCGCGGGCGAAATTCCAGCAAGCGCCTAGCGAGAACACCCCAACCATGGTCGGCAAGGTCGTCATGACGTGCAGTGTGATCTGGTCCGTGTCTCGGCCAAGATTGAAGATCATCCCGACGGCGGCGATCAGGATCGAAGCACCTCCGAGCAGGCCAAATCCAACCGCCTTCGCCATTACCGACTTCCGAGGGACGAATTCGCGCTGCCGGCGCGGAGGCTGCGAAGGAACTTCTGACATGAGGCGATCCTCGTCATCGTGAAGAATGATTAACGCACACCCGTACATCAGACCGTCGCCGAGACGAGGACTCAATCTTTTTTCGGCGATGAGAGCGATGCACGCAGCGACACAGCGCGGTTGCATGCCTGGGCTGTCCCAGGCACGGTTGGAAAAGGAATCTCTACCGCGTGTATATCAACGGCTTTCGGCGAAGGCCTCGAGAACCGCCTGTCCCTGCCGGTGACAGAAGTCACCGAAGCACTCGCCGTTCCGCCGTTCCGCCTTGAACCGCGCGAGCAGCGGCGCGAGTGTCGGGACGATGTCGTCTTGCGGGACGAGATCTTTATAGAGGAAGTTCAACCGCGTCCCTTCCGCGTTGCCGCCGACAAAGATCGTGTATTTGCCGACGGTCTTGCCAACCAGCCCGATCTCCGGTGTGTAGGGGCGTGCGCAGCCGTTGGGGCAACCGGTCATGTGAACCGAGATGCGTTCGTTCGGAATGCCTAGCCGCGCAAGCTCGGCTTCAAGCTTGTCGATGATCCCCGGCAGCGCCCGTTCCGATTCGGTAATCGAAAGCCCACAGGTGGGGAATGCGGGGCAGGCAATCGCGTAGCGTCGCGTGAGGGTCAGCTCGTGATCCTGCTTGATGCCGTGCGATTTGAGCATGGCATTGATGTCGTCGCGATTGGCCGGATCGATATCGCAGAGAATCACGCCTTGCAGCGCGGTGAGCCGTGTGCGCATCTTGTATTTTTGCAGAATTGCGCGGAGCCCGGTTTTGATGCGGAGATCTCCCTCGTCCTTGATGCGGCCGTTCTCGATGTTGATGCCGAGAAACAGCTTTCCATCCCCCTGCTCGTGCCAGCCGATGTGGTCATCGGCACCGGTCACGTCGGTCGGGTGTGGATTCCGCAGGCTTTGGCCGTAGTATTCCTCAACCTTCGCTTTAAATTTTTCGACGCCCCAATCATGGATGAGATATTTGAGCCGCGCGACTTTTCGGTCGGAGCGGTTGCCGAAATCTCGCTGCACTTTGACGATCGCTTCCGCCACGCCGATGACCTGGCCGGGAGTGATATAGGCCAGTTTTTTGGCGACCGCGGGAAACGTTTTCTGCGCGCTGGGAGTCACCCCCATGCCGCCGCCGACGAGCACGTTGTAGCCGACGATCTTGTCGTTCTCGACGATCGCCAGGAAGCCGAGGTCGTTGCTGTAGATTTCGACGCAGTTGTCCTCGGGCAATGCGAAAGCGGTTTTGAATTTGCGCGGCAAGTAGCGGGCGCCGTAGATCGGTTCCTCGACCGGCTGGAATTCCGCGACGTTCGTTTTCTCGCCGTGCTCGTCAGTCAGCCAGATTTCGTAATAGGCCGTGGTCTGCGGTTTGAGATGTTCCGCCACGCGGTCGGCCATTTCCTGCATTTCCTGACGCACGCGGTTGTTCGCATGCGGCGCGGGGCAGCACATCACGTTTCTCTCGACGTCGCCGCAGGCAGCGAGCGTGGTGAGCATGGTGTCGTTAATCGCTTTGACCGTCCGCTTGAGATTCCCCTTAAGTACGCCGTGCAACTGAAATCCCTGCCGCGTCGTGACACGCAACGTGCCGTTGCCGTACTTGTCGCACAGATCCAGCTCGGCGAGAAATTGCTCGGCAGTCACTTTACCGCCGGGGATGCGGGTACGGACCATGCAGATGTACTGCTTTCCCTTGGCGGTGCCGTCGGGGTTCTTGTCCTTACGGTGATCTCGGTCGTCCTGCTGATACGAACCGTGATGTTTCAGAAGGTTTGCGGCATCGTCGGTGAACGGCTCGGCGCTCTTCAGTTCCTCGGCAATCGTGCCGCGCAGTTGGCGGCTTCCTTCCTTGAGGTGCTCGACTTTGCTCAATTCAACTTCCGTCGACATCGATCCGTCTCCAGCTAGAAAGAACAACGATGAACGAAGCGGGGATGACCCGTGTCCGCGGGAAATTTCGCGCAGCGGAAAATGTAGCCGCACGGGAGCTTCGCCCCGGTTTTCGCCGGGAGTATAATTCCCGGCTCCTGCAATGAACAGGCGAGGGTTCCAGTTGAACAGGTGAGCCAAAATCGTGCAATCTCAACCCGATCGAGCGTGGGAAAAGCTCGCCTGTTTTCTGGCGACGGGGGCGGGCATCGGGCTCATCCCGACAGCTCCGGGGACATTCGGCAGCCTGTGGGGGCTGGTGATTGCGTGGGGAATGCATGTCGCGAACTGGCCCGCGGCAGGGCAGATGGCTGCGCTGGCGGCCCTGTGGGTCGTTGGGATTCCAATCTGTAAGCGGGCGGCGAAGTCCTTCGGCGTCAAAGATCCGGGCCAGATCGTGTACGATGAGTTCTCGTCACTCCCGCTGGTGTTCGTGGCTGTTCCGTTCTCGTTGACGACAGCCCTGATCGGCTTTGTGCTGTTTCGTATGTTCGACACTGTCAAGCCGTGGCCGGTTCGCCAATTGGAGACGCTTCCGGACGGATTGGGGATCATCGCGGACGATGTTGCGGCGGCAGCGTATACGACGGCAGTGATGTGGGGGATCGTGCGGCTTTCCGGCGGCATTTGAATCGATTGTTTTAATAAGAGTTCCAACTGCCGCAACGGGAAAACCGTTCGCAAGAAA
>CAZVJA010000040.1:4643-33354 GCA_964626885.1 uncultured Planctomycetaceae bacterium | reverse complement strand
CCCCACCATTACGCCGTCGACGGCATACGCTCTCCCTTGCCCTTCGGGGATTTCGCCGGCCTTTGCCACTGTTTGATATTCCGCCATCCGCTCCGATCTCCCCGCACGGTTCCGCGTCGCTCGCCCCACCGGACGAATCACGATATTCTGATTCTAGGAAAGTGGCCTGCTTTTGTCCTCTTGCGGCCTGGGGATGACGTCACGAAAAGCAACACGGCGTACCCGGGCACCCGACTGGAACAACGATGAAAAAGAATCCCGTCAAGGCGGCGCTCAAGGCCGGAAAACCTCAAGTCGGAACCTGGATGTCGCTCGGAAGCGTCTTTGCGGCGCGCGTGATGGCCCGAGTCGGGTTTCCGTGGTTGACAATCGACCTGGAGCATTCGCCGATCGGCTGGACCGACGCGGGCTTGCTGTTCGGAGCCATCGCCGACGCCGGTTGCGTTCCGCTGGCCCGGGTGCCGCGGGGCGATCATGACCATATCAAACGGGTGCTCGATGCCGGGGCGCACGGTATCGTCGTGCCGATGGTCAACACGGTGGAAGAAGCACGGGCGGCGATTGCGGCGGCGAAGTATCCTCCGGTCGGCAACCGTTCCATTGGTGGAGCGCTCCACGCATTGAATTTTGACGCCACCGCCGCCGACTACTTCAAGCACGCCAACGACGAGATTCTGGTGGTGTTGCAGACCGAGTCGCCCGAAGGGGTCGATAACGCCGAAGCAATTTACAGTTTGCCCGGGGTGGATGCGATCTTCGTCGGTCCGAACGATCTGACGTTCCAGATGCGCGGCCCGGACGGCGTCGACCCCACGACGGAAGAGCTTGAGGAAGTCTTGCAGCGGATACTCGCCGTGGGAAAGAAAGTCGGCACGCCCGTCGGTCTGGACGTGCAAACTCCCGAGGCGGTGCAGCGCCGCATTGCCGAAGGGTGGCAGTTCCTCGCCATCGCCAGCGAATTGAAGATGATGGTCAACGAAGCGCAGCGGCTGGGCAAAGCACTCGACTTGAAGCGCGACGCAGCCGACTTGGCTCGGTATTAAAAGTCGTATCGAGTTCGCCGGCATTCCGAAAATCGTCGCCGGAGGAGAGTTCCCATTCCGCGTGTGGCTGTATTATTCGAGTACGCGACGCTCAACGGCGGCGAGCGGTCGATGTTGGCGGTGTTCGATCATTTTGCAAATTCCGAATTCGAGTTCGCGGCGATCGCCCCTCCGGAAGGCCCGCTGGCCGAAGCGCTCCGCCAGCGAGACATTCAACAATTCTCTCTGCGGTTTCATGATGCGGAGGGACATCGCCTCTCGCGCGAAAACTTGGTCGCCCAGTTGGTTGAATGCGTGCGCGATGCAAAGGCCGATCTCGTGCACGCAAACAGTCTCTCGATGGGACGGTTGCTTGGCGCGGCGGCGGTCGATCTCAAAGTTCCGACCGCGGCCCATCTGCGCGATATCGTTGGGCTGAGCGGGGCGGCGGTCGCCGATCTCAATCGCCACCAGCTACTTGTCGCGGTTTCGCAGGCGACGAGCGACTTTCATGCCGCGCAGGGTGTCCACGCTCGGCGAATGCGCGTGATTTACAACGGCGTTGACTGCGTTCGGTTTTCCCCCAAGCCGCGATCGGAAACGCGGCGGCGAATGCTCGAATTAGCCAATGATGCGTTTGTGGTGTTGACGATCGGGCAGATCGGGCCGCGGAAAGGTTGGGACATTCTGGCGGAGGGGGCCGTTGCGATTCATCAACAGCGGCCGCAGGTGCATTTCGTCCTCGTCGGGGAGCGGAACTCCGAGAAAGAAGAGAATATCGAATACGAACGGGAGGTGATGCAGCGTTTCTCGTCGGGAAGTCTGCAGGAGCGCAGTCATTGGCTTGGCCGCGTGGAGAACGTCGACGGGCTCATGCGGGAAGCGGATCTGCTGGTTCATCCCGCGCGGCAGGAACCGTTGGGACGGGTACTGCTCGAAGCAGCCGCAAGCGGATTGCCGATCCTCGCGACGAACGTCGGTGGAACACCGGAGATTATCGAGGACGGGGTCTCCGGTCGGCTGATTCCTCCGAACGATCCTTCTGCTTTGGCGGCCGCGATCATCGAACTGCACGACGCTCCGGAGGAGCGAGCGCGGCTGGCGTTTGCTGCGCGACGGCGCGCGGAACAACTGTTTTCGATCGAGCGAGCGGCGAACGAACTCGCGAATGCGTGGAGTGAGCTGACGGCACGTTAATCGTGCGATGGGCACGCTGTCTGATGTCCTGCAATATGCAGGCCGGCTCTACGGACGGTCAGCTTCGGCATGGAACTCGGGCCAGCGCTTCCAGGCGTAGGACCATTCCATCCACATCCGCATCAGCGACCACAACAGACGCATCCGCGACAATTGCTCGGGAGCGAGCTTCGTCTGGTTCGTGAAGGACTCACGGGTCGAGTCGGCCAATCCCCAGCGCGTCGCCAGGACGCGGCAGAGTCCGTCAGCCGACAAATCGCAATCGGCCTCTTCGTCCAGATATCCGGCCGCGTCGGTCATCACGAACAGCTCGAACAACCGCGGGCGGAATGGTTCCAGTTCCAACGGTTTGGCGGCCGCTTCGGCATCGAGGATCAAAGTCTCAACGCGTTCGACGATATCGTCCGCCAAAGAAGAACCGCGCGCCGCCTGAGGGTTCATCACACTGCCACCTGCCCTGTTCGGAGTCGATTGCGAGCGTCTCTCGCGAAACTTCGACATGGACTTTCCACATCGTCATTTGTCAGGAGAGCAGATCGACACACCCTACCGCAAGTGTCAGACGCGACGAACCACGACCGTTCTCAAAAAATCAGCGGCAGGAGGTGTGTATCTTCCCTGTCACGGGAGGTCCGGCAGAGCAGACGTCCGCTATGGCAGGAAGAACACCATGCCGGTGGTTGCCCCCGCCTGGACGGCGGCTGCTTCCCAGCTCCAGGGAATCTGGTAGCACTTTTTCGGGGCACACTCGCCGGGCCGGTACCAGCCCAGCGTGTACATCCGCTTGCACATCGGGTCGAGCGTTGCCTGATATGGCAGCCCCGCCAGTTGCAGACTGAACTTACCGACCGAGACGAACGGCTGCACCGCACAGCAGTGCGTGTGCCCGTAGCGCTCAAGAGCCGCGTCTTCAAAGTAGAGCGGGTTGTGATACAGATTTGATGCTTCCCAGTTGACCATTGTCGAGGGTGCGGTTCTGCCGCTGTAAACTTCGTTACTCAGTTCGAGTTCCTCGGGGCAGGCGGGAGCCTGTCCGGCCGGGTACTGCTTGCAGGGGGCACCGTCGGGTCGCGGACAGCGATACAAACAGGGATCGTCCTTCGCGACCTCCGGGTCCGGTTCGTAGTCAAAGAACGGGAGAATTTCCGTCACTTTTCGCAAATCGCGCGGGTCGCGGATTGGTGCGGCATACTTTCGATCCGGCGTCGGTTGGGGAGGCTGATAGGCAGCGACTCGCCGTGGCTCGCTGCGCGGCAACGCTGGATCGGCTCCCTGATCGATGTTCGGCGAAAAGACTTGCGGCTGAGACGGAGGCAGCACGAAGTCCTGATCGACCGGCTCCGGAGGAACACTTTGGGAAGCCGTGCCGACGCGAGACGTATCCCGCAGCTCCTCGTTCATTCGCTTCCAGCGGTCGGAGGAAGAGCGCGTTCGCAGCCGCTCCAGCGGAGCGACGGCGCGCGGATTCGGAACAGTCGATGTGGCGGAATCGAAATTCGCGCGGCCGGCCGGAGTGTCGTCCGCGGTTCCCACGCGTGCCATGAACATGAAGGCTATCAGCAAGCAGGCGCTCGCTACACGATCAAACCGAATCGACCGGCGCGTGCTCGACAGAGTAGTTTGGAGCTTCCTGCGTAATGGCGATGTCATGGGGGTGGTTCTCCCTAACCGATGCCGCTGAAATCTGAATGAATCGTGCTTTCGCGCGGATATCGGCGACGGTCGAAGCTCCGAGATAGCCCATGCCTGCCCGCAATCCGCCGATGAGCTGGTACAGAAATCCATGGAGCGGCCCTTTGTAAGGGACGCGCCCCTCGACTCCTTCGGGAACGAGCTTCTTGCTCGGTTTCCCCCCCTCGTCGGAAGCCGACTGGCGATAGCGCTCACTCGATCCTTTGACCATCGCGCCAAGCGATCCCATGCCGCGATAGCGTTTAAACGTCCTTCCCTGGAACAGAATCATCTCGCCCGGGCTTTCGTCGAGGCCGGCGAGCAAGCCTCCCAACATCACCGTACTTGCACCAGCAGCCAGCGCCTTCGTGATATCGCCGCTGTAGCGAATGCCCCCGTCGGCGATCAGCGGGACATTGGTATCGACCAGGGCTTTCGCCGCGTTGGCGATCGCCGTCAGTTGAGGTACCCCCACTCCCGAAATGATGCGCGTGGTGCAGATCGAACCCGGTCCAATCCCCACCTTCACCGCATCCACGCCGGCTTTGACCAGATCGCGGGCCCCGTCGGTCGTCGCCACGTTTCCCGCGATGACCTCGATCTCCCACTTCTTCTTAACTTCGCGAACCGTGTCGATGACGTTCCGCGTGTGGCCGTGCGCGCTGTCGATCACCAGCACGTCGACCCCCTTTTCAATCAGGCACGCGGCCCGTTCGAGATCCCCCACCCCGATCGCGGCACCAACCCGCAGTCTTCCCCGCTCATCTTTCGAAGCCAGGGGGAAGCGGAGGTTCTTGTCGATGTCCTTGATCGTGATTAATCCCTTCAATTGATATTGGTCGTCAACGAGGAGAAGTTTCTCGACTTTATTTTCCAGGAGTAATCGTTGGGCTTTGCTCAAATCGGTGTTTTCCGGGGCGGTAATGAGATTCTCGCGAGTCATGACCTCCGAAATCCGGGTCTGCTTCGACTCAAGGAACCGCAGGTCACGGCGCGTTAAAATCCCCTTAAGCTTCCCATTTTCCGTGATCGGGACGCCGCCAATGTTTCGCTCGTCCATGATCCGAGCCGCTTCTCCCACCGTGGCATCGGGGGGGAGTGTCACAGGATCGACGATCACCCCGTGCTCGCTCCGTTTGACCCGGTCCACCTCCAGGGCCTGCCGCTCGATCGACATGTTCTTATGGATGATGCCGATCCCCCCTTCCTGCGCCATGGCGATCGCCATCTCACTTTCGGTGACGGTATCCATCGGGCTGCTGACAATTGGCACCGAGAGCCCGATCTTTCGCGTCAGGGGAGAGCTGACGTCAACGTCGGAGGGGAGCACTTCGCTGTAGGCGGGTTCCAAGAGCACGTCGTCGAACGTATAGCCGCGGCAACTGATCTTATCTTCCATGGTATTCTCCTCGACGGTCTGGCTGTCTCTCGATGGATCGCTTCAGTGGTCTTCGTTGTTTGTGTTGAATAATTTTTGTGGTTCTGTTTCCGAATTTGTCGTGTTTCGGCTCCGATTCGCGAAGCGGCTGGATTACCTTTTATGGCGAATCGCCTTGCGACGCCATTGTCTCCAGCACCTCTTGAACACGATTGGCGAGTATCACGAGCGTCGGCGGGTCGAGATCTTCGGCGCGGGTGTTCGGGCCATGTCCGAGCGAGCCGAGCAGCGTATCGATCTCCGCTTTGCTCAATTGTTTGCGGTACATCCCCGCGAGCACGCCCCGCAGCAGCTTGCGGCGCTGGTTGAACAAGCCACGCAGAAATTCGTGCAGGAACGCCCGGTCACGAATCTTCCCTCGGCGGACGGCGTCCGGAACGATCTTCACGATCGCCGAGTTCACTTTGGGACGCGGCCAGAAGACCTGCGGCGGGAGACGTTTCAAAATCTTCAAACGAGACTGCGCCTGCAGCCATGCCGAAAGCGCGCCGTAATGCCCGCTCGTCGGCCGGGCGCACATTCGCTGCGCCAATTCATACTGAATGGTGACGACCATACGGGTCCACGGAAGTTCGGTGGCCACGAGGTTCGAGATTACCGGCGTCGCGACGCTGTACGGCAGGTTGGCAACCAGCTTCAGCTTTCGCGCGGGATTCTCCGCCAACTTCTCCCCGACCAATTCCAGCACGCGCGGCTCAAGGTGATTTTTGTTCTTCAGTACATCGCAGTTGAGCAGCATGACGTTCTGGCAGTCGGCCACCGCGGCCTGAGCGAACTGAAACATCCGAGGGTCGACCTCCACGCAGACGACGGCGGCCGCCTCCCGTGCCAGAAAGGTCGTCATGCCCCCTGTTCCGCAACCGACCTCCAGAACGACGTCGTCCGGCTCAAGTTGCGCCTCACGGACGACGAACTCGATGAGATTCAGATCGATCAGAAAGTTCTGGCCGAGATCCGAGCGCGGATGAAAGCCGTGCTGCTCGAACAGCTCCATCAGATGGCTTCGGGTCTGGCGATCGGCGTCACTCATTTCTGCAGCAGTTTTTGTACGTATTTGCCCAGGATATCGGTTTCGATATTCACGGTATCGCCCACATTGCGGACCCCCAGCGTGGTCACTTCGAGCGTGTGCGGAATCAATGCGATGCTGAACCGTTCCGGCTCCGCGTCGACGACGGTGAGGCTCACGCCATCAACCGCGACCGAGCCTTTGGGAACCATCAGCCGGGCGAGGAATTCCGGCACCTGGAACCACATCTTTACCCACTCTCCCTCCTTTTCGATCCGCTCGACATGGCCGACACCGTCGACGTGCCCTTGCACGAAATGCCCGCCGATCCGGCCATCGACAGGGAGCGAACGTTCCAGGTTTACCGGGTCGCCGGCACGAAGCCGGCCGAGATTGGTTTTCGAGAGAGTTTCGGTCCCGGCCTGAAATCCCCACTGGCCGTCCGACAGATCGACGACGGTGAGGCAGCAGCCGTTGATCGCAATGCTGTCGCCCATGCCGACTCCGCAGGTCATCTCCGCAGGAGCATCCACGACGAGGAAAATCCCGGCGCATTCCGGCCGGACCTCATGAACCCGGCCCCGGCCTTCGACAAGCCCCGTAAACATCGCTACCCCGTTCGAAGTGAGTGGAAGGGGGACGAACGGGGGCGCAGGGAGCCAGGCATGCGATTGAGAAACCGCGCGGCGCGGAAAACCGTCCTCCGGCAATTGGGAGGGACATCGCGCCGCAAAACCTCGTCTGGAAACCGCCCCATCTTCCGAGTATGTCAAGGGGCGGTCGGCTTGTCAACATGCCGGAAGCGGCGGGCAATCTGCTCGCTCCACAACGCTCTTAACGGCGGCGTAAAGGCGAAATAACAGAAGATCAGCGGAACCACCATTTCACGCACCAGGAACACGATGGCCGCCGTGAACACCAGTTGAATTAGATGCTGCCGGGGGCGCTGCCCGCGGAACAACTGGTTGAACACGTGCGAATACCGAATGCGTGAGACCATCAACACCGCGACCGACAATGTGATTAACGGCAGCAGAATCTTGGCCGCGGGAATCAACCATTCGGCCAAGTGCTGCGACCGAGCAAGCTCATTCCCCGCGATGAGCCGTAACCCGCGCATGGCGATGGGGAACGAAGCAACGGTTCCCGCCGCCGCGGGCGAGGGGAGTCCGCTGAAGTACTCGTGCGTATCTTCTTCATCCGTCTCGACGTTAAATCGAGCTAGTCGTAATAGCGCACAAACCACATACAACATGGCGATCACCCACAGCAGACGTGGATGATACTCCAGGCTCCAGAAGTTTTCTTTCACCGTGTGGTTGAACTGCAACATCAGAAATGCGGGTGCAACCCCGAAGCTGAGAGCGTCGCACAAGCTGTCGAGCTGTGCCCCGAAATCGGTCGTCTGCCGCGCCCAGCGGGCCGCGCTTCCGTCGAGAGCGTCGAACAACATTGCCAGGAAGATCAGAATCGCCGAGATGAACAGATCGCGAAACGGTTCGTTCCCTTCAATCGGGTCGGGGCCGACCTTCGCCGCGAAGGTAATCGCGCCGAAACCGCATGCCGCGTTCCCGAGCGTTAACAGCGTCGGAAGGACCGAGAACATTTTGCGACGTTTCAGGGCCATGGCAAATCAGCTTTCAGCAATTAGCGGTCAGCTTTCCATGAGGCGTATTTACGGCATGTTTTCGTAGGCCGCCAGAACCGACGAGCCGGCTTTCACATGCTCACTGAGTTTTGTTTTGACGACGAGCCCGGGCTCGCGCGGCAAGACCAGTTCCGCGCGGGAACCGAGCTTGATCATCCCGAACTCCTCGCCGCGCTCGAGTTCGTCGCCGGGCTTTAACCGATTCACAATCCGCCGGGCGATCGCGCCGGTAATCTGCCGGAGGATCAGGCGACGATGGGGAGCATCGCTGCATTCCATTCGCACGGCCAGTTGTTCGTTCTCCCGCGCCGATTCCGGCCGCAAGGCATTCAGACATTTTCCGGGTCGGTACGTCAGGCCGATCACCCGTCCCGCCGCCGGGCTGCGGTTCGTATGCACGTTGAAGATCGACAGGAAGATTCCGATTTGCACCGCCGGCCCTCCGATGAAGTCGTCGTGCTCGATCTCATCGATCGCCACGATCTTGCCATCGGCGGGCGAAACGATCAGCCCGGCTTCCCGCGGAATCGCCCGGCGAGGATTGCGGAAGAACCAGACAATCAGCAGCCCGATAACGACGAGTGTGGTAACCGCGACCCACGCCAAGCCGCCGATGAACCCGGCGAGTTCCAATCGCTGGGTAGTGAAGGCGAGCAGCGCCGCACCGCCGAAGGTCAACACCGAGCAGACGATCAGTTCCGCCAGCCCCCAGCGCGCGAACAGCAGATTGTCGCGCCAAGCGAAAGGATCATCTTCCCGTCGCCAGGAGTAGCCCGGCTGATTGAGATAATACTTGAGGTCGCGTGGATCGAGCACGTCGTGCGGGCAGCCGTTCCTCTCTCCCTGCCGCAATTCGCGCATCCGGGCGACGTATGCGGGGCAGATGGTTTTCAGATACCACCGTCGCACATACCCCCAAGCCATTTCGAGGCGAATGATCCAACCGCCGCCCGGTTGAATGCAGGTCAACTGCGGATCCATGGGCTCGAGCGGGAGGCGGATACCAGACACTTGCCGATCGCCGTTCGCACTAGTGCTAGAATGTTTTGAAGTCGTCTGGGCGGCTTGCATTTTGGTGGAGGTCATTCGGTGTTGGGGCGTATCAGACGGACAAATACAACGGGGATTACCCGCAATTCATCGAATGCGGGTGACCAATGTCGCCAAGTGCTCTTCGATTCATTCTAAAGGCGGGGGGAGCGGATTGCGACCTGCTCGGTATTGCCCCTGTTGTAGGGGCCGTCGATTTTCCAGCTGATTCGGCGTATGAAGGCATTGGGACAACAACGGTTTGCGGACCAGATGCCATGCTGCCGTTGGGCAATATCGGGGACAAGCTCCATCGTAAGTCTTCTTGTTCAATGCCTGAGAGTGATATTCCAAGCATTGTTGCGGAGGTTCACGCGATTAACGTAGACTAGTTTTCAGCATTCTGACACCGTGTAAAAATTAGGGCCAAAGGACTGTCTCCTGCAAAGACAGGTGATCGATTTCACGAGGTGTCGAGATGGATCAATGGTCTTCCGCCGCAATGATCGTGGCGATAGTCGCTGGTGTAGTTTTGGCCACGGCAGTGGCTCTCATTTGGCCGAAGTTGCGCGCCTGGCAGCGAAGAAGGGAGGCGGCGCGGGCCTTGCGCACCTTTCGGCTGGAGCGGGAACGTCTGGAAGCTCGGTTCTTCGACATGGCTTCGCGACTCGGAAAGCCGCGCGGCCTCAAATGGCTCGATTGCGACTGGCTGGAGGGGGTGACCTACGGACGTGACTTGAAGACCGGTCTGCTGACCGCCTTCGTGGCGGTTAATATCCGGTTCGAGGCGATCGAAGGGGGGGACATGGAGGAAGTCGAAGCGGTCGGAATGGTCCGCGACGCCGCCGCGGTGTTTCACTATCGCCGCGGTCGATGGGGAACCGGCGGCCGGGTGCTGTTCAACATGAATCCGCAGGACGCGCTGACTCGTCTTGGGACACAATATGAGCCCGTCTGTGTCGCGACGGAGCCTGCTCCGCGCATGTAACGCCCCACTTCGAATGGGTTGAGAGTACGGTCATCACAATTCGATTTGTGAACGCATTCAGAATCGCAATGCTGTTGATCCGGGGCACTCGTGCGACGAATGTACTTCATCACCAACGCAACACGGACCTCATCCGCATTCCAGCCGATCGATCATCTCCCGGCAGGCATCCGCGAGCAATTTGAGTTCCGACTCTCCATGGTTCACAGCCGCGACAACGGTCCGGTAATACCAGAATAACCTGTCGCGCGGCGCATTGAACCGCTCCCACACCATCGGCCCATCCCGTTCAAGATCGCACTGTATCGTTCCGAGGTTGTGCAGCTTGTCGGCCAGAGCGATGGCCCGCGCGTCGAAAGACGCACCGCGAAGCTGCTCGATGTGCTCCCGCTTGCGGTCTTCCCAGCTCCGCTTCGCGCCGGACTCATCCCGCTTGCGCTCAGATAATGCCGACACAGTCCCTACAACATGTTCGGGAAATTCGGCCGAAAGCTCCGCGGCCGTGCAATTCGTGTCTTCAATAACATCGTGCAGCAGCGCCGCGGCCAACAGGTGATCGTCGGTGAACCCCGCCTTCATCAGAATCATCGCGACCGCGGCAGGATGCGAAATGTAAGGGAGATCGGATTGCTTGCGGGTTTGGCCACGGTGCATTCGGGCAGCGACTTGCATTGCCCGTTCCAGCAACGGTGAGAAGAGAGCGTCGCTCGTCATGCCGGTCATTCCGTTTCGCGGCGAAACTCGTTGAATCGTGAGTATTCCCAATGCCGGTACAGCGGCGAATTCTTGACAAGATCCGCATGTTTCCCCGATGCTTCGACCTTTCCGCGATGCAGAAAGATGATGCGATCCGCCCGACGCAGCGTTGAAAGTCTTGTCGGCAGGAAGACAACAGTCCGCCCGCGCAGGGTCCGGTTATAGGCGTCGTCGACCAGCGACTTCGTGTCCTCGTCCAACGCCATCGCCGGCTCCTCAATGATCAGCAGGGCCGGGTCACGCAATACCGCCCGGGCCAGGCCGAGACGGAACGTCTGGCCGACGTCGAGTTGCTCGCCGTGCTCTCCCAGAATCGTTTCGTACCCTTGGGGAAGTTTCAATATGAAGCTGTGCGCATGGGTCCGCTTGGTCGCCTCGGTGACATCTTGAAGCGAATAATCGGTGTTGCCGCAGCGAACGTTTTCCAACACGGAGCCCGTGAACAACGGGTCGGTACCACCGACATACACCGCCTCGGCTCGAAGTGATTCCAGCGTTACCCAGGCAATGTCTTCGCCGTCGATGAGGACTCGGCCGGACTGCGGTTCAATGAACCGCGGCAGCAAGTACGCCAGGGCTCTGGCCTCCATCGGGTCGAACGATACCACCGCGACGATTTCTCCGGCGGGAATGCTGAAGTCGACACCGTCGAGAAATTTCTTTTGTCGATTGGGAAGCGTGAATGTCACCGCTTCGAGCCGCAGTGATTTCGACAACGGCTCGAGGAATTTGGCTCCCACCGCCTGGCCGACCGTCGGAACCTGGTTGAGATAGCGAAAGATTCTGTCGGCGGCGCGAGAGGCACGCGATCGTGTGCGCCGCAACTCCCATAGCGCCTCCAGGGCCGGTGGAATGAAGGCCAGCGTGATCAGCATGAGCAGTGCGGAAGGAAGCGTTAAGCCGCCGGTGGCTCCGGAAGGCTGCAACACCTTCAGGCCGACCCAGAAGACGACGATCGCGGTACAGGCCATCGCCATCACCCAGGAGGCCCACAAGGACCAGCGTTCGCGGTGCTTCACCGTGGCGAGTCGTTCTCGAAAATTTTCCAGATGATTTTGAAACTGGTCATGCTCGAATTCTTCCATCGCGTACGCGCGAACGATGCGCGTCTTGTGCAGGCTTTCCGCCAGGAGCCGAAGCTGTGCGTCCGCGCGGTCTTCGTCGAGTTTCGTGGCTGATTCAAATCGTCTCCGTTCTCGGCGGATCAGCCACCAGAAGAACCCGAGCGCAATCAGACACATCAATGCCACGCGCCATTCGATGAGCAAAGCGAGCAAGACCAGCAGCAGTAACTCGAGAGGATACCGACCCAACGAGAAGATCCAGCTCTGCAAGCCGTCTCGGAGATGATCGGTCTCGTCGGTGAATAGTCCCATGACATGCGATTCGCTGGTGTCGGCGAGATCGCCGGGCCCGAGTCGAAGCGTCTGCCTGTGCAGCATGCGCCGCAGTCGGGTCGTGACGTCTAGTGCCGCGGCCGTACACTGAGTACGAGCCAAAGCCAACATCAGGCTGCGAGCAAATCCGATCAGAAACGCAGCCAGGACCAGCCACATGAGAGCGCTGGAATTGCTGTGTAACATCGGAAATGCGCGAAATAGCCGGACGAGCAGGTGTCCCCAGAATTCATTTCGGGAGTGCCAGACCGTCGGCAACAGCCCGCTGTCCTCAATTTCACGAATGATTCCGACCTGAGGTTGATCGGGCGTGGAACCGAGCGCCTCGGGCACGAGTTTTGCGAGTTCCTCAACCTCGCCAGGCTGCACGACGAGCTCGCCTCGATGTCGCAACAAATCGGCCGTCAGGTAGAGGTCGAGCAACAAGAGCACCAGCGCACCCGATGCGCAGCTCAGCCACCATAAGGCCCAGCTTGACTTCCCGTGGAATAGATCCCGCGTGGAAAACGCACGCTCGAACGCGCTGAATTGACTCGTGGCCACGTGCATTGCCGTTCTGTGCCGGCGGGTTTTCAAAACCGGATAATATTCACCGGCCCCCGTCGCGGTTGTCGTCCAATTGCCCGGTCCGGCTGGCGCCGATCAGAGCGGCGAAACCGCCTGGAACGCTTTCGTCTCCTCCGTGCCGATTACCGACGAGCCTTCCATTCCCCCCGACGATACAGCCCGAAATCAATTCTCCCACCTGTTGCCTTCTACTACAAACCGCCGAAATCCACCCGGCCGACGTGGCCTTTATGCGAGATCGCGATCCTCGAACAGTATGAATGCCATCAGCACAGCCGCAGCGCAGTAGGCCGCGCTATACCCCGCCGCATACAGCAGATATTCCGGATGAACGAGCGTTCCCGTCGAGATGGCGGATTCGGTATTAAAATGATCCAACACTGGTAGCACGGTTGCGATCAGCCGGGCCATGAACGCCACGAACTCGATCTTCAGCACACCCGCCTGAACCATCACCGGCGTCAAATTTCCAATCACGAAAATAGCAAAGCAGGTCACGAGATTTGCGACCATCGGCAGGCGCGTCGAAATGGCCACGCTCACCGACGTCAGCAACGCGATCTCCATCAAGATCAGCAGCAATGACGGAATTACCTGCTTCACGATCGCGATCCGCATGGCGTTATCCGGGAAAGGGTTACCCGACTCCTTCGCGTCGTAGCCGACTTTGTAATAGACGAGCGCCAGAAAACAGACAATCACCGGCAACAACAGCCACAATATCGACGTCAGAATGCCGACGTACTTCCCCACGACGAACTGCCGACGATTGATCGGCTTTGACAATAAAGTCATCGCCGTCTTTCCCTCGATCTCTTCCGAGATGCTCATGCTCGACGACCAGACAGCCTGAATCATTCCGCAGATCAGGATCGTCATCAACCCGCAGTCGATCAGCAGCTTGTAATCTTCACCCAACGTAAAGAAGGGGAGAAAGGTATTCACGACCGTGATCAACAAGGCGGCGCCCATCAGCAGGGCGAATACCGGCTGCCGGACCGCTTCTTTCGTTGTCGCGCGAGCAATAACACCCGCTTGCGTCATATAAGAGAAAAGCGCGAGACCCAGGAGTAGCAGACCACCCACTCCCCCCGCCAAGTACCAGCATAGGATGACCCAATTCTCATCAGACATAACCGCCGCACCTTGTCGAAAATGAATCTATGAACGGATGATAAAGCCAAACGACCGCCGAGGGTTACGGCGCCGCTGCCAAGTTTTACTCTTTACGCTCGAATCACTCGACCCGTTGGATTTCTGAGAGAGTCTTTGCGCTGGATTTGGAACAGCCAGAATAGAGCTGAAACGCCTCTTTCCACTCTAATCCCCCGAGAGGCCGGAGGGAAGTCGCAAATCGACCGCCCGTCTGCCGGAAGGAATTACGGCGTGAATCCCCCGGAACAGGCGGCGAAACCGCTATTTTTTCACTTGCCCGCGGAGCCTTGGCCAAATGGTACGCCAAGCATGCCGCGACCTGGCTCTGCGACATGCTGTTCCGGTCGGAGAAGCTGGGGGCACGGGCATAATCCGCCGGCCTGAACTGATGTCACGATCAAAAACCTCAGGCTCGAGAAAAACCTACCTGGCTTCTCGAAGTGGGGCGTCGTCCGGCACAGAGATCGTCCGCGGTTCCAGGGATTTCAATGCCGAATGCCGAACCCGTTGAAGATTTCCCCTGCCGTCACCATTTCGGTTTCCGAGCCGGAAATGTGGCCGTGAAATCTCTTTGCCACGGCACTCAGGAAATCGTCCACAACCGGGGCGTCCCCCTCCACGACGAGTTCCACAGAACCGTCGCGCAAATTCTTCACATATCCGGCAACTGCGAAATTCCGCGCGATTCCCTGCGTCGTATAACGGAAACCAACCCCCTGCACGTGCCCCCGGTACACCACCTTCTGGCGAATGTACGACGCACCGTCACTGGTGGTGGCCATGCGTTAGTTTCCCGATCCCGCGGTTTTCGGCACACCTTGCTGTGCGGCTTGTGCACCAGCGAGTTCGGCCTTTCCTCGCACGGTCAGCAGGATCGGCAGCGAAGCCTGCCCCCCTTCGCTTTGCGTGACTGCATCGATCAGCCGAGATGTTTCCGGCACCCAGCTTGCGGCTGTCAGAAAGATTTGACGTTCGACTTCCTTTTCTCGCACCAGAATTCCGCTCAAACCGATGTTGTCGACGATGACCCCGTGCGGAAGGTTATCGACATCGAACCGCAATTCGCCGTCGAAGTTGTTCCGCTCAACTCTCAGCATTGCCGTGATGGTCGTTCCGGGGGCGAGTACTAATTCGTTCGGCCCGGCACCGCCCGAAGCTCCCGGAGAGCTATTGTCACGCTCCAAACGAACAATGACCTTTGGCTTTGGTTCCAATGTCACCGCTCCCAGGTTTCCGGACTCCTTGACAACTTCTTTCCCGTCGATGCTCCCTTTCGCGGTGATTTTGACTTTTTCCCACTCTTCCTTGGAGAGCGGCTTTGCATCGGCTGACGCGTTGAGGACTCCTCGCGCCTCGACATGCCCCGCCTCAACGACAATCGGCGTTGTCGCACGATAACCCTCCGGTATGCTGGAGATATCGACTCGCACTTCTCCATCGAAGCCGTCGATGCGGTCGAGATTGACCGTAAACCGCTGCCCGCTTCCCGCGGGAACTTTTGCATCTCGTCCGGAAATCGAAACACCGAAATCGGGCCGGGCGGGTCGGATTGTCAATTGATAACTGAAATCAGGCCCGTTCATGCCGCGGACGTCCGCCACGCGGACCAGGTATGCTCCATCGGCGGGGGGAGTGAATCTCACGACCGAATTTTTGCCGAGTTTGCGCTCGCCGTCGTCGTCGTTGGAATAATACAACGGAAAGACCGGCAGACCGTTATCGGGAAGCTTTGTACCCGGGGCATACGGTTCGACGATATACACAGGCGAATCTTTCGCATGCGTCGTACCGCTGGTGCCGAAATAACATCGCCGTGCGCCATTCATCTGGTAAAACGCGAATCCCGAGTCCGGCCCGCGCGGCATGCGGAAGATGCGGCAGATTTCTCCTCCCATGTAGAGGTATTGGTTGAGTTCCATCTCTTCCCAATTCTCAACACGCACTTCCCCTTGCCGCGAGTCGATCGGCCGGAATGTGATGTACGAATCACGGACAGCCCGCAGCAGATAACGCACGACCGGCTTTCCTGCCGCGTCAAGAATATCAATCCGGGTATCGGCCGGTTCCTTCTCGCCGATGGCCTTCGTCTCAATGACCCATGTCTGTCCCGCTTTCGCCTCGAACCGATACAGATCGACATCCTGTTGCCCAGGTCTTTCTGTCGACAACACTCCCGATGCAACCCCCGGGACTGTCATCGTCGAAGCTGCTTCGATGGTGTCGTTCGGCTCCGCTTCTTTCGATTCCGCGAGTTTTTCGGACGTCGCTTGACCAGCACTCGTGGAGACTTCCGGCGAGAGAATCGGCCGCGGGCGGTTTGCGGGATCATCCTGTTTCAAGGCGAGTGGGTAGGTCACCAGGGTTCCATCCAAGCGTCCGACGGCGATCGCACCGTTATCGGGAGCGATCGTCAGCGCGGGACTCCAATCCGTCTGACTATTGAAGCTTGCAGCTTGTGTGAAATCGCTCGTGTTCCAAACTTTTACGGTTCGGTCTTCCGCCGATGAGACGAAAGCCTGTCCGTTTGGCGTGAACGCCAGCTTCAAAATCGGCGCTTCGTGCGAGAATTTCGCCTCGACGATCGGATTTGTCCCTTCGCGCCCCTGCTCCCGAATTTCCCAGATGCGAATCCGATTATCGACTCCCCCCGCGACGACGTAGCGGCCATCGGGACTGCATGCAACGGCGTATTGCTCTTTCGTCGGCTGATTGAGAGTATCGAGCCGCTCTCCGGTCGCGATATCCCAGAGTTTGACCGTTCTATCGCCGCTGGCACTGGCGAGGATTTTTCCCCCGGGATGGAAGGCGAGGTCAAACACCGGGCCATTGTGCCCCGTCAATTCGCGCACCTTCTGGCCGGTCTGAGCATCCCACAACAGGATCTTCTGATCGTAACCCCCCGTGGCGAGAAACTTGGCGTTCGGGCTTAACCCCGCCGCGTACAAACTGTCCGTGTGTCCCCGAATGCTCCGCGTCAGCGACCAGTCGGCGGTCTTCCACACCACCGCCTCACCATAAAGCCCAGGCTCACCACCGGCCGCGAACAACGCCGCGCCGTCAATCGAAAATCCGACATCCGTGATGTTCCCCGCCGGCCCATCCAGCGTCTTTACCACCTTCTGATCGTCCGCGGACAATATCTCAACCCGATGATAACGCCCCGCCGCAATCCATTTTCCGTCAGGAGACCATGCCGCTGCCGTGACCGGATCTCTCACCGCGGCGACTGGTCGGATCTTCGGGGTGACAAGGGTTCCTTTGTCGCCGGGGCTTTCTTTTGAAGGCCCTTTTGCGCCACTCTTAATCCATGCCTTCAGAATCGCGATTTCCTCCGCCTTGGGCGCTGGTTTGCCTTCCGGCGGCATCTTCGTTTCGATTTTCCCTTCGAGCGCGAGAATCATGACGCTCTTGTCGACGTCGCCAGGGACAATAACCGCGCCATTTGCTCCCCCTTTTAGAAGCTGGGGGAATGATTCCAGCACCAGCTCCCCCTCCGCTTCTTTCGCGTTGTGGCAGCCGTTGCAGTATTTCTTGAAGATCGGCGCGACTTCGCGATCGTAATCGGGGACCGCCGGTTCGGCAGCAAACAACCCGCCGACGAACAGCGTTCGCACGGTCACTACGAGCAGGAGAACTCTCGAGATCCGGTAAGTCTTCATGATGACACGATATCAATTAATGGTTGAACAAGAACTCGCGGCTGCTGAGCACACTCCAGAAGACGTCTTCGAGCGTCTGCCGCTTCTTCGCCGCGATCTCTCCCGGGGTCGATGTCAATTTTGGAAACAACTTCTGTAAGGCATCCTGCCGCGCCGCGGCGTCTTTTTGAGACAGCACGTCGTCAACCTGCTGCCGCAGAGCCTGCAATGCCTGAACTGTCTCCTGCTCATCCGATTCCGCCAGTGCACCAACCAGCTTTGATTTCTCATCTTCACTCGGCAGCCGCGCCAGCGATGCTAGAAAGATCTCTTCGACGACCTGTTCATATGCCGTGCCGCTCTTCAACAGCCGATCGATTCGATTGTCGTTTGCCTCCAACTTGCCGTTGAGCGTGTCGCCGTTGGTGATGTGCAGCACCTGCACCATGCTCGGCTCATTCGAGCGTTCGCATTCACAGGTAATAATCCGTTCCGGCCTGCCAAACGCCTGCAAAAAGTACGAATCGACTTTCGCATCGTGCAGTTCAAGCGCCCGCGTGCCGCGCGGCTGGTCCTTGAACATCGTCGGCGATTCCGTCGCCTGTGAGAGGGCATCGAGCAGCACTTCGGCCCGCATCCGCCGAGGATAGCAGCGCGAGTAGAACCGCTCATCCAATTCATTCCCCGCTACTGTCGTGCTTGAACGCTGATAGGTCTTCGATGTCAGAATCAACCGCATCAGCTTCTTAAGATCGAAGTGATTCTCCACGAGATAATCTGCCAGTGCGTCGAGCAGTTTCTCGTTGCTGGGGGGATTTGTCAGCCGCATGTCGTCGACACTTTCCACCAGTCCCACACCCAGGAAGTTCGCCCAGACGCGATTCACAATGGCCCGACTGAAGTACGGATTCGCGGGGTTAGTGAGCCAATCCGCCAGATTGTCGCGCCGATCTCGTGTGGCCTCAAAGGGGATGACCGCGCCATCCAGCGGGCGCGGTGCCTGCGGCCTCCCGGTGCGCGGCTGAATCAACTCCCCTTCCGTCGAGACGAACACCACGCGGTTCCCATCGCCGCTCTCCGACGCGCCGCCCCATCCTTTGGAGCGGACTCGCGCGAACAGATTCGCCATGCCGTAGTAATCGTCGTTGGTCCATTTCTCGAGCGGGTGATCGTGGCAGCGGGCACAGTTGATCGACATCCCCAGAAACGCCATCGAGACCGTTTCCGCCATCTCCTGAGGGTCTTCGTGCAGCGAATAAAAATTCGCCGCGCCGTTCTCCAGCGTTCCTCCCCGGGCGGTCACAATTCCCCGCGCGAGCTTATCCCAGGGCGCATTCTCAGCCACTTGAGTCCGAATCCATTTGGAATAGGTGTCGACCGCCTGCGGCCGCAATCGAGCACTCGTCACGAGCAGAAGATCCGACCAGCGGTACGTCCAGTAGTCGACAAACTCCGGCCGCGCCAGCAATCGATCAACCAGCTGCACGCGCTTGTCGGGAGACGCATCCGCAAGAAACTCGCGCACTTCATTCACTGTCGGCAGCACACCGATCGTGTCGATGAATGCCCGCCGCAAAAACTCGCCGTCGTGGGCGTCGGGGGACGGCGGAATATTCAAGCTCTGCAATTTGTCGAGCACGAGCTCATCGATGAAGTTGGCCCGTGCAGCTCCGGCGAATATCTCGGGCGCGATACTGCTCTCGTATGGAGCCGAAACCGTCGCCATGCCGTTCTTCGCCAGATACCACGCGACGACCGCCCCTTCGCCGTTGCCCATCACCGACACGAGCCCATGATCGTCGATCTTCGCGACCGTCTGGTTCGTCGAGGTGTACTTTGCCCAACGGGTCACATCTTCGACATGGCCGTCGCTGAAGTGCGCAAGGACGAGAAATTGCTGAGTTGAGCCGTTCTTCAGCACGGCTTGATTGGGAAGCAGTTCCAATCGCTCCAATCGCGGGTCATCGGTCGACGGCGGAGTCTGACCGGCGGCGATCCACTCGGCGATCACTCGATATTCCAGCGAGTCGACGTCGAATCTTACTCCTCCTTTATGCGGCAACGCTCCGGTCGGCTTAGTGAGAACCATGCTGCGACCCGGGTCCGATGGTACCACTCGTCGCCCGCGCGATTGCCGGGTGATCGTGAAAAAGTCTGCATCAGGATCATAACCTCGCAAGGACAGCTTAAAGCCGTTCTTGCCTGCCGCCGCGCCGTGGCATGGCCCCGAGTTGCACCCGGTCTTCGAGAACACCGACTGCACGTGGTTACGGAAGCTCCAGCGGTGCGGCGCTTCCATCCCCTGAACCTTGATCCGCACATTGGCAACCTGGCTACCGGCTTTCGCGGTCACGACAGCTTCACCGTTGCCGACAGGCACAGCGATCCCGTTACCGACGCGCACCACTTGGGGATTTGGGGATTCGATCACCAGATCTTTTGGGTCAACCTGCCCCACGTATCGACCGTTGCGCGACCGTTCGATCACCAGTTGCTGTCGCGCTTCCGAACCGGAGAGCGTGATCTCGCTAGGGAGAATCGTCAGAGAATCTTCGGCACGCAGTGAGCTTGTTGCCGCCAGATTCCAAACAAATCCGGCCACAAGGAGCAGGCGGGCGATTCGAAGTTGGAACGGCGAACCGCTCCGGCGGAAGTGCATCAACATAATCGCCTCATTTCGGGTCTCCACGATCTTCCGATTGGCGGCTTAGCCATTCCGCGACATGCGTCGAGAATGCAACGTCATCCGGAGCAACTTGTGACCACGGTCTCAGAACAGCTCTTCGACCGGACGCGTACCGGAATCGACGAGCGGGAAGGGACGCCCCGCCGGTCCCGGCAGGTGTGCCTCCAGATCCAATCCCAAGCTGCGGAAAATGGTCGCGACGACTTCATTCGGCGCCACCGGACGCTCCGCCGGATAACCCCCGACCGGATCGCTCCGCCCCACGACGCGGCCTCCCTGCACGCCGCCACCCGCGAAATAGCTCGACCAACATTGCGGCCAGTGATCGCGCCCGCCGGCCGGGTTGACGCGCGGCGTGCGACCGAATTCCGCCAGGTTGCACACCAAGGTGTTCCCCAGCATTCCGCGCTGCTGCAAATCTTCCAGCAACGCGCTGTAGGCCTGGTCGTACATCGGCGCGACGATATCCTTCATCCCTTCAATAGACGTGAACGGCTTCGTGCCGTGAATGTCCCATGTGATCTCGTTGAAGACCGTCAGGAATGTATTGATCGTCACGAAACGAACTCCGGCTTCGATCAGCCGCCGGGCCATCAGGCAGCACTGACCGAAACGGTTCTTCCCGTAGCGTGTTCGAACTTCATCAGGTTCTTTCGAGATATCGAATGCTTCGCGGGCTTGTGTGCTGGTCATAATGCGGAATGCCGCCTCGAAGTTACTGTCGAGCAACTCCGCGTTTTGGCTCTTCTCGAAACTTTTCACGGTCGAATCGACGACATCCCGCAGCTTCCGTCGCCTGTTGAGCCTTGCTTCACCGATCTGGCGCGGCGGTAAGAGATCTGGGACTTTGAAATTCGGTTTCGACGGGTCCGCCATCAGTACAAACGGATCGTGCGCCTTACCCAGGAATCCCGCATCCTGTCCGTGCGGAAGCCCCCCGCCGGTGCTCCCCATCGGTTCCGGAAGAATGACATGCGGCGGGAGGTCCGTCTTTCGACCGCGAAGATAACCAAGCACACAGCCGGCATGCGGCGTATTGATGCCGCCAGTAAAGAGACGCCCGGTCTGCATCATCTGGTGGCCGGTGTCGTGCACCGCGGCGGCGGTGTGGTAACAACTCCGGACGATGGAAAATTTATCCGCCTGCTGGGCATGCAGCGGAAAAATTTCGCTGATCTGAATCTCCGACGATTTTGTATCGATCGGTTTGAACGGACCGCGGATTTCGGCCGGCGCCTCGGGCTTCATGTCCCAGCAATCAAGCTGACTGGGGGCCCCGAGGTTGAAGATCATGATCACGGCGCGGTCATCGTGTCCTTTCGAAACGGCTCCCTGCGCCTGAAGCGCCTGCATTTCGACGAGGGATAATCCGACTGCCGAAAGCGTTCCCGCCTGAAGAAAATCGCGACGGGTGATACCGTCGCAGGTATGGGCGGTTCCCGAGCCAGTCAATTGCAGCATTTCCCGCTCCTCCCGCAAAGAGTTCGGAAGCATTTATCCCGGGTCGGTGCCGAGCTTTAGCCGAACTCTAATTGTACAGGTCCATCCAGCCCTGAACAAGAAGCGGACAGTTTCGCACCGGGCGTCGGAGCGAGCAGTCACTAGGCATCGCATCAAGCCGGCTGCCCAAGAATTTGCAGTAGGGCAGTGCCCCCCAATCGCACCCCGCCCACAGATTCTAAGCCGGAACGCCCCCCGACACACAAATTACGGCACGAAACGGGGATGTTCGCGGGAATGCTCGGATTGCGCGGGTCGCTCTAGGGATGGGCCTGGTCGACAGTCCCGGCAATCTCCGGAGGCAGAGCGCCATCGGTGAGAGGAATACAAAGCTCTTCGCGAACAATGTTCAATTCGCGGGGGGCCTCGATTCCCAAACGAACGTTATTCGGCCCGATCCGCACGATCGTGACTGTCACGTTTTCACCGATCAGGATTCGCTCTCCGGGTTTCCTCGACAGCACAAGCATGGTCGCAACTCCTTCCTATGGTTTCTTCAGCAGCTTCCTTGTTGCAAGCGCGATCTTGTGATCCTCTCGTCATTCTCCTTCCGCATGATCTCACCACGAGACCACTTGTTCGGCGAAGTCGTCACTCAGATCGCTAACGCTTGTCTCTCCGTCGGAGGCAACCTGCCTTCCGCGACGGCTACCTTTTTGTCGCGTCCGCACTGTCGTCAAATCGAATGCGCGGTCACAAGGATAACAACCATGCCAGCTAAAAATCCAGCGAGAATCGCCGCAAATTGCAGGAAAAGGCAGAAACTACCCGTGGTTAACGCGCGCCCAAAGACCCGGACCCGAGCCAATTTGTAGACGCCGAGGGATTGTGGCCAGCAAAAGAGAACAGGCAGGAGCAGTCAGCCCAACCAACACATCGACAATCAACAGCCGTCACAATCCCGCATGCACAGTATTTAGGCAGCGCAAAATGCCCGAAAACCGTGCAACAAGCACACACTGAGAGCACCCGAGAAGCCTGGCACTGGCTTGGACCAGTCATTTTGGTGGTTTGGGAAATATGAGTCGCCTTGTGGTCGTCTGAAAAGAAGTTCGCCCCGGGTGGATTAATTTGGTGCGGTCCCGAGCCCCGAAGATGAATCAGACAAACAGCTCGGGAACTGTGTCACTTCACCAAGCCCGCCGGTTCTCAGAACTCATCCGCAGCCGGCTGCTACCACTGGCAGCATGCCACGGCTATGCTGAGTTCCGGTTCCGGGAAATCTTCGAGGGCTTTTACCAGCCGGCGATTCCTCATCTGTACCCTGTCCGAATCTGAGGACGCTTTTCCCTTAGGCAGCCTCGGTAGCCAGTGACAGACGGAATATCCCTCGTCTTATTCACCTGATAGACATCAACGACGAAAGCCCAGTTCATGATACGCATCGGAATCATCGGCATCGGATTCATGGGGTATACCCATTTCGAAGGAGCGCGCAAGCTGAAAGGGGCGAAGGTCGCCGCGATTGGGACGCGTGACAAAAAGAAGCTCGCCGGCGACTGGACCGGCATCCAAGGCAACTTTGGACCGCGCGGCGGGCATGTCAACCTGAAGGGGATCAAAGCCTGCAGCGACTACCGCGATATCCTCAACGATCCGGAGATCGATCTTGTCGACATCTGCCTCCCGACCGACTTGCACGAGAAGGTCGCCCTCGAATCGATCGCTGCCGGCAAGCACACCCTCGTCGAAAAACCGATCGCCATCGAGATGAACGCAGCCGAGCGGATGGTGAAAGCGGCTTCCAAGTCGGGGGTGATGCTGATGGTTGCCCACGTGCTCCCCTTCTTCCCCGAGTTTCAATATGCGGCCGAATGCATTCAGGGGGGTAAGTACGGCCGTCTGCTGGCTGCCCACTTCCGCCGGGTGATCACTCCGCCGAAATGGTCGCAGGCGATGAACGATTACCGTCGCCTCGGAGGCTGGGGAATCGATTTGCACATTCACGACAATCATTACATCGGCCTGACGTGCGGTGTGCCCCAGGCCGTCTTCTCGCGCGGCATTGTGCAAGAGGGACTCGTCAATCACGTGCATACGCAGTACGTATATGACGATCCGAAACTGGCGGTGAGCTGCGTCAGCGGCGGCATCGCGGCCAAGGGGCTGGAGTTCGCGCATGGATTCGAAATCTATCTCGAGCAGGCGACCCTGCTATTCACCGCAGGAACGCTTGCGGGCCAATGGGTGGTCGATCGCCCCCTCACACTTGTCACCAAGAACGGCAAGGCCACAACCCCCGCGCTCAAGGGGGGAACGGAATGGTGCTCCGCTTTTACCGCCGAACTGCAGACTGCCGTAAATGCCGTCCGCACCGGAAAGGAACCTGTGATCTTGTCGGGTCAGCTGGCGCGAGATGCCCTGAAACTCTGCCATGCCGAGGCGAAGAGCATCGCCACCGGCAAGATGGTCCGCGTTGGCTGAGTACCCACGCCTGCTGCCGTTTGCTCTGTTTCGGCGCGATCCGGAAACCGACAACGGGTGTCGATGCCAAAGAAACAGACTTTGGCGACCGCGAAGCCCAATGGGTTTCCACTTCCGCCGCCGTGCCGCATAATGCACTGTTTCCCGATTTCGCGAGCGGCCCTGTGGGGACGTGTGCGCGAGATCATACCGGGGCTCGTTAAAATGTCTCCCCGGCTACCCGACGAACCCTTACAGCCCTGACCCTCGATGATCGAAAATCTTCCCGTCAATTCCCTGCACTTCAAGGGATACACCATCGAGGGCTACTCGCGCGCCGCCGTGCAAAGTTACTGGCGGATTGCCGAGTTGAAGCTCGGCTTCGAACTGGGTGGCAGCCCCTGGTCGTTCATGGGAACGCAGACCTTTTTCATCTCGCACTCACATCTCGACCACCTGGCAGCCATTCCGGTGTATGTCGCGCGCCGGCGGATGATGAAGATGGACCCTCCGACAATTTACATGCCGGAAGAAGCCGTCGAGAATGTCCGCAAGGTGCTCCATCTCTGGCAGCGGCTCGACCGCGGGCGAATGATGTGCGAACTCGTCGGTCTGAAGCCGGGGGACGAAGTCGAACTGTCGCGTGAGCAGATCGTCACCGCGTTCGCGACGAAACACACTGTTCCCTCGCTTGGCTACGTGGTGTGGGACCGCCGGCGCAAGCTCAAGCCGGAATACCAGGGGCTTTCGGGCGACGAAATCCGCGACATCCGCATGGCGGGGAACGAAGTCAGCCACGAAGTGCGCGTGCCGATCCTCTGCTACACCGGAGACACGGCCCCAGCGGGGCTCGACGGCTATCCGCCGGTTTACGAATCGCAGATTCTGATCACTGAGCTGACCTTCTTCCGCCCCGAACATCGCAAGGAGAAGATCCACAAGTTCGGGCATACGCATCTCGACGACATCATCGAACGGGCCGACAAGTTCAAGAACGAGTTGATCATCGCCACGCACTTCAGCACACGGTACCACGAACGGCAAATCCGCGCCGCCATCGAACGACGCCTTCCGCCGCAACTGGCGGAGCGGGTGCATTTGTGGTTGTGAGATGATCGAGCATGGCCTCGTTCAACTACAGCGAAAATCGATCCACGTACTCGCGCAACTTAGCCGCGCTGCGTGTTGAGAAACCGCTCGAATTCCGGCGGCAGCGGCGATTGGAAGCGGAGTGTCTCTCCGGTGCGCGGGTGTTCGAACCCCAGCGTCGTGGCATGCAGCGCGAGACGCCGGGCCGTCCATCGGCGATGGCGGGCCAGCTCCGCGCGATACCGATCGTCCCCCAGCACGGGGTGCCCCGCCTCGGCGAAGTGGACGCGAATTTGATTGCGTCGCCCCGTTTCCAGCCGCACGCGAAGGAATGTTGCGTCCTTCAGCCGGCATTCCACCCGATAATGCGTGATGGCTGACTCCCCTTCTTCATCCTCGCGAACCGAGTAGCGCTGCAGGCTTTTCGTGGTTCCTAGCCGGGTGTCGAATGTCCCTTCGTCGCGCTCAACAACTCCCGCCACGATCGCCGCATATTCGCGCTCCGGCTTGCGGCCGCGGAACTGGTTCTGCAATTGCCCTGCCACCCGTGCGCTCTTGCCGAACACCAGCAGTCCTGATGTTCCACGGTCAAGTCGATGCACCACGTGGGCCTGCCCGCGATGATGGCGGCGGCTGAGATACAGGCTGACCGCTCCGAGCAGCGTGTGCGTTTCCCCTTTTCGAGTGGGGACAGTCAGCACGCGCGCGGCCTTGTCGACAACAATCAGGTCGTCATCTTCATAAACCAGCCGGTACACGGCGCTCTCGTGAGCCCGTGGCTTCTCGCGATACCTGCGATGCGGATCATGCCGCACCGCGACGACGTCGCCCGCTTTGACGACCGTTCCGGCCTCCGCGCACGGCTGACCATTGAGCGTGACGCAATCGTGGTCGAACAACCCCCGCACATCGGCCCGCGACCGTCCGGTGAGCTCCTGCACGATCTTATCAACCCGCCCCGCCCGATCGGTTTCGAGTGTGCATTTCGATTCGACGATGGGCATTGGATCGATATTCATCAATGAGCGCAGCAGGAATCAATCAGCACAAAGCTATCTGACGAATACCGCTGCTTATGATTTGGCATCTCTGTTCGTGACCCATGGAACTGGTTCAACCTGACCGACCCATCGTTGCTTCAGACGATTTGAGTAATCACCTTGGTACTCAAGCTGCCGCAAGATAACCAGTTCAAGGTACCAGCAAGCAAGGCGACTGGCGTCATGGAGGATTTCACTAGATAGTAATTTCTTACCCGATTTTTCCCGCTTTTTCTTGTTGCGGTGGACAATTGAATTACGAATTTGAACAAGCACATCTGGGCCCTGCCAATTCTCAGCCTTCGCAAGCTTCGAGAGGGAGCTAAGTTCAGCCGGGGGTTTGATCGGGATCGAGCACGTCGATAGCAAGAGTTTTAGTTTGTCAGCCGCCGGGAGGTCGCTGAATCCCTTCTCCGAAACTACGGCGTTACATTCAATGAGAATCAGCCAACTGAGCATTTCCAGTGCAATCTGCGCCAACATGATGCCGGTTTCTATATGCATTGGTCGACGGTGGATTTCGATATACCAATAAATGGCGTCTTTCAACGGCTCTCGCAGTACATCACCTTTCCATTGCTTATCGAGTGCAGCAAAGAGCTCCGAGAGCGAGCCTGGATGATGAAAATCGAACCATCCTAAATGTGCCTGATACGGACTAACGTGGCGCGACGACCACGCCTCGCATTTCCGTTGACCATTCCTTCCAATTCCCACGAGCAACATCGGAGCGACCCAACCTTCGAGGGCAAATGAAAGAGCGTGTTCGACGATTTCGAGTGCCTGTCGTGCCGCTTTGAGTGTGAAAGTTTTGCCATCCGCACGTTCAAGCCGTCCGACTCGCGTTATGGGATATCCGCGAGTGGCTTTCATCTTCCGAATGAGGTCATCCTCATTTGATACGGGATCGAGCGTTACAATCCAACGATCACTTCGCAGGATTACACGTTGCCAGGCAACGACGAAATTATCCGTTTGGTGAGCAAATCCGTCAGGAGAAAGGCCGAATGCCGGAATATTCGGCAGGTGGAAAAGCAGCGACGAAAGTGCTGTCTGAACTCCTGTGACAACTTCCCCATTGATGGTTCCCGATATGCGAAGCTGTGAGCCAGCAACATGTCCACTGCCCACTCCAACGACTGGTACAGTTCGTCGAAGGCTATGCACTTCAATTTCAGTTGTCTCAGCGTTTGGAAGTTTGAAGGCAAGGCGCAAATCGCGAGGCAACTGCTTGTCAGTGAACATTTCGAAGCGAAGGGCGGGTGACGGCAACCACGCGTAGAATAGTCTTCCGTCCCCAACAAGCGTGTCCTTGTCGAACCGAAATGTCATTGGTCCAGCATGAAGCTCTATCCGACTGTTAACGTCAGGTGTTGAATACACCGCCTGGATGGGTTCAGGCTGCTTCTCTTCTTCTTGACCCTGTGAACCGTTCATCGAAGGTGAAGCTCTCAGTTCATGATGATGAAAACGAGGGATGGGGTTCACGCCCCTCGCTCGTGTAAAGACATGCGAAGTTCGGCATGCATTCGCAGCCAATTCACTTCCCCGTCCGTCGCTTCGCTCCCTCCGCGATTTGTTGCGAGATGTCGAGGCCGACGAGGTCACTCCAGGCGGAGAGCAGGCGCTTCAACACCGGGCCTGGCTTACCGTCGCCGATGGGGAGACCGTTGATCTTGGTCACCGGCATCAGGCAGTACGGCGTGCTGGCGGTGAAGGCTTCCGACGCGTTGATGACGTTGAACACCTGGAGGTCACGCTCGACAAAATCGATGCCGAGCTTAGCCGCAAGATCTTTCACTGTCGCGCGGCTGATGCCCGGGAGCGTGTTCCGCAAGGTCGGCGAGACGATCGCCCCCTCTTCTACGATGAGAAAATTCGCCCCGCTCGTTTCGGTTACGTTGCCGTCGAGGTCGAGCAGCAGGGCCGACGCGTCGGGATCGGCCAGCCGCGCTTCCTGGTCGGCCAGATAGTAGTGCATGCGGCTGCGGTACTTCATCTTCGGGTCGTAACATTGCGGTGGAACGTGACGGATCGACGGCGTGACGAGGTGCAGCCCCCGCTCCATCTTCGCGGCCCACAACTCGAACGGCATGGGGAACGTGTGCACGCAAACGGTCGGCGTGGTGCGGACCGAGCCAGCTGCTCCGCCGGCATAGGTGGGGTATTCGCCGGCGGTAACGAAGATGATCAGCCCGAGTTCGTCGTCGGTGCCGATGAGCTTCGCATTCTGCGCGGCGACATCGCGGCAAATTTGGCCAAGCTGTTCGATCGGCATACCGATGTCGAAACGGACGTATCGCAGCGCCCGGCCGATGCGCGCCAGATGATCCTCCAGCCGGAAGAGCTGGTGGCGGAAGGTGCGGGCCATTTCGGTGACGGTGGCACCGAGAACGATGCCGGCATCATAGATGGCAAGATGCGCCTGCGAGGCGGGAACAGTCCGGCCGCTGAGATAGACAACTGGTTCGGGCATGG
>CAZVJA010000040.1:0-4543 GCA_964626885.1 uncultured Planctomycetaceae bacterium | reverse complement strand
TGATCGCTGAAAGCGGACGGCGGACCGCTCTACTGATACCCGATGTTCCCGTCCCCTTCGATGATAAGCTGGCGACGCCAGGTTTTCAGCGGTCGGCCCGCAAATGCTTTTTCGTTCAACTCGATGCCGAGCCCGGGCGTGTCGGGAACTTCGAGGTAACCATCGACCATTTTGAAGGGCTGCAACAGCAGATCGCGGGCCGGGCCGCTGCTGTCGATGCGGTATTCGAGGATCGCGAAGTTCGGCGTCGAAATGCAGAAGTGCCCGCAAACGGCGGTCGAAACCGGTCCCATCGGGTTGTGCGGCGCGACGGTGAGGTATTCCGCCTCGGCCATCGCAGCGATCTTCTTGGCTTCCATGAGACCACCGCAGATCAAAAGGTCGGGCTGTAGAATGTCGGCGGCTCCCATCGCGAGAACATCGCGGAACTGGTATTTCGTGTAGAGCATTTCGCCCGTGGCGATCGGGATGTCGCACTTCTCGCGGAGCTTCCCCATTGCGCTGACATTTTCCGGCCGTAGCGGCTCTTCGTAGAACATGGGACGGTACGGCTTGACGGCTTCCGCCAGCTCCCACGCGCGAATCGGCTCGAAGATTTGCGCGTGCGGATCAAGGGCGATGTCGACATCGTCACCGACCGCCCTGCGAACGGCTTCCATCTTCGCGGCGGTTTCCTTGAGAACCTTGCCCCACGGCATTTTGTAATGCCCGGACGGCTGCGGGCTCATCTTCACGCCGGTGAATCCCTGTTTGACGACCCGCAGTGCATCTTCGGCCGCGGCCTGCGGCGTGTCGCCTCCGATCGCGTGGTAAAGGCGGATGCGATCTCGGCAGCGCCCGCCGATCAACTGGTAGACCGGCACGCCGTGGGCTTTCCCCTTCACGTCCCACAGGGCCAGCTCGATGCCGCTGATGGCGGCGTTGAGCATTGAGCCGCCGGGAAACCGGGAGCCGTTGTACATGATCCGCCAGAGGTGCTCGATACGGGTCGGGTCTTCGCCGATGAGCCAGTCTTTAAGGTAATGGACCGTCTGCTCGACGGCATGGTCCGGGCCGACGCGGTACGCCTCTCCGATGCCATGCAGATGCTCATCGGTGAGCACTTTGATAAAGACGTGATTCCCTTCGCCGAGATTCACCGGGTAGGTCTGGATATCGATGATTTTCATGGTAGGGGTTCCGTGCGGGGTGGGTCGGGCAGGACAGTACCGCGGCAGTATGTAGTACTACAGGTCTTGGTCCCCTCGCCGCAAGACCCTCGTTTGACGCCTTTCGCGGGAACGGTTACGATTCACCCTTCTCCAGGGTATTGGAGGGGGTGGTTTTTCACCGAATTGGTGCTTCGCCCCGGGGTCGGGATCGCGCGATCCTGGCTATCTCATTTTGTGTCCTATTTCGACGGGTACGTCTCGGGACGGTCCTGCTTGAAGGACGGGTCCGGCCGATGGCCGGGAGACGATTTACTCGCAGTCAGGAGCTTTGAACGTGACAGACATTGTCGTGAAAGACATTCTCGACGCCGGGGTCCATTTCGGGCATCGCACCAGCAAATGGAACCCGAAGATGCGGCCGTACATTTACGGCAAGCGGAACCTGATCCATATCATTGATATCAAGGAGACGGTCCGCGGCTTGCTGCGTGCGCGAAAATACCTGCAAAGGGTCTCGTCTCAGGGGAGTCTGGTGCTCTTCTGCGGAACGAAAAGACAGGCGGCCGAGGCGATTCGTGAAACGGCCGAAAGCTGCAAGATGCCCTACGTCACCGAGCGATGGCTGGGGGGGACGCTGACGAACTTCCGCACGATTCGCAGCCGGTTGAAGCGGTTGGAAGAGCTGGAAGCACTTGAGAACAGCGGCGAGTTGGCTACGTTCTCGAAGAAAATGCAGTCCACCCTGATGCGCGAGAAGCGGAAGGTGTATCGCAACCTGAACGGTATCCGCGCGATGAACCGGTTGCCGGAAGCAATCGTCGTCGTGGACCCGCACAAGGAAAAGAACGCTGTCCGCGAAGCGCGAATCATTGGTGCGAAGGTCGTCGCGCTGATCGACACCGATTCTGATCCTGATATGGTCGATCTGCCGATTCCCGGGAACGACGACAGCATCCGGTCGATCCGGCTGATTCTTGGCTATCTCGCGGGAGCGGTGGCCGACGGGCGGTCTCAGTTGCCGGAAGAACCCAAGGAACAGGCGAAAAAGGAAGAGCCGCGTCCGATTCCGTCGTTGGGATAGACCCAGCGGATCACCAGGCGAGGTTCGTTTCGGCTTGAGGCGCGAAGCACGCTTCTCGAATCAAACTTCAAGTGCAGAGACGCAACCATGAGCGTCGCCGCGTGGTCCGACGACGACGGACGCGATCGGGAAATTCGCCTTCTGCAACGCAGGCTGGAGGCGCTTGAACGAGAAAATCGACAACTCTTAAGTACGATCCTGCGGATTCTTACAGAGCTGGAACAGCTTCCGGATCAGTGGAAACAGCGATTTGAAGAAATCCGCCGATTGGCGGAGAGGAGAAATGAGACCATGGCAGAGATTTCGGCTCAGGCCGTCAAGGAATTGCGCGAGATTACCGACTTGCCGATGATGACCTGCAAAAAGGCCCTCGTTGAAGCCGGTGGCGATCAGAAACTGGCGATCGAGATCCTGAAGCGCGAGGTGGGAAAGGTGCGCGAGAAGCGGGCCGAGAACGCCACGCTCGAAGGAAGGATTTTCACTCTCGTCAAAGCCGACGGCAGCGAAGCCGCGATGGTGGAACTGCAGTGCGAGTCGGCCCCGGTCGCTTCGGCCGAGGGGTTCCTCGAACTCGGCAACCTCCTGGTCAAGCAATTGCTCGAAGGCCCCGGCGCGAAGACCCCGGAGGAGCTTCTTGCGCAACCGGCACCCGGTAAGTCGGGCAAGTCGCTCAACGATGTCTGGGACGAGCTCGTCAATAAGATCCGCGAGAAGATCGTGGTCTCCCGCGTGACTCGCGTTGCCGGTCCGGTGGGGTCGTACGTGCATCATGACGGCAAGACCGGCGTGTTATTCCAGGCAGCCGGCGAGAACAAAACGGCAGCGGTGCTCCGCGATGTCGCGATGCACATTGCGGCCATGAAACCCACCGTGACGCACGCCGAGGAACTCGACAAGGCTCTCGTGCAGGGCGAACGCGACCGGCTGACGGCCGAAGCGAAGAAATCTGGCAAGCCGGATAATATCGTCGAGAAAATCGTCGATGGACGGATGAAGACGTTCTACGTTGAACAAGGTGTGCTCCTGTCGCAACCATTTGCGAAGGACGACAGCAAAGCGGTCAGCCAGGCACTGGCGGAACAAGGCTTGAAAGCCGTGGGCTTCCAACGGTGGGTGATCGGCATCTGAGTTTACCCCAAGTTGATCGTTGCCACGCCCACCGTTTCGGGTGGGCGTGCGTTTTGATGAAAGACTTTTTATGAGCGCCAAATCCGACGATGGTTCTTCCGCAGGCAAGCCCGCGTATCAGCGGGTGCTCCTGAAGCTGAGCGGCGAGAGTTTCTGCCGCAGCGGCGAGTCAGGAATCAGCATGTCGGAAGTGGCCTCGATTTCCGATCAAATCAAGCGAGTCGTGGCCTCCGGCGTGCAATTAGCCATCGTCTGCGGCGGCGGAAATATCTTGCGAGGCAAGGAATTCGCCGCCGTGAGCGCCGCCATCAATCAATCGACGGCGCACTACATGGGGATGCTCGCCACGGTAATCAACGGTCTGGCGTTGCAGGACGCTCTGGAAAACGCCGGCGTGCCGACGCGGCTGCAGACCGCCATCCGGATGGAAGGAGTGGCCGAACCGTTCATCCGCCGTCGCTGCATTCGCCATCTGGAAAAAGGGCGCGTGGTGATTCTGGCGGCCGGTACCGGGAGTCCCTTCGTAACCACCGACACCGCCGCGGCTCTGCGTGCGCGGGAAATCGAGGCGGATGTCGTCCTCAAAGCCACGAAGGTCGACGGCGTGTACGCCGAAGATCCCGAGAAAAACCCGCATGCGGTCCGCTATTCCGACATTTCCTTCCAGGATGTATTGAAGCAGAACCTGCAAGTGATGGACCACCCCGCCATTCACCACTGCATGGAACACGGAATTCCGATCGTCGTGTTCAACTTCAAACGTGTCGGGAATATCGAGCGGGCCATCGCCGGCGAGCGGATCGGCACCCGGGTGCTTCCCGCCGACCAACTGGACGGCTAACGCTGCTTCAGTCCGGCTTTCAGAAGCCCAGCCTTTTCGGTGTAAGCCACACCAGTCCGGACAAGCTTCAATCCGCCAGCGTGCGCGCGACGTCGGTGCGGTAGGCAGTCAGCCCGGGAACGACTCCGACAAGCGAAGCCAGCGCGATCAGCGCCGGCAGCAGAATCAACTCGACCACCTCGAAAGCAAACGGGGTGATCAGCAGGCCGGTCTTTTGCGCCACGATCGGCGCGGCTCCATACACGAGTCCCTGCCCGAGCAGAATTCCCACCATCCGCCCCCCGAAGCAGATCAGAATCGACTCCGCTAGGATGAGTGAAAAGACTGTCGTCCGCTGCGCAC